>JANDJK010000007.1 GCA_024330925.1 Nitrospira sp.
CTTTCATGATGCGCTCGAATCCTCGCCGGAACGGGAGCAATGTGCCAGTGCGTGTGATCTGGCCTTCCGGGAAGATACAGACCAACTCGCCGTTGTCGAGGGCTTCGCCGGCGGCGCGCAGCGCCCGAAGAATCATCCGGAGACCGCCGGACGATGAAATGGGAATCACGTTCATGATGGTCATGAGCCGTTTGAGGAGCGGATGAGCGGCGTAGGCCGTGTCCACGACGAACCGAATCGGCCGATCGATGCTGGCCATCAGTACGAATCCGTCCACGAACGACATGTGATTGGGGATCAACAGCGCCCCGCCGGTTGGGGGCACATGGTGCTGTCCAATAATTCGAATCCGGTACAGACTGTTGGTCAAGATGACCAACATGAGTCGAATGACGAGGTCTGGCAGCAGTCGGAAGGCCCATACTGTTCCGCCTAATGTCACGGCGGCGGTGGCGAGAAAAATTCCGCTGGTTGAGACGCCGGCGTTGGCCAGTATGCCGCCGGTGAGCGAACCCAACAGGATTCCAGTGAAGACGCAAGTGTTGGAGCACGAAATGACGGCGCCGCGCTGATCCGGCGGCGATTTCCATTGGAGAATAGCGTTCAGTGGAACGAAGATGAAGGAGCTGGCGATTCCCAGTATGCCCATCAAAATGAATGTCCCGGAAAGGGAGGGCATGAGCACGCCGAGCAGAGTGAGCGTCAGAAAAACACCAGTTGCACCAAGCGGGATCAGGCCATATTCGATGTGCTGTTTTGAGAAGCGACTGACGAACAAGGCGCCGATCCCGATGCCTACGGATAACATCGTCAGTGGCAAGCCGGACTGATCATCCGACAACAACAGGACGGCCTTGGCATAGACGAGCACATTCTGTGCAAAAAGACTGGCGATGGTCCAAAAGAAGATCTCGCCGGCGATGGCCAGTTGCAACAGACGCTCGGCACGGATCGAGGCTAGGGCCGCGCGGACCGTTGCTGCGATCCCCCCTTGGGAGCGAGCCGGCAAGACCGGAAGAATCTGAAACGAGGCAAGCAGTCCGACAACCGAAAAGATGGTCAGCACCAACGCTGCCAACCAGGGACGATCCCCTGCTACCTGGAGCAAGAAGCCGCCGGCTGCCGTGCCGGTCAAGATGGCGGCAAAGGTCCACATTTCCAACAGGCCGTTGGCGGCGGCGAGCCGTTCGTGCGGGACCAGCTCCGGGAGAATGCCGTATTTTGAGGGACTGAAGAGGGCGCTTTGCGCACCCATACCAGCAAGGACGATCAATGGCAATAGCCAGCCGGAGGGATCGCTCCATAGGACGAAAGCGCCAGCGGCCATCAAGAGCACCTCGATGGCTTTTAGGGCGATGATGACGGTGCGTTTGCTGAAACGATCGGCTAATGTGCCTCCGGGGAGCGAAAACAGGATGAGGGGAAGGGTGAACACCACGAACGTGATCGCCGTCTGGGTCTGCACGGCGGTTTCATAGTCTGGTCCTGGTTGGAGTGAGGCCGTGACCTGTCTGATGGCCAGGAGCGCCACGATCAGTTTCCAGGCGTTGTCGTTGAACGCGCCGACGAACTGGGCGATCAGGAGGCCACGCAAGGGATGGGGGGGCACGGTCATTCGGATCATACGCGAGAAACGTTGAGAAGAAGCGTGTTGGGCGAACACCATAGCACTCCGTCGGCGTGCGGTAAAGATCAGAAACAATGAAACCGGACGAAGAGAGGCACCCCGTCTCTACCAGGTCTTCTGACATCTGTGTGAAGGTGGAATCTGAACCGTCTTGAGGGAGAGGAACGGCTCAAGATTCGGAATCTAGCTCTTGAGAAAAGAGCTGTGCCACAGGGACCGTAAAGGAGAAACGGCTGCCTTTCCCAACCGTGCTCTCCACCCACATGACCCCACCGTGGAGTTCTACGAGATTTTTAGCGATCGTTAGCCCCAATCCTGCTCCACGGGCTTCGACAGGGGCTGATTGACTTCGGTAGAACGTGTCGAAGATTTTGCCCAGCTCGTTGGAGGGAATGCCGAGACCAGTATCGCTCACGCTTACTTCGACGAAGTCGTCGGCTCGCACCGTAACTTCTATACGAATCTCGCCGCCCTCCGGCGTAAACTTGATGGCATTATGAATCAAATTAATCAAGACGCGGTGCAGCTTATCCGCGTCTGCCCGGACCGGCGGAAGAGGAGACGACAGGATGACCCGCACCAGAAGGGATTTTTGACGGGCCGTAGCTTGATAGTTTTCCACGACGTCCTCCACGAGGTCCACGATGTCGATCGGCGCGAGATGTAGTTCCAACCGCCCGGCTTCTATTTTTGAGAGATCCAGCAGCTCGTTGATCATCCGTGTCAGTCGATCGATATTGTGCTTGACCCGTTCGAGGGAGTGGGCTTGTTTTTCGGTGAGCGCGCCAGCCAACCCATCGAGCAGGTTCTCGATGTAGCCCTTGATCGATGTCATCGGCGTGCGCAGCTCGTGGGAGACGACGGAGACAAAGGTCGATTTCAATCGGTCCAATTCTTTGAGTTTTTCGTTAGCGGCCTGCAGCTCGCTGGTCCGCTGACGGACTCGTTGTTCAAGCGACTGGTTAAGCTTCTCCAATTCTCTGTAGGCCTGTTTGACCTGGGCGTCTCGCTCACGCAAGGCGTCGGTCATTTGACCGAAGACCAGAGTGAGTTGTCCAACCTCGTCGCGAGTCGTCGATTCAACAGAAACAGAGAGGTCACCAGCAGCGATACGCTGGGCGGATGCAACCAGGGTTTTCAGAGGCGTGGTAATGTGGCGGATGAGCAACACTGTGGCCACAATGCCGACCAGGATCACTGTAAGGGTGATGAGGATGACATTGCCAATCATGGCGTTGAGGGCCTGGTTCATTTTTTCTTCCGACAGACCGACTTGGACTGTGCCATAGATCAGGGGTTGACGCGTTGCGCTCTGCTGGACCTCATCCGGTGCTTCTTCGGATTCAAATGAAAAAACCGGAGAATTCTGTTCGTTTTTACGATAGATGGTGATCGCAAAATCGTACAGGCGATTGCGATGTTGGCTGTGATCTACGGTGAAGGGTGTGATGGTCACCTCGGTTGCGCTGGAACGGATCAACGATTCAGCGATGGTGCGCTCAGGATACACATTGAGTTTGCTTTTCGCCGTCAGCCGTGTGCCGTCTGGCCCCGTAAAGACGACATAGACACTTTCGTCAATGTCCATAACGCCGTTGATGAGTTGATCAAGCAACACCAGATCCTTGGCAATCAAGCCATACCGGCTGTTATGGGCCAGATTCTTCACCAGGATAAGGCCTGTTTCGACCAAGGCTTGTCTCATCGCGTTGGATTGTTGTCGGATAAAATAGAGGCTCAATCCCGAACAAAGTGCAATGATGACCAAGCTGATGAACAACACGAATTTCGTGCTGAGACCGAGCAACTTTGAAGGAAGACGACGCTTGTCAGCAGGGTACGACATCAATACACCTCGTCGGCCATGGTTTGCACCGTCGGTGGGATCGTGATGCCGAGGTAGTGAGCGGTGCCAAGGTTCAAGGCCATTCGTTGACGGGGGGTAAAGGATTTGCTCGTTGTGGACGTTGTTCCAGGCAGAAGAGCCAATGCAAGGGCGGCTGCTTCGCGACCGATATCGGCTGGATCAATCCAGAAGCTGATCAAAGCACCGCGGCGGGAGAATTCTGGGTCGAATCCAATAAGAGGAATGCGCCGGTCAAATGCAGCGCGCAACAGAAACGAAAACGACTCTTCGGTCAGTACCGTGCTATCTGAGAGCAACCATAGTGCTTCAACTTCGGGCAACAGCTCCCGTAAAACGGGAGGCACCTCTTCGGTTGTCCTGACCTGACGTTCGACGAACGTCATCCCGAGTTGTCGAGCTTGAGCGATCACCTCTGCTGACAAAGGCAGCGTCTTGTTTGGATCGTACAGGTAACCGATCCGTTTCAGATTCGGCATGATGGTTCGGAGCGTGCCGAGCTGCTGGCCGATCATTGCTTTGGTTGTGACGCCGACTAGGTTGGGCGCTTTTAGGTCGTATTTGGCTGGATGTAGGACCATGCTGTAGATGATCGGGATGTCCAGGATTTCAAGCCGCGCTGCCACGGCGGCTTTCGACCCGACTGCCAATACCACATTGGCGTTGGACGCCCGTATTTTGGCTGCGTAGGTTCGTCCGATGGTGAGATCTCCTTTGAGATCATATTCGACGAAGACTGTGTCATGAGGCATGGCAGACTTAAAGCCGATCACTGCCTGGTTATAGGCAGTGATATTAGCCGATTTGAGAATGGCTACTTCGTAACCGTAAAGCGGCGCAATCATCGCCGTGAGGCTGAGTGCAACTGAAAAACAGGCTGTGATGCTCCAGACCAGTATGGTTGGTAACAGACGTCTTTGTTGCATGGCCTCAACGGGGATGGGCAGGGCAACAGTGACAACTTTTCTGGGCGACCTGCTACGCTCCATGAGTGTTAGGCAGAGTTGGTTGTGCTATGTTGTTAGAACTTGAGCGTCAACCACCCCATCACGCGCCGTCCGATAAGGTCGCCTAAAGGATGCTCTCGATGGTCGCCCAGCACGTTGAACGCAGAGACGGCGAGTTCTGCCCAGCGTCTTGATCCGGTTCCTGTGTCTTGTTCCCACAATCGGTACCCCGCACGGAGATTGAGAAGGGTGTATCCGCCCACGCGGGTGCCAGGCGACATGTTGAAAATATCGAATGAGTCGGACACCGGATATGTTGCCGGTCCCACGTAGTGTACAACGGCCTCCCCGCTCAAGCCGTTGAACCATTCGGCTCGCAGACCGGCATTGACTTTGGAATGAGGGGCGCCTCGCCGCGCCAATCCATCGGTGTTTTTCGTGATATGTTGGTATGAGTAATTGACAAAACCGGTTAGCCATGAGGACGCTTGAAACTCAAGGCCAACTTCTCCGCCCAGAATTTCGGTTTTGCCCGTGTTGAACGTGGTGGTCACGGTGCTGGTCGATGAACGGCCGATCAGATCAAAGATTCGGTTGTAAAAGAAATCGGCCCGGACACGGATACGGTGGCGGTAGAACCATCCCTGGTAACCAGCCTCATAAGAGAGAATCTCTTCCGGGCGAAGATTGCGCGATCCCAGCACAGCACTTGAGGAGGAGAGGAGCGGATTGGAAACAAGAGGATTCAACCGCACATCTTGATAGGTTTCGAACAAGGTCGGCGGTCGGTATCCGACTGATGCTTGAGCGCGAAACGTGTGGCCGGGAACCGGTGTGTACAAAACGGCCAGGCGCGGACTGTACGTGGGGTTGATTTCCGAATGGAGATCGTAGCGGAGCCCGCCGATGACGGTGACGGAGGGGAACACGGACCATTCGGCCTGTACGTAGGCGCCGAGGCGATGCTCCCGTTCAAAAGAGGTGGTGCAGTCGCAAGACAGCGTGTTGTAGCGATAGTTCAAGCCGTAGGTGAGTCGGCCGATGTTGCCAATGGAGACGGAGTGTTGGCCCTCGACATTGTAGGTATTGCTGGCAAATCCCAGATTGGAATTGCCGCCCCGGTCCGTAATCGTGATAAACGGCTGAAGAAGGGGATGGGGGATTGCCGCGGCATCGGCGAAAAACCCGTTCCAATAGGCGCGAAGAAAAAGATTGGGGCGATCATACGAACCATTGATGTAGGGCAACACGACCTCCGGAGTCAGAATCGTGTTGCCTACTCCCACGACCGGGCCGTCGTGGGGATCCATATGGACCAATCCGCTGGAGAGTGTCAGGTTTGACTGATCTGGCATTGGATATTCGAATTGAGCGTTGAATTTGGAGGATCGCTGGGCGAGGGTGTCGCGATTCCGCCATTGATGGGTCTGCTCATAGCCGCCGGAGATGCGATACTTGAGGGAGCCAGCCGTGCCTGCCTGGATTGCCGAAGCAGACACGGTGCCAACCTCTCCTCCTCCCACTTGCACGGTGGTGCCTTTTAGTTCATCCGGTGTTTTCGTGATGATATTGACGACACCGTCGTAGGCGTTGAAGCCGTACAAGGCGGCGATGGGGCCCTTGATCACCTCGATTTGTTTAATTTCTGGGAGCGTGATGGGCAGCCCTTTCCAAAACACGAAGCCCTGGACGTCGATGTACACGGAGCGGCCGTCAACCAGGACCAGCAGCTTGTTGGCGAACAGTTGATTGTTCCCCCGCACGCTGACATTGAAATCCGCCCCCGTGACCTGCATGACCTCGAGGCCTGGAATGCGTCGCAAGAGAGTCGGCACATCAATCGCGCCGGAATGGCGGATATCCTCGGCGGTGATGACATATACGTTGGATGGGGCTTGAGAGATCGGCTGTTCTCGCCGCAACGCCGTGCTGACGGACTCTTCCTTGAGCAACGAGAAGATGTCCGAGGAGCCATGGCCCGTCTCCGTCGATTCCGCGCGGGCCGAAACGAGAATCGACGTCAAGGACAGCGCGAGGAAGCTCGCGGTGGAGATGGCGCGGAGCATGACTCTCACAGAACGGGCTCCGATTCCGTCCGCCGTTCGAAACATTGTTCGACGATGTGCTTGATTTTCGGCAAGTCGAACGGCTTGAGGAGATAGGCGTGAGCCGCTTTCCCGATCGGCGACGGCACTGCGTCCTCGTCGCTCATGGCGGTCACAATGATGACCACCGTCGAGCAGTCGCGGGCTTTGATCCGCCGTAGCACCTCGATTCCATCCATGCCGGGCATACGAATATCCAGAAATACGCCATGAGGAGTGAGACGATTCAACTTTTCGAGGGCGGTCAGTCCATCCGCGGCCGTGTCAACGAGATAACCGTAGGACTCCAGGCGATCTTGCAGGATTTGTCGAATATCGGGATCGTCATCGACTACAAGGATATGTTGTGATCGTCCGCCGCTCATTTGTGCGAGATGGCTGCAGTGGTTTGCCCTGTATCGGTCTTCTCCGTGATTCATGTTGCAAGACCTGTGCGTGCTGCGTAGTTTACCGTAGTTTGCCGCAATGGGATACGGGGATAGTACACCAAAGGATACAATTCGGGACAGAGTGATACAGATTACGTTGCCGTTAGGTTAGTTTTTATTGGAAGCGAGAAAAGAAATGCGTCGTGTGGAATGGCATCACCGGCTTGGTCGCGGAGCGGCCGTGGCAGGAGTGTGGTAGAGCAGACGGATCACCGTATGGTCGAAGCGAGAGTCGGTCTGAGGCAAGGGATTGCCTGAACCAGTCCGTTGGGGGAAACGAGGGAGCGCAAGATCGATGACTCTCTATCACTTCGTCACAAACTGGTGCTTTCATGCTCCGATGGAACGGGTGTGGGAGGAAATCGTCAACGTGACCGAGTGGCCCTCATGGTGGACGAGCTGGAAAAAAGCGACGGCTCATGATCCGGCATCGAGGGCGCGACTCGGTTCGGTCGTTGACCATGAGGTGCAAGGCCGCTTGCCCTATACTTTGCGGTTCAGGACGGTGGTCACAGCATTTGAGCCGCCTCGGTTATTGACCATTACGTCATCGGGGGATTTAGTCGGCGTCGGCACGTTCAGGCTGGAGCCATTCAACAAGGGGACGGAGGTCATCTACCGGTGGGACGTTGGGCTTTCCGACCCGCTGCTGAATGTTCTGGGCAAGGTATCCTTTATCAGAGTTCTGATGGAAAAGAACCACGATGCCGTGATGAACGAAGGTTACCGCGGCTTAAAGAAGCGGCTTGAGCGTTAGGGCCGGCACTCTTCGTGGGTCGAGGTTTTTCGCCGAGGGAGGCGACGCGGCGGCTTTTCCAGAGCGTCCTAAATCTTCATTGCCTCGGTCACTTCGGCGAGGGTGGCCTTGGCGACCTTGGCGGCCCGTTCGCTGCCGTCTTGGACGATCGCGTCGAGATGGGCTGGATTGTCAGTCAGCTTGGCGCGGGCGTCCCACAATGGGGTCATCCTCTCTACCATCCTGTCGGCCACCAATTTTTTGCAATCGATGCAGCCGATGGCGGCGGTGCGACACTCGCCTGCAATCTGCTCCTGAACAGGAGCCGGCGAATAAATTTTGTGGAATTCATAGACCGGGCAGAGGTCGGGGTTGCCCGGATCGGTTCGGCGTACACGGGCTGGATCGGTCACCATGGTTTTGAGTTTTTGGCGTACGACTGGTTCTGGATCGGAAAGATTGATCGTGTTGTGATAACTCTTGCTCATTTTTCGGCCGTCGGTGCCGAGTACCTTGGGGAATTTGGTGAGATGCTCTTTCGGCTCGGGGAATACCGGTGTTTTGTAGATGTCGTTGAACCGGCGGGCGATCTCCCGCGTGAGTTCCAGGTGCGGCAACTGATCTTTTCCGACCGGCACGAAATCCGGCTTGTACAATAGGATGTCGGCGGCCTGAAGAACGGGATATCCGAGAAACCCGTAGGTGCTAAGGTCCTTATCCTTGATCACTTCCTGTTTTTCTTTATATGTCGGGTTACGCTCAAGCCACGAGATGGGAGTGATCATTGAGAAAAGCAGGTGCAAAATGGCGTGTTCCGGCACGCGGGATTGGACGAATACGGTGGAACGGGCAGGATCGATACCGGCGGCGAGCCAGTCGATCAACATTTCCCGTACGAACTCGCGTACACGGCTCGTATGAGCGTAGTTGGTGGAGAGCGCGTGCCAATCAGCGACGAAGAAATAGCAGTCGTAGTGGGTTTGGAGGGCTTTCCAATTTTCCAGGGCCCCCAGGTAATTGCCCAGATGTAAGAGACCGCTGGGTTGCATGCCACTCAAGACTCGTTTCCGAAGCGTTGTCATGGTGCAGGACTCCCAATGCCGAGTGCAGCGGACAAAATTGTGCCGGCCAGGTCGGAGACCAATGTACTGCTAATGGTGTGAATCACCCGCAGTTCCTTGTCAAACACGATGAGGCCGACCAAAATCAACATGCCGTAGGGTTCGAGCCGCGCCAAAGCCATAGCCGGCTTAGCTGGCAATAGGCAGGTCAGAACCCGTCCGCCATCCAGGGGAGGAATGGGGATTAAATTGAAGAGCGCCAGGAATACATTGATGATGACAGAATAAAACGCCATGGTGGCGATCGGTCGCAGTACCATGGCGGTGAATAGACTGGACGTGTCCTCAATATCCGGTTGCTGCTGCGGGGACAAGGTTGGCTCTCCAGCACGCAGGAGAGCCAGCAGGAAGGCGCTGGCAACGGCCAGGATGAGATTCATGGCTGGCCCCGCAGCGGCGACTAGCGCCATGTCTCGTCGGGGACGATCCATGTTGCGGGGATTGACTGGCACCGGCTTGGCCCATCCCAACAGGAAACTGCCAGGAAGCAGCAAGCACATAATCGGCACGATGACTGTGCCCAAGAGGTCGATATGGGCCAAGGGATTCATCGTCAAACGACCGTGAAGTCTGGCAGTCTGGTCTCCACGTTGCTCGGCCATCCAGCCATGCGCATACTCGTGGAGGACTATGGCAAATAGCAGGGGTAGTCCCATGTACGAAATGGTATGGAAAGCTTGAACAAGGATATCCATACACTAGCCTTTCTCCCCGGAAAGGCTGAACCTCAATGTCTTGCTGTTCAAACCGCTCATCGCCCAGGTTATACCATCGATGAGTCCCCATGCTCTTTGACTGAGTGGCCACTGTTGTTTTGGTGCAGTCTCCTGATGGAGGTGGTTCATGGCCGCTCCGCAGCTCCCTTCCTGTTCGAGACTTATTCTATTTGCACGAATTTACCCTGTTTGACCTGAAGAAGAAAGAGTGGTCGTTGGAGGATGCCATCGGGGGCGAAGCTGGCTGGTCCGGCCAGTGTCGGGAGATTGCGCTGAGTTGCTAGAAATTCGCGGAGGGATTCTCCGGAGGTAGCGCCGTGTCTGATGCCTTCGATGACCACGCGGGCTGCATCGTAGCCTAATGCTGCGAACAGCGATGGCGGAGCTTGGACACGTTTCTTGTATCGTTCCACGAAATCGTTCACGAGAGGGTTGGGGCTGTCGAGGAAAAACCCATCCACGAAGACGGCGCCTTCAACCGCGCGATCCGCCGTGCGGGCGAAATCAGGAGCGTTCCATCCGTTAGCTCCCAAGAGGGGAACATGGATATCGTGATAAGCCAATTGGGCTGCGATCAGGCCGATGTCGCTTGACCGACTGGGAATGAATATCGCGTCGAATCCCGGAGTATAGAGGAGACGCTTGTCTTTTCGGCTGGAGGGCTTGCCGCCGGGCTGTGGCACGTCGACGGGGAGGGCAAGCCCATACTTTTTCAGATCCTCTTCTTTCAGGGCGGTAATCTGTGGACTGAAATCCGTGTCTCCTTCTTTATAGGATCGGACAGCGATGATTTCTCCATTGTGGCGACGGACCTCTTGTGCGAACAGCCGCGCCAACTCTCGACCGTAGAGCGTCGTAGGATGAAGAATGCAAAAACGGTGGTAGCCCTGTTCTTTAACAGCATAGGCGGCAAGACGTTCGGCCTGCATCTGGTAGGTCACGGCCGTACTGAACAGGTAGCCGCCGAGCCGCCGGACATTCGGCAGGGTGGCGGTCGGCGTAATCAGCGGCACGCGGTGTCTTTGCGCCATTTCGGCCATCGCTGGAAGGTTTTTCGACAACAGGGGACCAATGATTGCGAGAGGGCGATCGTAGACCAGTACCGTCGAAAGGTCGTCAAGAAATCCCTGGCGCTCCGCATCATGATCCTTGACCAGGATACCGATGGTAGGGCCGTCTCCCTGTGTTCGGGCCTGTTCCAGAGCGATGTGAATGCCTTCCAGAACGTCGTTGGCGAAGGGGCCAAGCTTGCCAGAAAGGGGGAGCATGACGGCGATGAGATACTGATTCGCCCTGAGTCTTGAGTGAGCTAACGCTAAGGACTCTCGAACGGTGGCACTCCTGGGGTGACTGGGAAATGTAGCGAGGAAGTGTTGGATTTCCCGCTCGGCCAAGTGGTCCTCTCCATGGATGAGATAGTCGTCGATGAGACGGAGAGATGCGAGGTCACCAGGATAAGAGCGGGGAAACGACTGGCGCACGCGTTGGAGTCCTCTGCGGTCAAGATGGTCGACGATGGCCCCCACTTGCTCGTGCAGGTTGGCTGCCTCTGGTTCCGAACTGTCCTCCATCCCTTCCACCAGAGTGCGAAGGGCGTGCACGAACTCCTTTTTCTGGAGGAAAGCGTCCGCTGTCAGCCTCAAGGCTTCCCGTTTGATATCGGGATCGTGGGTTATCGTGCGGAGGTGGGCCAACAGCGGCAGGGCAAGGTCAGGATTGTTCATGGCTGCATGGGTGCGAGCCAGCAGAAGCTGTCCTCGTTCGTGGACCTCTGAATCAGGGAACTGCTGATGCAACAGGTTCAAATGCTTAAGCGCTTCGGCGAAGTTCTTCATGTCGTAATAGGCGGCTCCCAAGAGAAGATAGGTATCGTCCAGATAGTCGGCGCGTGGAGGGGTGGCCAAGAATTGGTGAAGGATGGTCACCGCCGTGTCCGCATCGCCCTGGTCGATGAGCTGTTTGGCTTGCCTCAAGGGTGTTGGCAAAGGGGGAGTATTGGATGGCAGATTGCTGGTCGCCCCTCCGATTTCCGGCAGAGTCAGTCGAAGGGTAGCAAGCAAAATGATAATGGTTATGCGGGCCATGCAGTGCAGGGTTAAAAAGGTGTTGGGATGGGTCAGGTGAGGCCACATGGGACTTGTGCGGCGGGCCAAGGGACACGACGCAACAACTGACTAGTATCGAAAAGGATGCGAGGTGTCAAGGAGAACGCGGTGCTCCGCTGTTATTGTGTCAAGGGGCAGGATCGGCTATAGTGCCACCCACGGGCTGTTAACGGATGTCGCGACGTGGATCAGAAGGTCATTCATTCCCCGATACAAGGTGGTGGTCCCCTGCTTGATCCCCTGATCGAGCGGTATTTGAGCGGACTGCGGGTGGAACGGGGATTGTCGATCAATACGGTCGAGTCATACCGACGAGATCTTGAGAAATTCCAGCGGTATTTGGAGCGACACTGTCGGGGGACGAGGGATACCATTCCGCCGTCTCTGGTGACGTCCTTCCTTGCTTCATTGAGGCAACAGCAGTTGGGACCGTCCTCCATTGCCCGTCTTGTCTCGACATTGCGGGGGTGGTTCCGATTTCTCGTGCGAGAACGGATCATTGCGGTCGATCCCTTGTCGACGCTCGCAGTCAGGCGGCGAGCGGTCTTGTTGCCCAAGGTTTTGACCAAGCAGGAAATTGTTCGATTGCTGGATACGCCGGCTGGTTCGAGTCCTGAAGAGCGACGGGATCGCGCCATGCTGGAACTGCTGTACGCCTCGGGTCTTCGTGTGTCGGAGTTGACGGGGCTTGATGTGTCGCAACTCGATCTGAACGGAGGGTTCCTGCGGATCGCCGGGAAAGGTGCCAAGGAACGGGTAGTGCCGATGGGAGAAGTGGCACGGGGCTTGGTAGCCGAGTATCTCACTCATGTGCGACCGGTGCTGCTCAAAGGGCGGTCGTCAAGCAAAGTATTCGTCTCGCGGCGCGGGCGGGCATTGACCAGGCAGGCGTTTTGGAAATTACTCCGCCAACGGGCAAGACGGGTTGGGATCACGAAGCGGATCTCCCCTCACATGCTCAGACATTCGTTCGCCACGCATTTGCTAGAGGGAGGAGCGGACTTGCGCGCCGTTCAGATGATGCTGGGCCATGCCGATATTACAACCACTCAAATTTATACCTTTGTGGAACGTAATCGCCTTAAGCAAGTGCACCACTTGTATTTTCCCAGGCAGAGGCGGCGAACTATGAGGGGGCAGGCTCCTGATCATTTGCGAATAGCGGTCCAGCATGATGGGACGACCACTGGAACAAGAATGGAAAGGGGGTGCGAACGAACGGCTACGTGATGGTGGGGGGTGTGATGGTGAGCGGAGGGAATGGTGGTTGATGCTGGCGGTTGACAAGGTTGATAGCGACTTGATACCCTCCGCCAGTTACTTGAATGATTGGGCGGATAGCTCAGGTGGGAGAGCGCTGCCCTTACAAGGCAGAGGTCACAGGTTCGATCCCTGTTCCGCCTACCATGAAGGAATGGGGAGGCTTCATCTCAGGCTCAATCCAACAAGAAAGCCGGTGCTAAGGCAAGGGAGAGGCAGCGGTGTGATGAGAGTGGGCGAGAAGGTCCAGCCGTTGGCCAGAGCGGTGTGGATGATGAGTCGCGATGAAGTGTAAGGTGGTGCGCGTCACTTTAACGGTGTTGTCAACCCGAATTCTCCGCTACTCGCAGACTGAGACGTTAAAAGGGGCCGTCGTTCAGCTTGGTTAGGACGCCAGATTGTCAATCTGGAGGTCGCGGGTTCAAATCCCGTCGGCCCCGCCATTATTCATCGTTGTTACCAGGTTCTGCAGCCGGTGGTAATCTCTAACAACCTGGGTGTTCCATCCAAATTCTTGAAAAGAATGGTGTGAGAGGAGAGGGGTTGCTGTGTGCGTGGCAATGAGTGGTGCCAGGCGCGCAAAGGAGAGCCTTCTTTTTGCGGAGAGGTTTGATAAATTTATAAAGTTACAGGCTGCTTTGGTAACCGCAGCAAGCGGAAGGAGCGCTCGATGTTTCAAGCTGGTCCTTTAGAAGTGATCATGTCGCTGGGGATAGTGGCGAAGGTGGTGTTGTCGCTGCTGTTGTGCGTGTCCGTCGTGTCCTGGGCGATCATTCTCTATAAGTGGCACGTCTTTCACGTGGTGGACAGGGAGGATCGGCGCTTCATGGCTGTGCTTTCCAAAGCTAAGGATCTTGACGAAATTTCACGCCATGCCCATCGGGTCAGCGCAAGTCCCTGTGTCAAGGTGTATCATGGCGTAATTGATCGGTTGAACCGCCCCCCAAAGGAGGAGTGGGATCCGCATGATTCCGCTGTTCTGTCGATGGTGGTGGATCGGCATGTGGTAGAGAAAGCTGCTGCTCACGTGGCGCAGGGGCAGATTGTGCGACTGGAAGCGTTGTTGCCCTTTCTGGCGACGACCGGCAACGTCAGTCCCTTTGTGGGATTGCTGGGCACGGTGGTTGGTATCATTGATTCGTTTCGGGAGATTGGTACGCAAGGGACGGCCAGCATTGCCGCGGTGGCTCCAGGGGTCGCCGAGGCGTTGATTGCGACGGCAGCCGGCTTGTTTGCAGCCATTCCTGCTGTGATCGCCTACAATTACTTTTTGGGACGTATCCGCCGGGCCGCCTTCCGAATGGATGCAGTCGTCGTGGAGGTCCTGGCTTTGCTTGCGGCTAAGTCGCAACAGGTGCCAGCTAAACCGCATCTGGTGCCGTGGGGGGCCAAGGTATGATGATCGAAAGCCGACAACAGCGCTTTTTGGCGGAGATCAATGTTATTCCCCTGGTTGATGTCGTCTTGGTCTTGCTGGTCATTTTCCTGGTGACGGCCCCCATGTTGTATCGAGGGCTGGATATCAATCTGCCGACATCCGCGTCGAATACGATCAAGCCCGAGATGCGTGTGGTACTGACTATCGAAAAAGATCAACGCCTGTATCTTGATAACGAGCAGGTGGGATTGGCGCAGTTGGAGCGCAAACTTCGCTTGCTTAAGGAAGAGCAACGAGATGTGTCACTCTATCTCAGAGCTGACCGAGGTGTGCCGTACGGGGTCGTTGTCCAAGTGATGGATGCAGTGAAACAAGCTGGCATCGAGAAGTTGGGCATGGTAACTGATCCGACTGGTCCGGAACAGGTGGGTGGCGACGTGGACCCGGCACGAATGCGGTAAGGAACAGGGAGGGGCATGGGGCAGGCCTCCGCTTCGATTCGGTCGTGGACCGATGAGCCACAAACTGTGTGGGGTGCTCCACTGAGCCTTGCGCTCATGGGATCCCTTCTCCTCCACGCGGGAATGTTGCTTGTTGCGACGTGGTTTCACCTCCCTCGATCCAGTGAGAAACCGCTGGCCTCTGTCGAGGTCACCTTAGTGCCAGACCTAAGTCCTCCGAGCCAACCGTCTGCGGCCCAATTGGTTGAGCCACCGAACACTCCCGTCAAATCGTTGCCCAAACCAACACAAGCGAAGACACCGGCTGCTCCGACGTCGCCCCGACCTGTGCCGATTCCTCCATCGGTTCAGGAGGCACCAGTCAAGGTCTCGCCAGCTCCCTCACATGTTGTGCCATCGCCAGCTTCTGAGCCGGTTCAACAATCGGTTGCCCAGGACATGCCGAAGAGTGATGGGAATGACCAGGTAGCCAAACTGGATCTACCGCCGGAGGTGCCTCCTCTGGGTACCGTGAGTCCACCTGCCAAACCGGTCAAGCGGTCGCTAAAGTTACCTGATGTGCCTTCTGTTTCTCCACTGTTTGAGCCCTCCTCTGTGGTCGTGCCAAGCGCCCCGCGCTCTTCGCTCGTGGAAGAGTCAAAGAAGGAGCTTGAACGCGAATTAAAGAATCTCAGGAATGTCGAGCTTCCTCCCTTGAGTTCGTTCGATCCACCGCCGAAGGCCATCCTGCAGCTTGAGGCCACAGCGGCTAGTGCAAACCCGGTGGAAACGACTCTCCGAATCACGGGGAAATCCCGGGGCTCTAACACGTATCTGGGTCGTATTCGGCAACGAATTAACAGCTTCTGGGTTGCTCCTCCAATCGATGTGACAGGTCAGACCTATGTCGTCGTTGTCCGCTTTCGCCTCCATCGCGACGGATCGGTGAGCGAGGTGGGGATTGAGCGGTCATCCGGCAATGAGTATTACGATCTGGCTGGACAACGGGCGGTGCTGAGTGCGCGTCCATTTCCACCGTTTCCCGCGGAGGTGACGGAATCCCATTATGATGTCTACTTCACCTTTGTTGTGGGGGAAAGCCGAGGAGAGGGATGAGTCAACAACTCAGTCAGGAGAGAGTGTCGGTTTGGGGAGTGAGACAACAACGAGTGATTGTTCGATTCTCAGGTCGTGCGATTATTTGGTGTGCGATGGTCGTGCTGATGGGGATTCCCATCGCATGGATCATGGAGTCGGGTGCGACGGATGTCTTTCTTGAAGCGACGCGCCCAGATTTCGAGAAGATTCCCGTAGGGATTGTGGGGATTGCCAATGTAGGCGGGGCAGGGGCGTCTGAGGGACGGATGGCAGTCGGGACCAGGATCGAGGAGGTGCTGAAAGCGGACCTGCGTCGCTCTCAAATCTTCTCTCTGGTTGATTTAACCGGTCTTGGAGTAAAGGCTAGCGAACTGGGGTCAGAGCCTCATCTCGCGTTCAAGCAGGTTGCGGAGTTGGGGGCCTCTGTGGTGGTGTGGGGTAAGGCGGGAATCAAGGCAGAGGGCAACGAGACCGATGTGCATATGGAGGCCTATGTCTATGATGTGGGGAGTGATGAACTGGTGGGAGGCAAACGATATGTGGGCTCCCCCTCTGTCGTACGATTGATGGCCCACCGATTCGCGGATGAGTTGGTGTTTCGGTACACGGGGGAGCCGGGGATCGCTCGCACCAAGATTGCCTATGTTGCCGAACAGGGATCAGCACGCGAACTGTTTGTGATGGACTACGATGGTCATGATCCTCGGCAGATCACAGCGGATGGTTTTCTTAACCTCATGCCGCGGTGGTCGCCTGATCGGCGGTTTTTAGTGTTTACTGCCTATCGGCAGCGAAACACGCAAACTATCGACATCATCGAGTTGGCGACAGGAAAACGCTCGACATTGGTATCGCAGGGAGGGCTGAACATTACGCCAGCCTTGTCACCAGACGGCAATTTTCTGGCGTTTGCCTCCAGTCGCGAGGGAAATTCTGAGCTGTACCGGATGGATACTCGCACGAAGGTTGTTCAACGACTGACCGTTCATGCTGCTGGCGACCTGTCGCCAACGTGGTCTCCTTCTGGTCGTGAACTGGCATTTGTGTCGGATCGAAGTGGAGGACCTCAAGTATTTCTCATGAGTGCAGATGGCACCAACGTTCGCCGCTTGACGTTTGAAGGAGATTATAATGCGGCTCCAGCATGGTCGCCTCGCGGCAATTGGATTGCATACATTTGCCGAACACCGAAGAAAGAATACAAGCTCTGTCTGATTACACCAGACGGGCAAAAACGAGTTCAATTGACGACGGGGCCAGGGGTTGACGATTCTCCTTCATGGTCTCCGGATGGACGGCACCTGGTGTTTAGCTCAACCATGGATGGCAAGAGCCACATCTATATGATCAATGCCGACGGCAAGGACCTTGAGCGGATCACCCATAGCGGCACCCATAACAGTGCTCCAGCCTGGTCGCCGGCATTGTAGGGGAGTCCGGAGGAATGAGGTGCACTGGGAGTGTCTTCTACGTACCCGGGGACACGCCATCTCGATTCTAGCGGTGACAGCGACAGAACGTTGAACAAAGGAGTAACCATGATGACAAGGATGCAGGCGATGATTGGTGTGCCTCTGATGGTTGGGTCAAGTCTTATTATGATCATGGTCGGATGTGCGACGAAATCTGTGCGGTCGGGCGGTAATATGCCATTATCGCAAGGAGAGGAGAGGGAAACTGGTCAAGCAGTGCAGGATTTATCCTTTTCAGAACGGCATGGAGGCGGCGAGGAAGGGTTACGAGGCCTTGATAAGAATCCCTCGGAGGAGCGGGTTGGCAATACGGTGTTGATGGCTAAGTCGGATCCTAGCAGCGCAGCTCGTCAGGTGGATGAGATTCGGGTCGAACAAGCGTCGACCGCTGCGGCAGAGCTCCGCGATGTCTTCTTTGCTTTCGACAGTTTTGTGATTACTGAAGAGGGACGACAAGCGTTGTCCCGCAATGCTCAGTGGCTTAAGGCAAACCAAGGAGCGCAATTGAAAATCGAAGGACACTGTGATGAGCGTGGTACCTCCGCCTACAATCTGGTGCTGGGAGAAAAACGGGCCAAGGCCGCGAGGAACTATCTGGTCGAACTAGGAGTGTCGCCCAGTCAGTTGTTAGTGGTCTCGTATGGCAAAGAGCGACCATTCTGCAAGGAGCATGAGGAATCTTGCTATGCGCAAAACCGCCGGGCTCATATGGTTGTCAGAGGCAATCGATAGCGAGTGTCTTGAGAATCAATGTGGAGTGTGATTGGCTGGCCAATCACAACAAAAACCGTCATGCACTCACAAGCAATACGCAAAGGAAGAATGGGGGCGTTGGGCACGGCTGTATTGTGTATGCTGACGGTCGGGTGTGTCGCCCAGCAGGCTGATCTCAGACATACTGAGCAGAAACTTCAAGAGGAAGTTTCCCAAGTCAGGGCCAGACAAGGGCAGGAGATTGCGACATTGCGGGATCACGACCTACCTCAGGTGCGAGGCGAGGTGGAACGGGCCCTCCATCTTGCAAAGCAGGTGGAAGCTGTGCAGGAGGATCTCAAACATCGACTGGTGCAACTGGAACAGTACGTCAAAAAATTGGATGCTGACCAGGCTGCGCGGTATGCATGGATTCAAAAGAGCTTTGACACACAGGACACCAAATTTATGGCGAAGGTGAGCGAACTGTCTCGGGCAGTGGAAACTACCGTGACGGCTATGAAAAAGGACGTCATTGAGGCGGTTCAACGGACCAACGAGACGTTGGCCAAACGGCTCAACGAACGGTTGGAAGAACAGGGAAGAGAAACGGCCAGCCAGCAGCAACAGCTCAATCAGGTCAGCGAGAAGTTTGTCCAGTTCAATCAAGCCTTGACCGGCTTTCGCGAGGCTCTGACAGACTTGCATGAACAGGTGCAACAAAATGAGCAAGCAACTAGCAAGTCCCTAGAGACGCTCTCTCAAAACGTTCAGGTGCTGACGAGTAGGGTTGTCGAGCAAGACCGCCGACTTGAAGCACTGGTGCGGATCGTTGAGTCAGGCCGCTCCCCAACAGAGATGCTCCAACAAGCGGCCAAGTCGGCTCCTCCATCTACTGAGCCACTGATGCACGGTTCCGAGGCGAGTCGAACAGAGGAGCAGCGGCCTGAAGGGAGAGAGGGGGGCAATGGAGGGCGGTTGCCATCTGTGGCCACCATGGCTGAGACAACAGCTCCTTCCATTACGATTGTTCCCCCCAAAGAGTTACCTTCAGATCACGTTCCTGCCAAGGCAGAACCTCCTCGTGATCGGACCCAGTATGAGAAGGTGAAGGCTCTGTTCGATCAGGGCAACTTCAAGGCTGCACGAGAGGGCTTTGTGGCGTTTTTGTCGGAATATCCCAATTCCGATCTGGCGCCGAATGCGCGGTATTGGTTGGGCGAAACCTACTACCGTGAAAATGATTATCAGAAGGCAATTGAGGCGTACAACCAGGTTGAGATCAACTATCCCAATAGCGAAAAGGTCCCCGACGCTATTTTCAAAAAGGGGTTAGCGTATTTAGAACTAAAGGATAGAGAGCGGGCTGAATTGGCGTTCAAACAGGTGATCAGCCTCTATCCCAAAAGCCCTCAAGCGGGAAAAGCATCGGGCAGGCTTAGCAAGCTTAAAAGCGGACGGTAACTCCAATGATCTACCCATGGGCAGTTGTGGCGCTGGTGCTCACCTTGTTGCTAGAAGGCATGGTTGGGTGTGCCAAGCATGCGGATTTTGTCGAGGTGCGCCATCAACTTGCTGTTATGTCACGAGCGCACGAACATGATCGGCAGCGCTTGGATGCTATGGCCCGACGGGTGGAGGTGGTTGAGCGCTCCAAAGATTCTGAAGCGGATACGAGACAACGACTGGATGAGATGGTTGCTCGTCTTCAAAAAATCGAGGCCCGGCTAGCGAAAATGGAGGAAATCGTAGCCTATTTGCCAGCCCAGGGCGATTTGCCTCCGGTGTCCCGCTCAACCAAGCCGCTTTCTCCCTCTCATTCCCCATCCGAGCAGACCAGCATTACGCCCACAGTGGCGTTTAATCTTGCCTACAATGATTATCTTGGTGGTAAATATGAACTGGCGGCGGTGGGCTTTCAACGGTTTCTCAAGGATTTTCCCCAAACATCGCTCCAAGCGAGTGCCCAGTACTGGTTAGGGGAATCGTATTACAAGCTAAAGGATTACGGACGTGCCCTGCAGGCGTTCGAAACGTTGGTGGCCGAGTCTCCGAACAGTGAGAAGATGCCTGCTGCCTTATACAAACTGGGGATAGTGGCGGCCGAGATGGGTGATCTGGTGAAATCGAGAAAGACCTTAAAACGAGTGGTGGAAGAGTTTCCTAGCTCGGACGAGTCTCGCCTAGCAAAAATGAAGCTGGCCGAAATCCGATGATGGCGCTGTGTCGCCCGTCCTACCTTTTTCCTCCTGTTTCACTTGTGAGAAGATAGGTTCGATGGTCAGAGGGGGCAGGGACAAGATCCACATATTGCCGGAGGATATCGTCGGCCTCATCGCTGCCGGCGAAGTGATTGAGCGCCCAGCTGCTGTGGTGAAGGAGCTGGTCGAAAACAGTCTGGACGCCGGCAGCCGCTTCGTGACCATCGAGGTGAAAGATGGTGGTCTCACAATGATCCGCGTGACGGATGATGGAGAAGGGATGACGGCTGGCGACGCCCAACTGGCCTTTGCCCGGCACGCCACCAGCAAACTCTGCTCCGTTCGAGACCTGGAAGCAATTCGGACCATGGGATTTCGGGGTGAAGCCTTGCCCAGCATTGCGGCCGTCTCCCATGTCCGAGTATCAACTGCCCTGCACTGTGCCGAAACCGGCATTTCCTTTCAGGTAAGACAGGGACAGGTTGGCCCCATTGCTGAGACGGCTCCAGTTGCCGGCACGACCATCGAGGTCACTGAACTGTTTGCCAATCAACCAGCCCGCAAGAAGTTTTTGAAATCGATTGCTACGGAATTCTTCCATATCAGCCGTGTGGTTCAGCAGGCAGCGTTGGCCTGGCCGTCCGTCCATTTTCGATTGATCCATAATGGCACGGAGGTTATGAATTATCCGGCTGTGTTGTCCGACCGGGATCGGGTGGGGCAGGTCTATCAGCCGTCCTTTCTTGCTCGTTGCCGGGAGGTGCAAGCGATGTTGCCGATGGCGCAGGTGACTGGTTATGTCATCGACCCGGTTTATGCACGGTCGTCTCGGGTACCTCAAGAACTGTTCGTCAATCGCCGGTCGGTTCGAAGCACGACGGTCTTTCATGCGGTAGCGGAAGGATACGGAGCTACTCTGCCTAAGGGCCGCCATCCACTTTTTGTCTTGTTCTTAGAAGTCGATCCATCCCAGGTTGACGTCAATGTTCACCCTGCCAAACGGGAAGTCCGCTTTGCAGATCAGGAACTGATCCATCACTTGATGCGAAGAGCGGTGTATCGCGCGATTAGGGGTGAGAAGAATCGTGAGGTTGTGGGGGAGACGGAAAGGGTGGCACAGAACGGGAAGTCGACAGCCGGGGAAGGTTCTGGGGCTCTAATCACCGCAGATCGGCTACCGAAAGAACAAGCTGATCCTCAAAAGGCACAACGAACAAAAATTGAGGGGGCCTCGGGTGGTCAACCGATAGAACAGTTCGATACGCCGTATCGTTATGGCGATCAACTGTCCTATGTCAAAGAAACGGCGGAATCCTATACGCGGACCTCTCGACCGGAGGTCACTGTACTTGGTCAGATAAATCAAACGTTTCTAATCGTCCGGCTAGGGGAGGATCTGGCAGTGCTCGATCAACATACTGCTCATGAGCGGGTGTTGTTTGAGCGGTTGTTTCGTGCATGGCTGAAACGGGACATCCAGTCCCAACCGTTGCTTATTCCGGAATCGATCACGGTCTCGGCTGCTCACGCCACATTGCTTGGTCGGTATCTGGGGGAGCTGGAAAAACTGGGGCTCGACATAGAGCCATTTGGAGGATCGACGATATTGGTGAGAGCTGTGCCGCTGGGAGTGGGTAAGATCGATGTCGAGTCGTTGGTGCTTGATCTGCTGGACGATCTCAGCCACTGGAACCAGGCAGCCACCTTGGAAGCCAAAGTTCGCCCAATCTTGGCCTCATTGGCGTGTCATGCAGCAGTTCGGGCGGGCCGTTCGTTGGAACCACCAGAAATCAAGGCGTTGGTTGAGGATTGGATCGCTGAAGGAGAACAGAGCACCTGTCCTCATGGGAGGCGAACGGTGTTTCGTCTTAGTACGGAGGACCTCGAAAAAATGTTCGGGCGGGCTGGATGGTGAAAGGGCAAAAATGACAGGGGACACAGGAACGGGTGGGAAGACAAGAATTCCGAGGGCGAATGGCTCGATTGGTCGATACGGGAAGGGGATGCGAGGGCTGCTAACTGCACGATCGTGAGGGTGAGAGATGGTGTATCTTCCTGCTCCCGTCTGGGAGCAACGTCCGTTGGTGGTCTTGTTGGGACCAACGGCGGTGGGCAAAAGCCAAGTTGCGGTGGAAGTTGCCCGGTATTTCTCAACCGAAGTGCTTGCGGCTGACTCGCGGCAAGTCTATCGGGGCATGAATATTGGCACTGATAAGCCATCTCTCGCTGAGCGGCAGGGTGTGCCCCATCAGCTCATTGATCTGGTTGATCCAGACCAACCCTTCAATGCGGGGCAATATCGGCGAGCGGCCCTCGCGGAAATCGAACGACTCTATGACGCTCGCCGGTTACCGTTTGTGGTCGGGGGGACAGGACTCTACATTCGAGCGTTAGTGCGTGGACTCTGTCCGGCCCCGGAGGCTAGCCCTGTAGTGCGTCAAGAGTTTGCAGCGCTCAGGGAACGAGCAGGACGGGATCGCCTGTATGCAGAACTGGTCATAGTTGATCCTGCTACGGCGGCACGATTGCATCCACATGATGAAGCGAAGATTATCCGGGCGTTGGAGGTCTATCGATTGTCAGGTCGGCCGATCTCTGCTTGGCAGGAAGGCCATGGATTCCACGAACGGCCGTTTCGTTCTCTCTTGATCGGGTTACAGCGGGAGCGGGGAGACCTGTATCGCCGGATTGAAAGACGCATCGACTGGCAGTTGGCCCATGGCCTAGTAGAAGAGACTCGGGCGTTGCTTGCACAGGGCTATGGGCGGCACTTGGGCTCGATGAAGGCCCTGGGGTATCGACATGTGGCGGCCTATTTAGCTGGGGAGTCTAGTGAGTCCAATATGATTCGGCTGTTTAAACGTGATACGAGGCGGTTTGCGAAGCGGCAGATGACATGGTTTCGGAAAGAAGCTGATGTGCAATGGGTCTCGATCGGGGCCACTGAATCGCTCGACCAAACGGTTCGGCGGGTGATTGAGTGTATTGAACAATTTCTTGAGACACTCAGCGATGGTTCACGAGCCGCAGGATTGCCCTTGATCAAGCAAGGAGCAAGAAACACATGAGCAAATCAACGAGGCGCGAAGCGCCGATGGTAGCAGTGATTGGCGGAAGTGGCCTCTACGCGATGGAAGAGCTTAAGAATGTAGCGAAACATCGAATTCGCACTCCCTTTGGTGCACCGTCGGGACCGGTGATGGTTGGTCTCCTTGACGGTGTGCCGGTTGCATTTCTTGCTCGGCATGGTAGTGGGCACCGGATGAGCCCGAGCGCGGTCAACTATCGGGCCAATATTTATGCCCTCAAGTCCCTGGGAGTTACTCGCGTGCTTGCGGTCAGTGCGGTAGGGAGCCTCAAAGAAGCCATCGCGCCTGGGCATGTGGTTGTGCCTGATCAATTTATTGATCTGACGAAACGGCGGCCTTCCACCTTTTTCGAAGACGGTATCGTCGCACATGTGGCCTTTGGCGATCCGGTTTGTGCTGGCCTCGCGGACAAGCTGATCACGTCCGCTCGTTTGTCAGGCGCAACGATCCATGCGGGTGGCACGTATGTTTGTATCGAAGGTCCCCACTTCTCTACCAAAAGCGAATCGAGGCTTTATCGGCAGTGGGGAGCGGATATTATCGGAATGACAAACATGCCGGAAGCGAAATTGGCCCGTGAGGCCGAACTCTGCTACGCTACGCTGGCGTTGGTGACGGACTATGATTGTTGGCATGCAACGCAGGAAGCTGTGACCGTCGAGGCAATCCTAGCCACGCTGCATCGCACTGTGGAGTTGGCCAAACGAGTGTTACGAGCGGCGATTCCCAGTGTGGCGGCAATGGAAGCATGTGTCTGTCAGCACGCGCTGGACCATGCGATTGTGACAGATCGGAAGAAAATTCCTTCCGCCCTCAGGCGCAAACTTGCCCTGCTGACGCGGCGTGTCTGGTCGTAGGGACCTTAATGAAGGAGCAGAACCTGATGAACAAATTGCTGGTGGTGGGATCAGTTGCGTTGGATACTGTCAAAACCCCATTTGGTGAGAGAACGGAGGTGCTGGGCGGGTCGGCGACGTACTTCTCGACAGCAGCCAGTTTTTTTACGTCCGTCGCGTTGATTGCAGTGGTGGGAGAAGACTTCCCCGCACAACATGTGGCCTTTCTCAAAAGTCGCGGTATCGATGTGACGGGGCTAGAGCGTCGTCCGGGGGCGACCTTCCGCTGGAAAGGTGAATACACACACCATCTGAATGAGGCCCATACGTTGGAAACGCACCTCAACGTCTTTGAAACATTTCGTCCCATCATTCCGGAAATGCATCGTTCTCCGGAAGTATTATTTCTGGGTAATATTGATCCGGAGCTGCAATTGGATGTGCTTCAGAAAGTCAATCGTCCCTCGTTGGTTGCGTGCGATACGATGAATTTTTGGATTACTCGCAAGCGGGAGGCATTGTGGCGGGTACTCGAGCAAGTTGATATTCTCATCATCAACGACGGTGAGGCCCGTGCTTTGGGGGAACACTCCAATTTGGTCAAGGTGGCGAAGCTCGTACTTTCTCGTGGTCCGAAACACTTAATCGTGAAACGGGGAGAGTACGGTGTGTTGATGTTTAATGAAAAGCAGGTATTTGGAGCACCGGCATTTCCTCTTGAAGAGGTGCGTGACCCGACGGGAGCAGGTGATACGTTTGCCGGCGGTTTTTTGGGCTATTTGGCCGCTACAGGCAATCAATCACCGGAAGCCATGAAACAAGCGATCATCTTTGGCAGCGTCATGGCTTCCTTTACAGTAGAATCCTTTAGCCTTGACCGATTGCGTATCCTGGATTACAAAGAAGTGCAAGAACGGTTCCGTGAATTCAAACGATTGACCCACTTCGAGGATATAGTGTGAACCCTGCCACGGGGATGGGGAGAGGGAAGATGTCTGCAGTTGGGAGAGGTGGAAGGGCCTGTTATCTGTTGGCGGGGATGGGGCTGCTGTATAGCATGGTCGGTGGATGTGCTGCGACGGAGGAAGAGATCAGGAAGTCGCAGGGGTATTATCAAGAAGGATTAGCGACTCTTCCAAGTGATCGGCAGCGGGCGTTCGTGTCGTTCCAGAAAGCAGTGCAACTCAACCCCAACAACAAAGAAGCCCGGTATGCGTTAGGTCATGTGTATGCCATGCAAGGAAAGTTGGCAAAGGCAGAGGAAGAATTTCGTGCAGCGATTAAGATTGACGAGGATTACTCCGAGGCCCATACCTATTTGGGGCAGATCTTTGCCAGTCAAAGCCGCTGGGATGAGGCGATTCAATCGTACCGGCGGGCGCTGGCCAATCCTCTGTACGTGACGCCGGATTTGGCGTGGTTTCACCTAGGCCGAGCCTTGGTGCAGAAGGGTGACTTGCAAGCGGCGATGGAGGCATTCGAAGATGCGTTGACCACCAGTCCACCGAGTGTTCCACCCGCTCTGACCCATTTAGAGCTGGCACAGGTTTACATCAAATTAGGCGATGTGACGAAAGCTCGCGAGGCCCTCAAACAGGTGGCATTGCTCGACCCCAAAGGCGAATATGCGGCGGTCACTGCTGAACTGTTAGCCCGATTGAAGTAATCCAGGAAACTCGAAGAGGCGATGGAGTCTATCGGCGAATTTTTCAAGCAAGTGCGAGAGGCCAAAGGATTGACCATTGACGAGGTCTCCTCCAAGACTCGCATCCGGGCTGACTTTGTGCGGGCGTTAGAGGAGGGAAATTTCTCCAAACTTCCCGATCAAGTCTTCGCTAAAGGTTTTGTCCGTTCATACGCGCGCTCCCTGGGTTTGGATGAAGAAGATGCGATTCAGCGATTTATCAAGTCAGCCGGTGCATTCTACGAAAAACAGGATGAACGTGAGCGGCTCAGGCTTCGCCAGCTCGAAGAGGAGCGCAAACGACAAACCAACAGGAAAGTGGTGGGTGTGTCTATTGCCGTGGCTGTCGTTGCAGTGGTCGTGCTTTTGAGTCGTGAACAATCGCCGATGATTCAGCATACTGCCGTGGAAGAGATTGTAGGTGAGCAAACGAATGGTGAGCCAACGAAGGACGAATCTGTCGTCGTCCCCCTGCAAGGATCTAATGAATCGGAGTCAGCCATTGGGGGGGGGAAACAAACCGATAAAGGTATGACCTCGGCGCTTCCTTCCTCTTCATCCGCCGGGGAGCAAACGCGTGGTCGTGAAGCAACACCTCCTTCCCTGACAATGTCCCGATCAGATTTGCTCTCTGAGCAGACCCTCTCGCCTTGGGCTGATGGACCATTAGCTGGTATTTCCTTCGAAGGAGGACCAGGCTCGGGAGACGAGCCGTTGGTGTTGGATTTGGAAGCTACAGAATTGAGCTGGGTTGTCGTGCAGGTTGACAATGGGAGTCCACAAGAGTCCCTGTTGCGGCCCGGTGAAAAAGCACGGTGGAAAGGACATGATCAATTTGTGTTGACACTTGGCAATGCTGGAGGAGTCAAAGCGGAACTGAACGGGAAACCACAGAAGCCGTTTGGCCCCAGCGGAAAAGTGGTGCGCGATGTTGTCTTAAAACGATAGTTCAATAAATCACTGATAAGCAGCCAGTTGGCTGGATTGTCTTTGTTCCTTCAATCTGTCTCCTTCTCCCTTTCGCTTCATCCCTGGGCGACCGTGGGCTTGCTCGGAAAGTGCGGATCAAGGCATAGCTTGCCTCGGTTCGGACCATGCTTTTGGGGGCTGAATGGTTAGCGAAAGGAAACCGGGCAATATGCTTAGAATAAAAAACATGGGTAGAGCTAAGCCAACATGGAAGAAAAATGAGCAGCAGCCAAGGCCAATACCCATGACAGGAGGTGAAGAGGAAAGGGGCGAGGGAAAGGGAAGATGGGAAGAAAAAATTTCTTGTCGTCCAGACAGGTGCGATCGAGGAAAGCCAGAGGGAGGAGGCACCTTTTCTTGACAGGCCTTTTATGCGATTGGTATAGTCCGTGCGCTACACGCGCTTTTGCATGTGCAGGTGTCTGAGCTGGTGCACCGCATCCTGCGGGATAAAGCCGGTTAATGTCACTACAACAGAAGGAGGATGTGTGATGGGCTATTTGTCGAGATTATTGGGGGTCGGCGCGGCATTGGTGCTCTTGTCTGCTTCTGTGGTTGGGGCGGAGGAACGGGATCCCACTAAGCCTCGTGTCCCGCCTGATCAACTCGCAGATGCAAAAGCCAAGAAGAATCCCTTCGAGCCAACGGCCGATAGTATCGCAAAAGGAAAAGCACTGTATGAAGGAAAGGGAACCTGTTTTAACTGCCATGGTAAAACGGGAAAAGGGGATGGGCCCGCTGGTGCCATGCTGAATCCCAGCCCCCGGGACTTTACCAATTGCAAGTTTCACAAGAAGCGAAAAGATGGTGAGCTATTCTGGGTTATCAAAAATGGGAGCCCTGGGACCGGGATGGTTTCGTTGATTCCCGCTGCTATTACTGAAGAGGAAGCTTGGCACATCATTAACTATGAGCGGAGCTTCTGCAAAGGCGAGTAACTGCTTCTTCTTGTTGTTCTGATAGTCAGCAGTCCTTTCATCTGAAACGGCGGAGGGCGCATGGCTCCCCGCCGTTCTCTTTCCTGTTGTCCCTTCCTTATTGAGGCGAAGCCGGTGCTTTGGTGCCTTCTTTTACCGGCGGTTCGATTTTGATGGAGGAACCGTCTACGTGAGGCAGCACACCGGCGCCAGGTTTCTCGATAATCCTTTGATTGTCCTCAAGAGTCATTATGAAGTGTTGGCGACTGGAGCTTTCGACCGCACGGGCGGCTTCGACCAAGGCCTCCTGCGTTGTCACGTTCTTTTGGCCTGGATCATTTGCCAGTGGTTGTCCATGGACTGGATCCACTGCCTTGCCTATGGGATAGCCGGGGTGCTTGGGAAGCATTGCTGGATTGGCGAAGGCAAAAAAGGGTGTGAGGACCAATCCGGCCACGACACCGCGCGCAATGAAGAAGAGTTGTTTCATGGCGCTACCTCCTTTGTGACAGTAACACGAACAGCACTCTCTCTTGCGACTCTTGGGCAACTGGTCCCGATAAAAAGGACATTTCCCCGGTTCTCCACCTCCTCCGGGATGAACAATAATGACCTTCGCTCTTGGGGTGGACTAAAGTCAAGTTGACCGGGGTACGTCGGGCAGTTGTGGTTCAGATTGAATCGGTGATCGCCCCGTTCACGCCTCAGAAGGGACGGATAGTGGAAGGACAGGGAAACAAGAGCAAAAACTTTTGTTGAAGGCCTGGTGCCTCATCGAGAACAAGACCATCCATCATGGCTCTTGGGATGCTCACGCTTTCTCATGACATGATGGTACTGGTCGTGGTCTGCTCACAATCTGACCTTCCTTCTTGCTGGAGAGAGGAGAACACGGAACGTGCCAGGTTGCCTGTTCTCGTCGCTATGACCACTCCCGACCATTGTGTTCAATGGCTCGAACGGGGAAAGGGTGTTGCTTCTCTTTTTCATCCCGTGAGCAATAGCCCCCCCTCCCTGTCAGGTGAAAGAAAAAGATACTCTCTCTTCACATTATGGCTGGGGATAGGTGGTATCGGCTGGATTGTCCCAGAGTGTCGTGAATGCAGTTTGTGCCAGGTGCTCTGCTTCACGGGTTAACCTGTGCCCCCGTTCTCGATCCAGCAAGAAATCAACAAAATCTGCTACTTCAGCCTGCCGTTCGACGGATAGTTCTTGGAGCTTCTCTATAATGGTCTCGATATCAGGATTCATGGCCGTGTCCTCAAAAAAATCCGGCGCAGACTACACTGCTTGGACGAAAATTGCAATGCGCTCGTTGTGCCCTATTTTCGCGTGTTCTCCATATTGGATCAAACGATGACACTCTTGCTAAGAGGGACAAACTCAAAGAGTGAGTAGTTGGGGCCAAGTCAAACAAGGACGACAACATGATGACTTACGGAATTGAAGACAAGGCACGAGAGGGAGGAGCGGACAGGATCAAGGAAGCGGCTTTACTGTCTGGGACAAGCGGCGGCAGCACCATGGGACGCTGTTCAATGTGGAAGCGAGATTGGGACGACCACCGTACTTTTTGACGGACATAGTTGGCCACCTCTTCCAAGGTAATGGCCCCATTGTGATTGGTGTCGGCTTCCCCACGCAGGCCCCGCAACAGAAAGTAGGTAAAGAGCCCGTGACGATAATTGTCATCCTCCAAGCCGGCCTGCATTGTTTCCCCGCTGACAAAGTGAATCATCGTTCCTGTCAGATCCCACCGTGGGGAGGCGGTAGATGTATGGGGAGGTAGGGACGACATCGGGCCATCGAAGATAAAAAGCAGATGATCGGCATTGAGCTTGCTCAGGTGTGATGCGACCGTGTCAAGGGGCAGCAGCGAATCGGCCGACAAGGGAATGGAGTCGTGTAAAGCAAGGAAAATTTGACCGCGGGCATCAACAAGTGCCGTGCCAGCAAAGTAGATGATCACGGTCGCTTTCGAGGACCCACGTGGGGGTAGCCAAACAGTCAAGATCTTTTCCACATCGCGACGGAGGGCATTCGTGTCGAGGAGAAGCTGGATGTTGGAGGACGGCACACCCCCGATTGCCTGCAAGTATGCCGCCACTGTTTGCGCATCTCTCACCGCGTATTTCCGTGAAGGAATGCGTGGATCGCGATATGTTCCTACGCCGATGGCAATGAGAGAGGTCCAGGGCTGTCGGAGCACTGTTGTCGGTGCAGGAAGCTGATCGATCTCCTCCATGGCAGCGTCAGCCGGCTGAATGGTCAAGGAAATGGTTTGGGGTTGGGCTACCAGGTTTCCCGATTCAGTCAATGTGACGCGGATTTCTGCTTTAATCGGCTGAAGGGTGGGAGGCAGGGTTGCCATGAATTCCAACGATTTCGTTTGACCAGGTTGGAGTGAAGGGAGTGTCAGAGTTGTCGATGGGAAAAGGTCTATCATCGCTGGTGTTCCGGACAAGGAAGCCGACACATTCTGAATGGACGTCATGCCAGTGTTGATGACGTCAATCCGCACTCGCACATGCTCGCCACTCTCAAAGACGAGATTTCCATTTTCGTCGAGGAGTACGGCCTTGAAGCGCAAGGGAGATGGGGACGGAGTGGACTCGTGCGTGGCGAAAGAGCCTGTCTCCCCAGCGGCGGACGGAGTTGGTTGTTCTGCGAATGCCAATCGGGCGTCCAGAAAGACCTTGGTTGCCAATTCGACGGCCGTATCCCGAACAAAGGGGGCAACAATGTAATCGCAGTTTCTGCCTACCTGTTCCAGCCGCAGTCGCTCTCGCCGATCCACTCTGAACTCCGTTGCTCGCAGGATTCGCCCTTGCGGATCGGAGAACTTGACAATGGCCGTCAAGCGCAACGTGGCGGGGGCGCGATCGTAGAGAGTGTCTTTGTCGATGTTGAACGACCACTCGCGTACGTCGAATGTCATGATGTGATCTGGAGGAGTTGCGATGTTTTGAGTCGGTTCAGAGATCACAGTTTGAAATGTCCGGGCCGCTTCCTCTCGCAATGATCGATCGATCTGATGACCGATCGCGACTTCCGCCAAGCGTCCACAGGAGTCAGTGTACCGAAAGGTTCCTTGTTGAACGGAAGGGGAAATGTCCAGTTGAAGCACGTAGGGGAGTGGCTCGTGAGCAGGGGCTCCCTCCCTGCGTGGTACACAGCCAACGGTGAACGAGAGGAGTGCCATGACGATGGCAAAAGAGATGAGGGGAATTGGAGCTCGAGGGGGGACGAGAGAGGTCATGTGCCATGCCAGTCTTGCCAATTTGACGGTCTCAATGCAATGAACATGGGGGGACCACCGTACCGGAAACAAGAGGGAAAAGGCAACTGTGAACGAACACCATGGCAAGACGGAAGGGATATTGCTCTTTGAACCCCTTGGAAGGGTTAGTGTACAATGCCTTCATTTGGTCGTGTCCATTGTCGGTGAACAGAGAGAGCAGAGGGACGAGGTTCGCGGAAGAGACAGGTGAGGAATAGAATCGGTCTGAGGGAGGATATAATCCATGGTCAATCGAAGTCGGCGATGGGTGTTATGGGGGGTCGGCATGGGAATGGCAGTGGTATATGCCTGTGTTGGCCTTCACCAGGGGGTGTCTTCGGCTGATGCGAGTGTGCCGCAGGCCTTTGTTCAAGGGTTCTCAGATATTGTAAAGAAGACGACGCCCGCTGTCGTGAATATCGCGGTCACTGGGGGAGGGGAGGGGCGTCGGCGTGGCTTGCCGCCTGGTCCTTTTGGACGACCGCCAGGCGACGATCAGGGAGGAGAGCAGGGAGGAGAGTCGCCGATACCGCCGCCTATGCCGCCGTTTCCGCATGGCCGGCCTGACCAGAGTGCTGGCTCCGGTGTGATCATTGATCCCAATGGTTATATTGTGACCAATAACCATGTGGTGGAAGGAGCGACTCGAATCACTGTCACACTCAACGATCGACGGGAGTTTTCGGCAAAAGTGGTCGGAACCGACCCCAAAACCGATCTAGCTGTGATCAAAATCGACGCCACAGACTTGCCGACGCTTCGGTGGGGCGATTATGAAAAACTTCAGGTGGGTGATCTAGTGTTAGCGGTGGGCAGTCCATTTGGTTTGAGCTCAACCGTGACGCTGGGCATCATCAGCGCGCTGGGGCGAGGGAATGTGGGCATTGCGGATTATGAAGATTTCATTCAGACCGATGCCGCCATCAACCCTGGTAACTCCGGTGGAGCGTTGGTCAATATGAACGGAGAGCTCATCGGCATCAATACAGCCATCTTTTCGAGAACAGGAGGGTCTGAGGGGGTTGGGTTCGCGATTCCGAGCAGTATTGCGGTTGATATCGTAGATAGTTTGCTACGCACTGGCAAGGTTGTTCGCGGATGGATGGGGGTGGCCATTCAAGAGATTACTCCGGCGCTGGCCAAGTCGTTCAAGTTGCCGGAGGATCGGAAGGGCGTCCTGATCAGCGATGTGAACGAGGGGGGACCGTCCTATGCCGCAGGGATCAAGCGGGGTGATGTGGTGATAGCGTTTAACGGTAAGGAAGTGCACAACGTCAGTCAGCTTCGCAACATTGTTGCCCGCACGGCGGTAGGGAAGGAGGCAGAGGTCAAAATCCTCCGTGATGGGAAAGAACAGACCATCATTGTCAAGGTGGCAGAGCGGCCGCCGGATGAGGTGTTGGCCAGACGGGAACCATCCCCGTCAAAGGAGCCAGGAGCAATGATCAAGCCGCCGGATAATGTTCTGGCCTCCCTTCGTGTGCAGACATTGGACAATGCGCTGATGAGTCAGTTGAATATCCCCTCCAATGTGACGGGCGTGGTTATTACGTCGGTGGAAGCCGGCGGACCGGCTGAAGCGGCTGGCTTACAGCGGGGCGATGTGATTCAGGAAGTGAATCATGAAACTATCAAAACCATCGAAGATTATCAGAAAGCCGCTGCCAAGATTGGCAAGGAAGATTTGGCTGTGTTGCTGATCAACCGGCGGGGTAACAACCTGTTTGTTGCCTTAAATCCCAAATAAGGGGGCAACGTGCCTGAAACTGGCACGGTGCTCAAGGAGGCGGGTCTCTGCACGTGAGTTGCGAGAGGTGGAGACCTAAGAAGGCGACGGATGTTCGAGAGAGGAAACGTGTTCAAGCGATTCAACCAGTGGCTGCAAGAGTCGCTTTTCAGGCCGCTGGAAGACAAGAAAATGCCGGTGATGGAGCATCTGGTCGAGTTTCAGGTGCGACTGACCCGTGCTGTAATTGTGACGGGAATTGTGTTCGTGGGCACGTTCTTTTATGCGGACACCTTGATCAAATGGCTACGTATTCCTCTCCAAAACATGTTTGTGCCAAGCACCTTATCGTGGGAGCCAACCGATCTGCCAACCATCCCATTTGTGTTCCTAGCGCCAGCCGAAGCCCTATGGCAAAATGTGAAGGTAGCGGGTCTGTTTGCTATCGTGCTGGCAGTGCCGTACGTCCTTTATGAAATCTGGTGCTTTATCGTGCCGGGGTTGCATGTGCAGGAACGCCGCTTTGTGGGGCCGTTTGTATGTCTCAGCACGCTGGCGTTTTATGCAGGCGCTGTATTTTCGTTTTTCTTTGTGCTCCCGTTCGCGCTGAACTTTTTGATTTCTTATGGTGTCAACGCCGGCTTTACACCGCAGATCTCCATTGCCCAGTACGTTGGATTCGCACTCTGGTTTCTCCTGGTGTTCGGCTTAATCTTCGAAGTACCCCTGGCCCTTACGATAATGGCGAAGCTCGGTTGGATCGATGCGCCATTTTTGATCCGCTACTGGAAATGGGCGTTACTGGGGTCCTTCATTATTGCGGCAATTCTGACTCCGACTCCCGACCCCTTCAATCAAACTCTGATGGCTGGTCCCATGTTTTTATTGTATTGGGTTGGTATTTTGGGAGCCAAATTATTCGGTAAACAGCCGTCCACCGAATCGGTCGCGGCCGGTTCTGCTCCTGCGGGGAAGCACGCTGCGGTGATGGGAGTCGTGACCGTGGCCAAGTCGTCGGAGAGCGAATATGTGCGGGTTCCTTCATCTGGGAGCCGCGTGTAAGCTCCACTGAATGCTGACTCACAACCAATGTAAGGAGGATGCATGGGGCGCGAACTCTCTGTCGTCAATCATGGGGGCGACACGTGCACTTACTTGTGGGCTTGTGCGATTTGCGACGAAAGCGAACGTTGCCAGAAGGACAAGGAAGGACACAGCCGGTGGCTCGTTGGGAAGCGGATGGAGCGGATTGAGCACAAGGTGCTCATCATGAGCAATAAAGGTGGTGTCGGGAAAAGCACCTGTACGACAAACATTGCTGTGAGCCTTGCCCTAAAAGGGTGGCATGTCGGCATCTGCGACATGGACATCCACGGACCCAATATTCCCAAAATGGTGGGGGCTGAGGGGAAACGGCTCAAAATCAGCACCACTGGTGGCATTATCCCGTTCCAAGCGTACAATTTGAAGATCGCCTCAATGTCGTTTTTGCTTCAAAGTTCGGACGATCCTATTGTTTGGCGAGATGCCTATAAGTATGAGTTCATCAACCAACTGTTGGGCGGTGTCGAGTGGCAGGACTTGAATTTTCTGCTTATTGACCTGCCGCCGGGAACTGGCAATGAGTCGGTGACCACGATCGATCTGCTAGGGCAGATCAGTGGCGCTGTGATTGTGACCACGCCACAGGAAGTGGCGTTGCTTGACTCCCGCAAGTCGGTGACCTTTTGCAAGGACAGTGGGGTGCCGATCATTGGCATCGTCGAAAATATGAGTGGCATGGAGTGTCCCCATTGTCACCGGCAGATCGAGGTGTTTCGGCAAGGCGGAGGCGAAGCCTCGGCGTTGGACATGGGGGTGCCATTTCTCGGACGCATTCCCTTGGATCCGGATGTGGTGACTCAATCCGATGCCGGTGAACCATTTGCGCTGTTTCACTCCGATACTGCAACGGCTGAAGCGTATCATCGCATTGCTGATCAAGTGGAAGCATTCTGTAGGAAAAATGACTCGGTGTTCAAAAACCCGGTTTTTCGCCAGCGGTGACGCTGCGTCACTCTTCTCACAGGGAGCTGAAAACCAATGAATCGTCTAACTCCTCTCGATGAAGCCCAGCGTGTGGTGCTTGATGCGACGGTCGTGTTGGGGATGGAAAAAATTTCGATTCTGGACGCGTTAGGGCGGACATTGGCTGAGGATATTGTTGCCGAGCGCGACAATCCTCCATGGAATAATAGTGCCATGGACGGGTTTGCGGTGCGGTGGGAGGATCTTCGTCAAGAACATGTCATTCAAAAGCCAGTGGTTCTGAAAGTGATTGAAGATGTGCCAGCCGGCAAAATGCCAACTGCAACAGTTCGGGCGGGAGAAGCCATCCGCATCATGACGGGCGCACCGATTCCGTCCGGTGCCGATACGGTTGTGAAGGTTGAGGATACAGAGCAGGAGGGCGACGTCGTCCGTATCTTTAAACCGGAACCACGCGGTGCCAATATTCGTTTGCAAGGCGAGGATGTCACAAAGGGGACGTGCATCCTCGAGAAGGGCGTGGTCATTCGACCGGCAGAAGTGGGGATGTTAGCTGTGTTGGCGAGGCCGTTCGTGTTTGTCCACCAGCAGCCGCGTGTCGCGATCCTTTCGACGGGTGATGAACTGGCCGATCTTGACGAGCGAGTCAGCGACGACAAGATTATCAATTCCAATAGTTACGGTCTTGCTGCCGCCGTCCGTGACGCAGGGGGAATTCCTCTCTTGCTGGGCATTGCGCGAGATACTCAGGCATCGCTCAAGGAGAAAATTGCGCAAGGGATGAATGCGGACATGCTGGTTCTATCAGGCGGTGTGTCGATGGGGGACTACGACTTTACCCAAGCGGTGTTCCGCGAGATCGGCGCCGACATGCATTTTTGGAAGTTGGCAATTAAGCCAGGCCAACCACTGGCGTTCGGAAAAATTGGAGGCAAACTGGCGTTTGGATTGCCTGGCAATCCTGTGTCGTCCATGATCACGTTTGAACAACTGGTGCGTCCCGCCATCCTCAAAATGAGCGGTCGGCGAACATATGGACGGCCGACTGTAGAGGCAGTATTCCAAGAGCACTTTTCCAAACGGCCTGATCGTCGGCATTTTCTGCGTGGAATCCTGACCAGAGAGAACGGCATCTTTAAAGTCAGAACGACGGGTGATCAAGGGTCCGGGATCCTGACGTCCCTGGTCAAAGCCAACTGTTTAATTGATGTTCCTGCTGAGGTCCAGCGGCTCAATCCCGGTGATATTGTGACCGTCCAGCTTCTAAGCTGGTGAGGAGGCGTGGATTGCCTGTGGAGATCAGGCCAGTGGTGTGAGCGGAGGGCCGACCTTCTGTTGGTAAGGGGGTGGAACGGTGTCGAGACACCTGCTTTTGTGACCGATGGCCCAAGCATCAGGTTCCCTTCCTCCAGTCAGCAAGCAAGGAGTTCCTCCCGTAACAAGACAAGCTGTGTAGCAGACAAGCCCAGAGGAAGGCTTGCTTGTGCAAAGCAGCGGAGGTCGAGTCAGGTGTTGGAACAGAGGTGAGCGCTAGCTGGTTCGATGTGGGGGCGTAAGGCGATGGCCCGCTTTCATACCCGATCCTCATCTCACTGTTCGATGAAAGAGTGGGTGGGCTTTTCTGATAGGATGAACGATGTATATCCCTATTCTCTGTTTCGTCGGGCGCTCGAACAGCGGCAAGACGACTTTGATTGAACGAGTCATCCCTGAATTGGTACGTGCTGGTTACAGGGTGGCGACGGTTAAGCATGCTGGTCATGGGTTCGACCTGGACACCGAAGGCAAGGACAGTTGGCGCCATAAACGTGCGGGAGCCAGCACCGTCGTGGTATTGTCGAAAAGCAGTGTGGCGCTCTTTGCTGATACCTCGAATCCGTTAACTATCGAAGATGTTCGGAGCCGGTTTCTTGCCGACGACTATGATCTCATCATTGCCGAAGGGTGGAAGCACGATGGATATCCCAAGATCCTGATCGTACGCGACCAAGTTGGAGAAGTGCCTATCTCCACTGAAGGATTGCTAGCTGTTGTGTCCGACAAGTCAGTGAACGTGGGCGTTCCAGTCTTTGGTCTTAACGAAGTGCCGGCCGTCGCCGGCTTTATCATGCAACACTTTCCCCGACGTCCTCGATGAGAGCATGAGCTGGAAACCGAGCCTGCTCATTATGGGGTTCGTGGCGGGGATCCTCTTGGGCTCCGCCGCTGTTTCTGTGACTGATCGGCCGACGTTCTGCGCCAGTTGCCATCTGATTGCTCCTTCCTACGAGAGTTGGGCGGTCTCGACCCACAGGGAGGTGACGTGTGTAGCGTGTCATGTGAGGCCGGGCATTGAAGGATGGATGCACGATAAGGTGTGGGTGGGGATACGGGATACGATCCGCTATCTGGCTGGAACCTACCCGGATGCTCATAATTTGCAAGCACAAGTCGAGTCTGACATCTGCTTGGGATGTCACCGCCATATTGCTCGTGTGTCCGAGGTCGCTCCTCGTGATTTACCGCCGCCCGTTAAGGATGTGGGCCTCATCATGAGTCATCGCAAGCATATGGAAGCCTTTAAAATCCGAGGACAAGGCGAGGGCTGCACGACCTGCCATGCCGGCGTTGTTCATGATCGACCGATCAAAGGCTATCCTATCGTCATTCCGAGGGGCCATGTTTCCGCCGATGACCGTCCCTGGTATCCGGACCATCCGGAGGGATCCTCTCTCCGTATGCGAGCGCTCAGCGACTGCTTCCGCTGTCACGATGGCAAGACCGTGTATCAAGGCAGAGTGTTGGATCGCAAGTGTGAAACCTGCCATCTTGCGGAAAAGATCGCGGCTTTCTTGTGAAAACCACTTGCAGGAATTCATCAAGGAGTGCTCCTCGTTATGGTGACCCCTCTCCTTCAAGTGACAAATCTCCGAAAACGCTTTGGTGCCTTCACTGCCGTGGATGATATTTCCTTCGCGATGAAGCCCGGAGAAATCCTCGGATTGCTGGGCCCGAACGGAGCTGGCAAGACCACGACGATCCACATGTTACTTGGCTTAATCACGCCAACGTCCGGAACGATCCGGATGTTTGGCTTGGATTTGAACGAGCATCGGGAAACGATTCTAAGCCAAGTCAACTTTTCCTCGACCTACATTTCAATGCCTCAATCACTGACTGTGGAAGAAAACCTCTGGGTTGTCGCTAGATTGTATGGGCTGGCTGAGGTTGCCAGACGGGTAGACCTTGTGTTGGAACAACTGGAGATTGCGGATCTCCGTCACAAAGTGATGCGGCATCTGTCATCAGGACAATTGACAAGGGTGACGCTTGCCAAGGCGTTGCTTACGGAACCCAAAATCTTGTTTCTTGATGAGCCGACAGCCAGCTTGGATCCCGATATTGCGCAAAAAATTCGAGTGTTGCTCAAGGAGGTACGGCGATCGTCGGGAGTGAGCATTCTCTATACTTCGCACAACATGCGGGAGATGGAGGAGATGTCAGATCGCATCATTTTTCTCCAACGAGGGAGGATTGTGGCGGAGGGGACCGCACGAGAGATCGTTGCCCGCTTTGGTCAGGCCGATTTGGAAGAAGTCTTTCTGAAATTGGCCAGGGAGTCGCGGCACGAGACCTAGGACCCATACGCTTGACGCGGTTGGGGGACGAAGACAGGCGAAACCACAAGCATGATCAGAGGTAGGCTCTCCAGACCTGTGTGTGATGGTCTCAAAATGAGTGTTGTGTCAACTGCCGATCGCTCGTTGTTGTACGGGCGAGAGGGCGATGTGATCGCCAGGCTGGACAAGCGCGGCGGGAGAATCCAAGAAGCCCGAGCGAGCAACGCTGACGGATGAAACTGCATCGGATTTTTGCGTTATTGACGAGGCATCTGTATCTCTATCGACGCAGTCTACCGAGAATCCTGGAAATCTTTTATTGGCCGTTCTTGGACCTGGTCATCTGGGGGTTTATTACTCTCTACCTGGCGCGTGCAGGCGACCATCTGCCGGGAATGGTGATGTTTTTTCTTGGCGCGCTTATTTTGTGGGACATGTTATTCCGGTCTCATCAGGGTATCACCATCTCTTTTCTGGAAGAGCTATGGGCCAGAAATCTCATGAACCTCTTCGCCAGCCCCCTCAAGCCGGGAGAATTTCTGGTAGCCACTATGTTAATGAGCCTTTTCAAGGTGACCTGCGTAGCGGGGGTGATGACTTTGTGTGCGGCAGCGTTTTACTCCTATAATCTCTTGCAGGTTGGTCTTTGGCTCATTCCGTTTATCGTAAATTTGGTGCTGATGGGGTGGGCTATTGGCGTCTTTACCACTTCGCTCATCATGCGATTTGGGCAGGAGGCTGAGGTGCTAGCATGGAGCATGGTGTTTTTATTCCAGCCGATTTCCTGCGTATTCTACCCCATGGACGTTCTTCCCCCGTGGCTTCATCATCTCGCGATGATAAATCCGGCCGCGCACATTTTTGAAGGGCTACGGTCCGTGGTGAATACTGGAACGGCGCCAGTCGAACGCCTCGCCTGGGCGTTCGGTCTGAATGGCCTTTTAACCGTTGCCGTCATTACGTGGTTTTATCAGACATTTGCATACTGCAAAGAGTGGGGACTGCTCGTACGAGTTGGCGAGTAACATTGTAAAGCCACGTCGAGTGTGTTAGGGTTAAATGCCTTCCACGTAGGGGCCGTCGCGGAGGGGATGTGAGGAGACAGGCTCTCAATGTTGATGTTGCCTTGTCCGGGAATTTTGTTGGGAGTCAGAGCTGAGTCGCTGTTCTCGTCGCGTCTTTGACCGGTTTCTTCCCTTCGTTCCTCGTGCTCAAGACAATGTCATTATTAAATTACTTTTTAAGTAAGGAGGAAACTCAATGGGTTCAAAGATTTATGTTGGAGGGTTGCCATATTCGGCGACCGAACAGCAACTCAGCGACCTCTTTGCCGTTCACGGATCCGTCACATCAGCCAAGATCATTACCGATAAATTTACCGGTCAATCCCGTGGATTTGGGTTTGTGGAGATGTCATCTGAGGCCGAAGCTCGAGCGGCCATTGCTGCCCTCCATGGTGCCGAAATGGGGGGGCGGACCTTGACCGTCAATGAAGCGCGCCCTCAGGAGCCACGTGGTGGAGGGCGTAGTTTCGGTGGCGAGCGAAGCGGCGGTGGAAAGCGAGACCGCTGGTAATTGTTTCGTTCAGAGGATGAGGTAGGGGTGTATGTCAGGTTGCCCCCACTATGGGGGTGGCCTTTCTGTTCTGTGAGCCTGATTCTGAGCGATTGAGAAAACGGCAGTCGGAGTGCTGTTTCTTATAGGTCGCCGTGTCTGCGGTGACGAAGCAAACAAGCAGAATCCAAGTAGCTATGGCCTCTAACGATTTGGGCCACTTTTCTTTTCACGAATCGCCGGTATTGGTCGTGGAAGATTTCTGGTCGTCCACGGAGCGACGGTATGTTCGGGAAGTGATGGCAGAGGCGGCGTGGAAAAGTTTGGAAGAATTGCCGACAGTGCGAGCCGATTTTCCCCATGCTGGAAACTGGGCGAAAGCAGAGATTGCTCCTGCTGCTGCTGAGCGATTACTCGATCGGCTCCGCCTCAGGTGCATTCAGGACTATATAGAGTCTTTCCCTAATATTGTCAGGCGCCATGTTGGAATGAGCTTTTATTCCTATGCGGCTGGCGATTGTCTGCCTACCCATGACGATACAGATCAAGGCCATGTGAGTGATGGCCGATCAGCTCTTTTGCGGCGACTTGCCGTCGTGAGCTATTTCCATGAAGAATGGAGGTCGGACTGGGGAGGCGAGTTGATTCTCTATGCACAGCGGGGGCTAGCGATATCTGGGGCGCCAGACCTTGTGCCGACTCATTGCATTGAGCCTCGTCCTGGATCTCTTGTCGTGTTTACTGTTCCCCGGTTCCATCGAGTGTGCCGGGTTGATCCGTTAGCAGGTTGCCATCGGCGGTTGTCGATGGCTGGATGGTTTATGACGGAACATACCTAGACAGCAACGGCTCCACTTTCCTCTTAGCCAAACCATTCTGGCTCGCCCATATTTCTGGAGATAAGCGGCTTGATCCAACAGGAGCGGAAACTGTCTTCACCATCTCATGACGCTGCCAGACAAAGTGGTGTGAGGCGACGAACTGGTTGATGACGGGAAGCGTCGCAGGAACTACCTTATGAGCCATGACCTGCTGTTCGCAGTCGTTTGCAGCGCAGAGTAACCCGCAAGTTGTGGTGAACAGTCTGGCCTGATGACCAACTCAAAACCGTTCGGGGAGGGAAATAGGTCAGATAACAAAGCACGCTGAATTGCGGCAGGGTGCGCCTGAGTTCGGTCAAGAGGAAATCGATCATTGCGTCATGTTTTGCACGATGTTTCACTGCTTCGGAGCTGGTGGTTGTCGCGATGACAGAAAAACCGTCCCGCTCAAGAATGGTTGGGGAGGCCTGTGCACAGCCTTCATCGTCGCAGACGAGTAAGACGGTGGCGTGTTGAGAACGGGTGCAGGTGTTAACGAGTTGTGCAAGGTACTGTATTTATGAGCATAACACTGTGAGAAGAAGAGGGAGCAAAAATCATCGTTCTTTCCCTTGTCTTGTTAGAGAAGCATGACGCTGATCTTCTGCCGCTTCGTCAACGAGTGCGTGGTGTCTCAGTCTTTCTACTCTTCGTTGATCCAAACGCACGTAAAGAGCCTGCTCCCGTTCGATATGGACCGATCCAGGGGGCCGGCCCGTCGCTTTTCTGATCCATTTCCGCTTCGTGTAGATAACCTCACCCCGTCCGCTTTTTTTGAGGTCGCTGTAAAGCAGCGCCAACATGGCTGCATCGCAAAGGGTTTCAGGTGGCACATCGGCATCCTTTTTGAGGCGTACAAGGACGTGCGATCCCCGTACACCTCTAGCGTGGAGCCACAGGTCATGGCCTTGCGCTAAGCTGAAGGTCAGTTGCTCGTTTTCTTGTGCGTTGCGCCCTACAAAAATGGGCAAGCCGTCGAACGAGATGAATCGGCGGAAGGCACGACGCCGCTTCTTCTCAGGCTGTGGTCGGTGCGTGAGAGAGAGAGGAGAGGCCGGATGAGTGCCAGGCTGAATGGATGACGGATGGGGCCATGTTCCTTGTTGGATGGCTGCGAGTTCTTCCTGATATTGCGTCAGATTGCGCTCCGCCTGCTCAATCCTTGGTCGCAACGCTTGTTCGGCGGCCAGGTATTTTCGGTATTTGGCGAAGTAGTCGGCCATATTGGCTGAGGGGGATTTCGTGGGATTCAATGGAATCGTCAGGGACGGCAACCGCTCGTCGAAATAATCGATGACGGTGACGTGATCTGCGCCTTTCTTGATGGTACTCAAGTTGGCTTTGATCAGTTCTCCGTAGCGGGCATAGTCACGGTATTTCGTCGCTCGGTATAGATCGTCTCGCCACGCATCAAGGCGGCGTCGCTCCTTTTTGATGGCCTCCTTGAGGACGCGAAGGCGAGCTTCTTGAGCCTGTTGCCTGCTCCGCGCCTCTTCCACTTGAGCATAGTATCGGTCGAGAGCGGAAGAAATCGGAAAATCACCCTCGTTCGACAAGCAGATAGGGTCTGTCGCTGTTGGCGGACTGCCGTGCTGAGGTTTGGGGGGAGGGGTATAAGGCTGCCCGATGAGGCCACGACGATGAAAGAGACGATTCAGGATATGCCCCTCTTCATTGAGGATCAGCACGTCACTGTGTTTCCCGGTCAGCTCGCAGACGATCGTTCTGCGACCATGTCTGCTTGCACAGGTAAACGTGACAATTCGGTCATTAGGAACCTGGGTGATTGCTTCGATTTTAGCTCCTAGGAGGTGAGCTCTCAACGATTGACAAAAGGGCGGAGGAAAAGGCGGATTCGGGAAACGACTTCCTGTTAGATGGAGGCGAACCGTCTTCGGTTCGCAGTTAATGAGGAGCCGATGGGTACGGCCCGGGACACGCACGTGAAAGAGGAGGGTATAGGCGGAGGGCTGTTCAATTTTCTGCATCCAGCCGCCCTGAAGAACAGGCGCAATTTCATCTACGACCTGCTGAAGGACAGCGCTGCTTAGGGCCATCGGCGGATGACGTGATAGATGTCAATGTGGTGATGGTTATATGGGAACACGGTGGTCATACGAAGAGGTGGGTGGTCCTTAGTGGCTTTGAGACAACCGTCCTCTTTTCTACTTTATGACGCTTTGGGCCCACGCGCAAGATGAACAGCGATGCCGTGATAGCGTCAAGAGCCGAGAAGACCTTGCGGCCTGTTTATCCTCGCGATACAGTGTGTGCTGCGTGATGGGTGAGATGATGAGTATGCAGATGCCAGGGACATGGCTGTTTAACCATGGCTTTCTCGCCCAGTTGACTACAGAATTTCGGTTATCCATGCGGCGACTGTTGTTCGATCTGTGCTGTGAATTGCAAACCGAGTACAAAAACCTTGTGGTGCGGTTTGGTTTGCCGGTAGGACTGTTCGAGAGAATCGGTCGGTTCCTTACTCTCACTGACTATTCAACGTGGAGGATTGTTGGTTGGATCGAGACGCTCAATGAACTGGTCTATTTTCTTGACCTTCTCCAACAGTGGCGGAACGAATCGGATCGAAAGGAGTTTGTACAGCAGCTGTTTGCGGAGTGTCAGGAGACGTTTTTTGAACATGGTTATGTCGTGGATCTTTTCCCGTCCGGTGAGCCGGTGGTGGCGGGATTTGAAAGCCGGCTCACAGCTCTCTGTGGTTGTCTGGCGCGAGAAGTGACGCAGGAGGCACTGTTTTTTGATCCCGCGCGCGCTGTTCAATGGCTGGAAAAAAGAACATCAGGAGGATGGTCAATGACCGGTTCGCTGGAGGCGAATTTTGAACGAGCTGATCCGGCTGGTGCCGTATCCGTGGGAGGCAAGGACGAATGGCGAGAGGCTCCTCTCGCCGTTCGTCACGCTTTGAAACAGACGGGCGGGAAGGCGGTTTTTCGCGTTGAGTCGGGGGGGATATTTCTTCGAGTCGGCGGTTCGACCTTTCCTATTTGGCAGCGACGGCATGGAAGAGAACGTTGGTTTTGGAAGCGAACAACGGCGCGTCGAATCGCTCGTACTGAGAGCGGCTTTGTTACAGTCGGCTCCACGCTGATTTATGGGAAGGATGGCCAACCGAAGCGAGTGGGCCACACAGATCCAATCATTGTCCGAAAAATCAGGCGCGCGTGGCGCACGATTCGCTCCGCCTGGCCGGAAGGTTATGCGATCCTGGAGTTGCTCACCTCGCACATTGTGCCGCTTCGGGCAAGAGGAGTAGTGAGCTTTAGTTATCGGCATCGTCCCGGTCTTTCGTTTATCAACTGTTTTGAGCGCGATGCCCTGGATCTGATTGACGATGTCATTCATGAAAACAGTCATCACCATTTGAATCTTTTGCTCCGGAAGTACAAGATGTTTCGCAGTGACCACAATCAGAGGATCTTCTATTCGCCCTGGCGCCGCACGCTCCGACCGTTGCGTGGCATTTTCCACGCTACGTTTACCTTCACCGTAGGAGCAATCTTATTTGAGCGACTTTCATCCTGGGCATCCGGTTGGGAAGGGAGAAAACGGTGGCTGCAAGCTGGTCTGGACAAACGTGATTTGCAGAGAGCAAGGTTCCGCTGTTTGGAAGAAATTGAATCTGTGCGGTACTCCTTGCAGGACCTATGGTATGCCGATCGCTGCCTTGGATGGTTGACTGGTTCAGGTCGCCAATTGGTGCGGCAGATGGAGGAGGCGATTTCAGAGGTCGAAAGCCACATCGCACCCTATCGCGAAGATGTGTTGTGTTCGGGATTTGGTCCACTGTTTCGTCGCCATGTCATACAACTGGAGAAGGCGCGCGAAACCTACGGGCCGGTCCCATTAAGAAAAGTTGGATCTTGAGAGGAAACATGCTGCTCTCTGAGTAAAAGATGCGGGTCTCTGATGGTCGATCCGCAGGGGGATTCGGAGGCGATTGTCCTTGGTTGCTACAATGATGAAAGAGCTTTCAACAGCTGTCGCTTCTTGGTTATTTGGCAGAGGATGAGTATTCAGTTCCTTTGTTTCAAAGCAGTGTTCTCAGGAAGTGGCGGAACGATGATGGGTGAGCGGAAAGGCCGCCACACCTTCTCACGGCTCCACGGTGACATTCACGAATGCTGGGAGGCTGTCTGCGCCCCTTTTGTCAGTGACGCGCAGTTTGAAACGGTAGGTTCGTGGTTCGGAAACCTGCGGTGCTAGAAAGGAGGCTTCGGAGTTGTTGGCGTCAAGCAGGGACACTTTGCTTCCACGTACTTGGCTCCAACTGTAGTAAAGCGCGTCACCTTCCGGGTCACGGCTCTTTAAGCCACTCAGTTTCACCTTGGTGCCCGCCTTGACGGTTTTATCCGTTCCTGCATCCGCGACAGGGGGCTGGTTCGGCTCGTCATTGACAGTGACGTCTATGTCGAGCTGGGCTTGTTTACCTCGGTTGGAGACGGTGAGGGTTGTCTTCCCGTTGCCCGTAATTTGTAATAGTCCTCCTGGTAGGATTGTGATGACAGCGGGGTTAGAAGATTCGTAGGTCGTGCCTGTCTCTGGTCTGCTGATTCGCCGCGTCACGCCGTCTGAGAACTCGCCAACAACAGGTAGGTCGAAGATTTTGCCCATGGAGTCCACATGGCCAAAAGCGGAAGATTGACCAGTCTTCCCCAGTTGCAATGGCTTGTCGGTTTCAAAGTCGATGGCGAGAAGCGATGCGGTTGGTTCAACCGTCACCACAATTTCGTCGAAGACCGACCGACTGCTGAGTCGGCCGCCGGAGATTTCCGCAACCGCTAATAATCTCATGGGGCCAATCCCATCATGAGGAACGAGTAACGGTCCTCCAAAGGATGGATTTCCCTCTGCTTTTCCAATCATGGCCAGGGGGGCGATGATCGAGCCGGCTGTCGTGGCAGTGCCTTGCTCAACCTGCACCTCCTCCTCTTCGCGATACCAATAATAGCGAACCGTCACGATGCCCTGGTCATCGCCAAGATCTACACGTGCGGAGACGATACTGCCGGCTTGAAGAGTGTCGCCTTCTTGGGGTTCAACAATCTTGAAGGCAGCGACGGGTTCACCGAGTCCCAGGACGGTACAACTCAGAAGAACGACAGTCAGCTTCCCTTCTGGAGGCAGGAGCCGGCAGAGGTTGAGCGGTCGCATCTTGCTTACCTTCTCAGATGAAATGGGACGTCGGTCAAGACCACCCGTTCCTTGAACAATAAAGCGGCTTTCAACATTAGCGCCCGCTGATTGTGCAGGATATTTTGCCACCAACGAGCAGGAACAATTTCTGGGATGACCACTGTTACCCATGTGTTTTGATCTTTCTCTAGAATTTCCTCAATGTATTCAATCAAGGAACCTAGAATCGAGCGGTAGGGAGAAGATAGGACCACGAGATGAATACCGCAACCCCATTGAGCCCAGAGAATTTTGACCTTGGCGCTTTCTTCAGGGTCTGTTTCGACGAAGACAGCCCGAATATCTCCCGGTCTGCTTCGGGCGAAGTCAATGGCCCGAATGACCGCACGATTGACCCCGCCAATAGGAATGAGCACGATGTTCCGTTGGGGCAGTGGCGGTCTGGCTCCTCGACGGTCCAACGCGATCTGTTCAGCCACTGCTTTGTAATGGGACCGGATTCCTTGAAACATGACGATGAGGAACGCGATCAGCAAAAAGACGATCCAGGCTCCCTGGAGGAACTTTGTACTGGCAATGATGAGGGATGCGATCCCCGTGGTGCAGGCGCCGACGCCGTTGACGGCCAATTTCTTTCGCCAGTGCGCTCCTCTTTTGGTAAGCCATCGTTTCACCATCCCGGCTTGGGACAATGTAAAAGAGATGAAAACACCGATGGCATAAAGAGGGATCAGTGCATGGGTGTTTCCTTCGAACACCACCAGCAAAAGGCCAGCGAAGAATCCCAACACGATGATGCCATTAGAAAACACTAACCGATCGCCAAAGGTGGCCATTTGGTGAGGCATGAATCCATCCTTGGCAAGAATCGATGCCAAATGTGGAAACCCTGCGAATGCGCTGTTGGCAGCGAGGATCAGGAGAATCATTGTGCCAAATTGAATGGCGTAATACAGGGGACCGGTTCCAAATGTCAGGCGGGCTAGTTGTGAGACAACTGTCTCCTCGGATTTGGGGATGATGTGGTGGAAGAAAGCCATCCAACTGATCCCCATAAACAGAAAAGCCAGAATGATTGACATCCAGGCCATGGTGATGGCGGCATTCGTGGATTCCGGAGGACGGAACGATTTGACTCCGTTCGAAATGACTTCCATGCCAGTGACGGTGGAACATCCAGCGGCGAATGAGCGAAGGATCAAAAATAGCGTCAAACTCTCTGCTGCCTTGCCGGATGGCTCTGGAGAGGAGGTGAAAGGAGAAGGCGGAGGAGCAAACAATGTGTGAAAAGTGCCTACGATGACCAGGAGACCGAGGGCGCCCATGGCAAAGTAGGTAGGAATGGCGAAAAATGTGCCGGATTCACGAACTCCTCTGAGGTTCATGATCACGATGAACACAATGGCCAATAGTCCAAGAGCTTCCCGATGGACGAACAGATCTGGCATGGCTGAGGTAATCGCTGCAACTCCAGCAGCAATGCTGACCGCGACGGTCAAGACGTAGTCAATCATCAAGGCTGCCGCCGCTACAAGTGCCGGCTTCTCGCCCAAGTTTGTTTTGGCAACAACGTAGGCTCCTCCCCCCTCTGGGTACTCATGGATGATCTGACGATAAGAAATCGTTAGGACTAGGACGAGAAAAAGGATGGCAAAACTGACGGGGATGGACCATGCGATGGCAGCCGTTCCTGCCAACACCAGAACAAGGAGAATTTCCTCTGTCCCATATGCGACGGACGAGATGGCATTCGATGAAAAAATAGCCAAGGCAATCGTCTTTGACAGACGTTCGTGCTTAGCTTGAGTCGTTTTGAGCGGGTTGCCGATCAGCCAGCGTTTTAAAAGCATCAGATTATTATCTCATACTCTTTTGAAAGCGAGAACGTTGAGGACGCCCTCTCTCCTAGGGCAAAAGACTCATCATACGGTGCGAGTCTAATGACCTAGTCAATTAGCCGATACCTCGCTTTTTCGTTGCTTTGGTCGGGGAATAGAGAAGAAGCCGGTGGCGATTGACCGACTGAGTAGCTGAGAAAACTTAATAGTGGGCAGCCTCCCAATGGAATGCTACAAGCGTAATCTGCGAGAGCTGATGAAATCACAGACACGTGGCTAGGACTCACGGTTCGTAGAAGTGGTGCTCTCATCAGCGGAAAAAGGGGGAGACTTCGTCATGTTGATGCATGAGCGACCAACGCCCTTTCCCCGCCTCTTTGCGATCATTGCTCTCATCACGGTTTGTCGTTGAAGAGGCGGATGTGGGGTGCTGATATGTCGATGAAGGGCGCTCGTCTGATGACTGAAGTGAGGATGGCATCAGACGAGCGTATTGTTTTCAGCCTGCGGTTTTTCCACCATCAAGGACCAGCCACCATTGAAGTGAAGGGGGTGTCGTGCAGTGGAGGGGGCCCGATGTGGGTGTTGTGTGCGACACGCCTTCGCGATCCGCCGCCACTGCCCTCCAGCGACTGCTCTCCCTCAACAATTTTGGCGTAACGCTAAGAGCGTAGAGCCAATGCCACGGCTTTTGCCTGATGCTTCATCCTGAAAGAACCAAACAACTGTAGCCGAGAGACTCGCGTCGCGTTGTGAAAGAGCTATTTGATTGCGACGGCCTTGACCTCTTTGTAGGTTGTATGACCTTGAAGGACCTTTTCGATGCCGTCTTGAAGAAGAGTGGTCATGCCTTGGGAAAGGGCCAGTTTGAGCATTTCTTCTGTGGTTGCTCGACGTTGGATCATGCGTTTGATCTCGTCGGTACCGAGCAACAACTCGTGGAGGGCGATGCGCCCCTTGAAGCCGGTGTGGTTGCATGCCTCGCAGCCCTTAGCATGATACAAGCGAAAACTTTGATCCTGTTTGATGCCAAGACGGTCCCACTGCTCAGCTCCATAGGCTGCGCGGAGCTCGGTATATTCTTCAGCTGTTCCGACACGAGATTCCTTACACTCTTTGCAGAGACGCCGCGCCAGCCGTTGGGCTAGAACGCCTAGCATAGCGTCGGCAAAACTGAAGGGGTCGCATCCCATGTCGAGCAGACGAGTGACGGTTTCCACAGCACTGTTGGTGTGTAAGGTACTCAACACCAAATGCCCGGTCAGCGAGGCTTCGATTCCCATATCGGCTGTTTCCTTGTCTCGCATTTCCCCAACCATGATGACGTCAGGGTCGGCACGCAGAAACGCGCGCATGGCGGCTGCAAAGGTAAAACCGATCTTTGGTTGCACTTGAACCTGTCGAAGACCGTATTGAGTGATTTCTACGGGGTCCTCAGCGGTCCAAATCTTGATTTCCGGCGTATTGATGTAGCCTAATATGGAATGGAGAGTTGTTGTCTTTCCTGATCCGGTGGGTCCAACACAGAGAATGATGCCATAAGGTTTCTCCGCGATTTCTTTCAGAGCCTTGAGATTCCGCTCCGAGAACCCCATCTGTTCGAGTGGCAGTGGTTCACTGGTTGCGAGAATGCGCAACACGACGTCCTCATTGTATCCCGCCGTGGGAATGGTGGCGACGCGCAATTCGATCTCTTTGGTGTCCGACAACTTGAACTTGATCTTGCCGTCCTGTGGCTTGCGACGTTCGGCGATATCGAGGCTCGCCATGATTTTGATCCGAGACACGATGGCACGTCGATAGCTTGGGGGGATTTTCATGTACTCGAAGCACTCGCCGTCTACGCGAAACCGCACTACGGTTTCTCGCTTATCTCCATAAGGCTCGATGTGGATGTCGGAAGCGTTTTGTCGGTAAGCGTCGGCGATGATTTGGTTGGCAAGCCGCACGATCGCGCTGTCGTTTTCGTCGAGACCCGCAGTTGTTGCTTCCTCCATTTCCTCGGCCTGCGCCTCGGTGACAAGCTCGCCGAGAATGTCGGCGACGCTTTCGTCCAGCTTTCTTCCTCCACTGTCGCCCTGTCCTGCGGTGAGAAATTGGGCGATGTCACGTCGCAAGCTGACGGCAAATCGAATATTCAGGCCCGGGAATGTCCGCTTAATGTCTTGGACGCGATCTAAGTCCCCTGGGTCATCAGTCAAGATTTCAATAGAATTCCGGTCTCGACGAAGCGGGATCCAGTGGTTTTTCTTTAAGTAGTCGATGTTGAGGTTTTTGAGGAGCTCAACATCCACAACGGTTCGCGCGCTGTATTCGATGTAAGGACATTTGAAGAACTGGGCTAGGGACTTGCCAAGCTCGGCTTTGGGGACCTTGTACTTTTCAATCAAAATTGTCTCGAGGTCAGTGATCCCTTTACGGGATTCGGCAATGGCGTTGTCGAGCTCAGCTTGTGTGAGACGGTTGGTGTCCAACAAGAGGTCGAAACGGGTTGGCTGTTTCTTTGTTGTGTTTTTGAGATTGTAAAAGGCGGTGCCCAACGCCTTGGCGATTTCTGCGACGGACTCTTCGTCTTTTCGCGTGAAACGGGATCCGGTCTTCTTGTTCAGGAGTTGAATGACTCCCATGAGGTATTTATTTTCGGCGACGATGGGATAGGCCAACACCTGTTTGGTTTTGAAGCCCGTTCGTTTGTCATAGGTGCTGTCATGAAGCAGGGCGGGATGGATACTCCGAAGCTCTGCAACGTTATAGGCATCAGCGACATTAACGGGACGCAGGTATTTTGCGCAGAAGCCGGCCAAGCTTTGTTCAGTGATGGGAATACGGACTTCTTCGATACCATCCACTTGCGAGATCTTGAAAAAGATTTCCTTTCTGTCCGCATCTACCGCAAACAGGGTGAGGTCTTGAGCATCGAACAGGCTAAGGATGTCGTGATGGAGATCCAGGATAATCTGATCGAGGTTGGTGGCGCATAGAATTTGCTTTGTAATCCGATCAATACGTTCGATCTGCTCAACTTTGAGGTGAAGGTTCTGAATGGTTTGCGTTACCAGTTTGGCATCCATTCCTGTTTCGCTCTGTGTGGCCGAGAGGTCCGTGCGCGCGAGGAGCACAAATGGGACCGCCACCCTATGGCCTCGATCCAGTTTCAGTCTAATCTAGAGTGCTGAGAAGGCAAGCAAAAGGTGTTTTCATCAGATCTCGTGTGAAGACGATCAATCACAACGGAAGGAGAGGCTGTCGCGAGCGGCTTACGAGACGTCTGTTCCAAGTCTGGCGACTTCTTCAGCGAGTCGACGAAGGTGGGGAACGAGATCGGCCGGGGCGACGCGGGATTTGGCACCGCTCTGTCTGATTTTGACCTCAATCACACCGTCGGCGAGTCCTTTGTCGCCGATTACGACTTGGAATGGTGCACCGATCAAATCAGCATCGTTGAATTTGACGCCGGCTCGCTCGTCCCGGTCATCCCACAGGACTTCGAGGCCGCCATCTGTCAAGACCTCATAGAGACGGGCTGTCGTTTCGAGAGTTCGAGTGGAGTGACTGACAGAGATAAGATGGACGTGAAAAGGAGTAATTGGGTAAGGCCACACAATGCCCTTTTCGTCGTGGTGCTGTTCGATGGCGGCTGCGGCGGTGCGACCGATACCGATTCCGTAGCAGCCCATGACGGCGTATCGTTCTTTCCCCTGAGCATCAAGGATCGTGGCATTCATACGTTTGCTGTATTTAGTTCCCAGTAGGAACACCTGCCCGACCTCAATACCCTTTGCCAGGATCAAGGGGCCATCGCCGCGGGGAGAGAGATCACCCGCCTGGGCGTTCCGAAGGTCCGCGAACCGCTCTACTTTGAAGTCACGGTCCCAATTGGCGTTGAGGTAGTGAGTATCGGGTTGGTTTGCACCGACCACCACGTTCCTCATTGCCGCGACTGCATAGTCTGCTACGATGGGGATGCCGGAGAGACCGATGGGACCAGCGAATCCAACAGGAGCGTTGGTGAGATGGGAAACGGTTGCCGCATCGGCCAATGCCACGTTGGTTACCCCTAAGAGGCGAGCCAGTTTGATCTCGTTTAGCGCGTGATCACCGCGGAGGAGGATAGCAACCGGCTCGTTGTCTGCCAGGTAAATGAGGGTTTTCACCAATCGCTGTGGCGAAATGTTTAAGAACGATGTCACTTCCTCCACTGTTCGACAGTTGGGAGTTGTGACTATCGTTAGCGGTTGAAGCGGGGTATCGTCTGTTTCGGTAGGGGGAAGCACTTCCGCGCGCTCCAGATTAGCGGCATACGTGCCTGCCGCGGTATAGACCACGGTGGCTTCACCGGTGTCGGCCAGAACCATGAATTCATGAGAAACGTCGCCGCCGATCAATCCGGTGTCCGCCTCGACAGCGCGAAAAGTCAGGCCACAGCGCGTGAAGATCTTGTTGTAGGCGTCGTACATTTTTTGATAGCTGGCCCGGGCACTCTCCTCATCGAGATCGAAGCTATAGGCGTCCTTCATGATGAATTCCCGGCCGCGCATGAGGCCGAACCGCGGGCGGATCTCATCTCGGAACTTTGTCTGGATCTGATAAAAAGTAAGAGGCAATTGCCGATAAGAGCGGACTTCTTTTCTAAAGAGATCAGTAATGACCTCCTCGTGGGTAGGACCGAGGCAAAAATCGCGCTCGTGACGATCTTTGAATCGGAATAACTCCTTGCCGTAATAGTCCCAGCGACCGGTTTCTTTCCACAATTCGGCTGGAGAGGCAATCGGCATCAAGAGTTCCTGAGCGCCGGCGCGGTTCATCTCCTCGCGGATGATGGTCTCGATCTTGCGGATCACGCGCAGCCCCAAGGGCAGGTAGGTATAAATACCGGCTGCAGCTTTGCGGATCATGCCAGCTCGGAGCATCAACCGGTGACTGACGGTTTCCGCTTCGCTGGGATCATCCCGTAGGGTGGGAATGAGCAACTGGGAGGTCTTCATGCGAAAGCTAGCGAGCAAAGATGCGTTCCAAATCGTTCCAAAAGGCAAATATCATCACTCCAACCAACAATACGAGTCCCACTTGCTGGGCGACTTCCCGCTGGCGGTCGCCTAGCGGTTTACGGAGGATGCCTTCGATGAGGAAGAAGAGCAGGTGGCCTCCGTCCAGAATGGGAATGGGGAGCAGATTGAGTATGCCAAGATTGATGCTCAAAATAGCGATGAGGAAGACGATGCTGGAGGCTCCTTGCGAGGCAGCTTCGCCAGAAATGTTAGCGATTGTTAAGGGACCTCCGATGTTTTTACTTGAAATGTCTCCCACCACCATTTTATAGAGACCGATGGTGGTCA
>JANDJK010000079.1:0-4037 GCA_024330925.1 Nitrospira sp.
ATCGGCAGTGGTGGCCGATTGTGACGCCCATCACAACAATTACATTCTGCGCTGCTCTCCAATACTACAACTGGGTGAATTATCGCCAGCCGTTTGGAGCGACGTTGACGATTCTTGCTTTGGGGACTGGAAAGTGGATCGCGGTTTATACGTCATGGTGGTGGTGGTCCAATTATCCCCCAAATTTCGTTATGCCGGCTACGCTGCTTCCTAGTGCCTTGGTTCTTGATTTCACGTTGTTGCTGACTAGAAATTGGACTCTGACCGCAGTAATCGGGGCCTGGATGTACGCGATTCTGTTCTATCCTAGTAATTGGCCTATCTTCGCTTACAGCCATACTCCTCTTGTGGTGGATGGAACCTTGCTTTCATGGGCTGACTACATGGGCTTCATGTATGTGCGGACCGGAACTCCAGAGTATATCCGTATGATCGAGGTTGGGTCGTTGCGGACGTTCGGTGGGCATAGTACGATGATTTCCTCGTTCTTTGCTGCGTTCGCCTCTTCATTGATGTATATCCTGTGGTGGCAGTTTGGGAAGTTCTTCTGCACCTCCTACTTCTACTTCACTGATGAAAAAAAGCGAACTACGAAAGTTTACGATATCTTTGCTTATGCAACATTGGCTCATGCAGATAAGGGTAAACTCTCTGGAGGAAAAGCATGAACGTCAAACACGTCTTCAAGCTGTGGATGCTCGGATTCTGCGGGGTGGCGACGGTGGCGTTCGCGCCGATGTTTGATGCTACTCCAGCTCTTGCACATGGAGAACGTTCGCAGGAACCATTTCTGCGGATGCGCACCGTGAATTGGTATGACACTGAATGGGTAGGGAAAAGCACCGCTGTGAATGATGTTACATACATGAGGGGAAAATTTCACCTATCTGAGGATTGGCCTCGTGCAGTGGTGAAGCCTCATCGAACGTTTGTCAATGTTGGTTCTCCTAGCTCTGTCTTTGTGCGGTTAAGTACGAAGGTAGGGGGAGTTCCAATGTTTGTATCCGGTCCTATGGAAATCGGGCGTGATTATGAATATGAAATCACGTTAAAGGCCAGACTTCCTGGGCATCACCATATTCATCCTATGTTTTCTGTGAAGGAGGCAGGACCAATTGCGGGACCGGGAGGATGGATGGATATTACCGGTCGGTATGCCGACTTTAAGAACCCAATTAAGACGCTGACGGGAGAAACTTTTGATTCTGAGACCGAAGGCAGTATGACCGGAATCATGTGGCACATATTCTGGGTATCTGTTGGCTTGTTCTGGGTTGGTTGGTTCATGGTCCGTCCCATGTACTTGATCAGGGCTCGTGTGCTTGCAGCGTATGGTGATGAACTTCTGCTCGATCCGGTTGATCGCAAGCTCGCGATAGGTCTTCTAGTATTTACTGTGGCGGTTGTCACCATCGGCTATCTCGCCGCAGAAGCAAAACATCCTATTACTGTGCCATTGCAAGCTGGTGAAGCAAAGGTTAAGCCGCTTCCAATAAAGCCAAATCCGCTGGTGGTCGAAGTCACGCACGCAGAATATGATGTGCCAGGTCGTGCCCTTCGTATGACAGTTCATGCCACCAATAATGGAACCGAACCGGTTAGTATCGGTGAATTCACAACGGCTGGTATTCGATTTACGAACAAAGTCGGAGCGGCAAAACTTGATCCAAACTATCCGCAAGAGCTTGTTGCCACAGCCGGGCTGACGATGGATAATGAGGCTCCGATACAGCCTGGTCAGACTGTGGATATTCATATCGAGTCAAAGGATGTTCTGTGGGAGGTCCAACGATTGGTGGATATTCTGCACGATCCTGACCAACGATTTGCTGGATTGTTGATGTCATGGACTGAATCAGGGGAACGTCTTATCAATCCCGTATGGGCTCCCGTGCTCCCTGTCTTTACACGATTGGGAGCATAAACTAGATAGTCCATCAGGAATGAAAAAAGGAGGTGCTTCTCCGAAAAGAGGGGCACCTTCTTTTTTGTGAGATGAATTGCCATTTGTGCAAGGAGACCGTTAAACACAGTAAGGCAGGTGAATTGCTCGAGAGCGGAGGCTGTTCCGCATCGAACTTTCAAGCGAACGGAGAATCGATTACCTTTTGCCTATAAAAATTGCGGACTGAATGACGAACACGTAGAGAGAGACTTCCCCTGGATCAGAAATCGAAAGTCGAACCGCAGAAATGGTTGGTCGCCTGTAGTGCTCCCCTGAAATCAAGCCACCGGTTGCTGTTGTTTGCCAGGAACTGTTCCGGGCTCTTGCAGTTCAACGACTGGTGTGGCTGCTCTGAGTTGTAGAACTCCTCCGCCTCACGATTTCCTTAGACACATCATTGGGGCATACTGCCCTCTGACTGAAAGCAGATTCTGTGAACAGGGCCCCTTTCAATTGACAGTCGAGGCCCGATGGGCCGACGGTCCGTGGTGATCGATCACCATCAACGAAAGGGAGCGGCAGATGTTGGATGTCGGATTGGAGGTCAGTGGCAAGAGCCTGGTGGCCTATGCGGTCCATGAGCGGACGCAGCGTGTGTTCGAGGGAGAGCGGCCTGTGTCTAGAGCTGGATTGCGGGCCTTGAGGCAGGCCGTGGGTCCGGCGGCAAGCTAGTGGCGTTCGAGGCGGAGAATCAGATGAAGTGGATCGCGGAGGCCTTGAAGAAGCTCGACGGCATCGAGGTGTCTAGAGGGCATCCGAACGAGGGGAAGTGGATTACGGAGAGTCGGGGCAAGACGGATCGGGTGGATGCGAAGAAGCTCGCGGAACTGGCGCGCGCGGGGATCCTGCCGCGGCCGTGCCTGGGATGGAGGGGCGCGTACGGGAGCGGCGGGAGGTGGTGCGTGCGAGGCAGCAGGTGCCGCGCACACACAGGGCATTGATCAACACGATCCGGGGCTCCGGGTATCAAGAAGGGCATCGGCTGCCGGAGAAATTCTTTGCGCGGCCGACCTAGGCCGCGAAGCTGGCGCGGCTGCCGGTTAGCGCCCCGCTGGGCTGATCATTGAGACGGTCATGGCCAGCATCGAGGCGATCGGGTTGGCTGAGCGGCGGCTGATGCGATCTAGGATCTGCGGTGTCCACTGCTAGAGAGCGTGCTTGCCATGGGGCTGGTGGCCTCCTGCGTCCTGGTCAGCGCCGTGGATGAGGTGCGGCGCTTCAACGATCAGAAGGCCTGGGCCAACGATGGCGCCTTGGCCCTGACGATTGATCAAAGCGGGGCGGTCCGGCAGCTCGGCCGGATCGATCGGGACGGCCGTGGGGAAGTGCGCCGGGTTCTACTCTAGTGTGCCCATACGGTGGCGTGCCTGAAGAGTCACGGGGCCAAGCCGTTGCAACAGTTCTTCGCCCCGCATGGCCCGACGACGGGGCAGGAAGATCGCAGTCGTGGCGCTGGCGCGGAAGTTACTCACCACGGCCTACGGCGTGTTGAAATCCGGGCAGCTCTATGATCCCAGGAAATTGGGAAGACCGCTTGTGTGCATGAGGATCGGGCCAGGTTGCCTCGCCCTGAGGGACAGGCACAGACGGTGAGCCCGCCTACGCCTTGAGGTCTCCACCTGGTGTGGGAGATGGGGCGGCGGTCTTTGCACCGGAAGGGTGGGCCTGCCTGTGTGTGCCGCACGCAGACAGGCGACCGAGCCCGCAGGGGAGGGTAACGGTCCATCTATTTCAACAGGGCCTCGTGTCGGCTGTTGACAGAGGCCCTCTTCATGGGAGGTCGGATATTATGAGAGATGGTGGGTTGTGTTTTCTTCTGAAAGGGAAGAGGAAGGGCACCATCGCTCTGGGAGCTATGGCATTTCTGACAATGGGCGGATGGGCTTGGGGGCTTGATACACAAGATATCACGGTCGAGTGGACGGAAGCGGGAAAGAAACTTGCCATGGAGCGCGTCGCCAATTGGAAGGTGAAGGGAGAGATGGTGCTCATCCCGGCAGGGGAGTTCATCATGGGCAGCGACAAGAAAACGGATCGACTTGCCTATCGAAGCGAAATCCCTCAGCGCCGGGTTTACCTGGACGCATTCGAG
>JANDJK010000079.1:4047-9519 GCA_024330925.1 Nitrospira sp.
ATATCTCAAATTCGTGCTCGCGACCAATCGCCCCCCCCAACTGGATTGGCGCTACGACGGCGGCAACTTCCAGGAGTCCATGGCTCACCATCCCATCATGCACGTCACGTGGTATGATGCCGATGCGTACTGCAAGTGGGCAGGCCAGCGTCTCCCGACTGAAGCGGAGTGGGAAAAAGCGGCACGGGGAACAGATGGCCGATTGTACCCATGGGGGAACGAGCATGCCGGCCCTACGAGAGCGAATTTTGGGCGTACCGGACTCTCTGGCCCAGTCCGAGACCGTCCGGAGCGGTTGCTGCTCTATCCGCCGATCATTTCAGTCGACAAGTACGAGAATGCGGTCAGCCCCTACGGCCTCCATCAGACGATCGGGAATGTGGCAGAATGGGTATCTGATTGGTATGACCCGGATTACTACAAAGTGGCACCGAATCGGAATCCTCAAGGTCCGGCAACCGGTACCCAGAAGGCGTTCCGAGGCGGGGGGTGGATGGACAGCACAACGACCATGAGAGTGGCCATGCGTAATGGGGCCGATCCAAAGACGAGGATCAATTGGCTGGGATTCCGCTGTGCAAAATCGGTGGGCGGCGATGAGCGTGCGGCCGTGACTTCCCAGCTTGAGAAATCACCACAAGCACGGACCGTTGGAAATTGAGTGCGGTGGATTGCTTATTGGTCGATCGAATTCAATCTGGAAAGACAAAAAGGGATGATCTGTCAGGCAACGAGGTTGAAACGCCAGGGAGCATTATGCCGTTCACCGAAATCGTCTCGTCCCTCACGCGCATCACTGCCGTCAGATGCATTTTTTCTCTTGCTCTGACGGGCATCAGTATCTTCCCGTATCTTCTCCATGCCGGATTGGAAGGAAAGACCGAAACGTTGCCCATACAGAAGGCCGCGCCTACAGTGGGAGTGATTGAAACCACCGGGAGCGAGGCGGAGCTGCGACGCCTCATGCGAACAAAGAACGGTGTGTCAGAGCTCCGGAGCGAGACGATCCGTTTTTCGGAAGCGCCGACGGGTAGCTACGGTTTCATTGCGCCGAAGCATCTCGGACTGGCGCTGGTCACGCAGAGTCCCGACCTTGTGTTGGAACGGGTGCCTTCATCCGTCGATGCTTATGAAATCCACAAGCTTGCCGACGGCAGCGGATTGCTGGTGGGATTTTTGGGAAAGGAGGGCGTTTCTCAAATCAAGCTCAGTGAACGGCCGAGAAACGTTCGTATTTCGTTATATTCCAATCAGCTGGGAAAAGCTCCAGTTATCGTGGCGGTCCCTCTCGAGAAATTGATGGTTGACCAAATGCCACGTCGAATCAAATCCAATACACCTGATGGTCCTGTGATGCTGGAAATGGATTTACAGGGCACGGCCAATCGGAAAACACCAAGTCAATAAGTCGGTGGGACACGCAGCCTTAGAAAGAGCAGGTTCTATAGGGGCACGAAGCATTTCTTGGTTAACAGTGAGAGGGCCTGCATTGGCGTTCTCGCAGGACCTAGTAAGAGGGTTGAGCCGGCCAGAAAGGGAATCTGGTCGGCGCAAAGAAAAGGGATTGTGCCCTTCCTGTTTTCCTTGAGAAAGCCTGCTGGGGGGATGTTGCGTGTCCGCTTCAGAAGTGAGAAGGAGTTTGTTCGTGGGTAGCGCGTGGTTGTGGTTAAAGAACCTTGTCGGAATCCTGTCGTTGGCTGCGGCACTCCCACTTACCGAGGGCGCGATGGCTTATGAGGTAATCGAGGTGCGGCACGGCGGAACCATCGAAGGAACTGTGAGCTTGAGCGGCGATGTTCCAGCGCCCAAAGGCTTCAATCTGATCACATTTCCTGATCCGGCCTATTGCGGCCGCATCTCAAACGGGCGGGGGTGGCGATTGCTGTACGATTTTATCGTGGATTCTCGAGGCGGATTGAAAGACGCAGTCGTGTTGCTTGAAGGAGTGGAAGCCGGCAAACCGTTTGAACTGTCCGTGCCGCTGATCGAGGCTCGCGACTGCATGTTCCAGCCGTTCATGACGTTCGTTCGAGACGGTCATGCGGTCGAAGTGGTCAATATGGATCCCGTCATGCATGATATTCAGGGCTATGCGATCTCACCGGAAAGGGGAGCTCGTGTTTTGTTCAACATGCCCTTGGTTATGAATCATGCGCATCGACGAGGGGATCTCCATGCCTTGCATAACCATGCCCCAGGGAAATCATTGGTGGGGCCTATCTCTCTCACTAAGGGGCGCCGCACCTTCTATATGCAGTGCGGATTTCACCCCTATATGGAGAGTTGGGCGATGGCGGTCAATAATCCCTATTATGCGTTGACCGATGAGCATGGAAACTTTTCCATTACAAACATCCCGCCCGGCACCTATCAACTGGTGGCGTGGCATCCTCAGACCGGTCCTGGAACATCCATAATGGTTACCGTCCCAGCAGATGGAAAACTGCTTCAGCACCTCTCGCTGCCTGCTCCCAAGGGAAATCGTACGGCCTACCGGATCATGAACAATCCACGATTTGGACCGCAAGCATTGGGGTATCCCGTCGAGATCCGGCCGTTGGTTCAATTTCAACCGTGACACCCGGAATGGGTCTGGCAGTTGGAGAATGATCCGAGCTCTAGGCGATCGGGACGATGCAAGTCACCAGAGCAATGTGGGTGACCAGAAGCGGGAGCTGTCCGAGAGGGGGGGCGTCGGTCTCTTCCGGTGGGCATTGACGTGCGTGTGGCTTGTCTTCATCGCATTGCAGGCCCCGGCCGCGCTGGCATCCGACTTCTCCGCAATCGTGGACAAGCTTCAACACCTTTACGACAAACAGCAATATCGCAAGGCGGTCGATGAGATCAGCGCATTGAGTTCCGAGCTGGCCGCCGAACCGGATATCAGACGGATCAAGATCCGGTCCCTTGTGAGGCTCGGCAATCCGAAAGAAGCCCTGGTCGATTACGACGGGCTTCGGCTTGTGCTGAAACAGGATGATGCGTTGCTGCTTCGTGAGATTTCACTGGGGTTTGTCTTGGCCATGATAAACGACATGCGGGAACAAATGCGAGGAGTGGCCTACACGGCGCTGAAAGAATGGCAGAGCCCCGAAGCGATTCCCTTCCTGGAAAACGGGCTGAGCGATGGATCGGGCATCATTCGCGCACTAGCGGCTGAGGGGCTTGCGAAGCTGGAGGAAGGCCGCCGTTCGGCCAGGTTTCGGCAAGCGATGGACGACCAGGCGGCCTTGGTGAAGGAGGCGGTTCTCAAAGGACTGGGAAAGTCCGGTGATGCCTCGGTCGTTGCCCTTGCGGAGTCTGTCCTGCAGGACCCCGAGGCACGGGTGCGGGTGGCGGCGGCGGAGGTGCTGTGCCGGTTCGGCCGTGCTCAAGGGTGTGCGTTGCTCGATCAATCGGCAAAGGCTCCCAATCCCGACGAACGGACTGCGGCGATTCGCTCCTTGGTCGATCTGCGCGGAGCACGGCTGCTGCCGGTTCTTATCGAGGCCAGTGAACACAAACAACCGTCGGTGCGCGGGGTGGCTGCGATGGGGTTGGCCCATGTACCCAAGCCTGAGGCATTGACCGCCTTGACACGGCTTCTGAAAGACCCGCTCCCGCCCGTTCGCGTGGCCGCCGCCGTGAGCCTGGGGCGGTTTCGGAGTGCGGACGCGGTGTCCTCGCTGAAAAAGGCTCTAGAGGATCATGATGCTTCGGTCAGGGCTTTTGTCGTAGGGAGTCTATTGGAGCACGGGGAAGAGTTCGATGCAGTGGCCTCGGCCGTTTCAGATCTGTCCCGCATGAGAGAGCCGGCGGTGCGTAGCGCGCTTGCGAGGGCCTTGGGCCGGGCGTCAGATGGCAACCGGAAGCCGGTTCGTTCCGTGTTGGGATCGTTGGCTGCGGATACGATGCCTCGCGTGAGGATCGCGGCGCTCAAAGCAATGGCAAAATTGGATGGCGGGGACGCGCTGTCGCTGCTCAAACAGGGGCTCCATGATGAAGATGATGCCGTGCGCGCAACGGCCGGAGGAGAGCTGCTTCGCGTAATGGCATCAAAGCAATAGGCGGTCAAGAGGCCTGCTGATCCCTTATGTGTGGTACGGAGTCGGGAGATCAGACTCGGAGGTATTCCCCTGCGAGTGGTGACGATCGCTCGCTCCGCGTGCCTTGTTTCCGGCCATGCTCAAATACCGACGTTGTCCGGTTCTCAAGAAGGAGTCCATCACGATGATCCTCCCGCTCTTGCTTGGCTCGGCGGCATTCGCTGTTCTGCTCGACGTATCGACCCTCTTTGCGTCCGAGCAGTCGTTGCAGACCATGAATGAAGTATTGGGCAGGGATGGCGCGCCCATGGTTCTCGTCCCGGCCGGCTCGTTTCCGATGGGTGTTCCGCCAGGAGACCGGGACGGCGGGCGCGATGAGTATCCACGCCACGAAGTGTTTGTCGATTCGTTTTTCATCGACAAATTTGAAGTGACGAATGGCCGGTATCTGGAGTTCGTCAAAACTACAGGGCATCGTGCCCCGCAAAATCCTACGAATCCCACACGAAACCTCTGGAAGGGGGACACCATTACGGATGTACTGGTAGACCGGCCGGTGGTCAATGTGGATTGGTACGACGCCGCAGCCTACTGTAATTGGGCAGGGAAACGTTTGCCGACCGAAGCGGAATGGGAGAAGGCGGCAAAAGGCACATCGGACAGACGATTTCCCTGGGGCAATGTCGAGCCCACGGCAAAACACCTCAACTATAACCAAAAATGGATCGGGGAAAAGACCCTCATGCCTGTCGGGAGTTACGAGGCTGGGAAAAGCCCGTTCGGCGTCTATGACATGGCCGGCAATGTCTGGGAATGGGTCAATGACTGGTATGACGCCCGCTATTACGAGAAGAGTCCTGCGAAAAATCCTCGAGGCCCCGACACGGGTACGAAAAAGGTCATTCGTGGCGCAGGCTGGCAGAACGAAACTCCGACCGCGCGCATCTTCACACGCGTGGAGAGTGACCCGACCATCCGCAATGAATCCACTGGCTTCCGCTGCGCCGCCGATGTTGCGCCGAACAACTCGACGGACGGACCGTCACGCCGATAGCCTCGGGTCTTTCGCTGGGATCGGCCCGCTAGTGTAATGATGCATAAGTATCTTGACTCATAAGGATCCGTGGCGATTGTCCGTCACGGAGGAGGGCTGGCCATGCGACGGGCTCCGCAACCTCAGTTGACGGATGATGAACGTACACAATGACACCACTGGGCTCGGGGGGCGGCGCACATCTGTCCGTCTGGCGCTGTGCGCGCAGATGATCCTGCTGGCCGTCGAGGGGCGCGAGAACCGGCACATCGCCGCAGCCGCGGGAATGAGTCGGTGACGGTGGGGCTCTGGCGAGAGCGCGTTGCCACGCACAGGTTGGTCGGGCTTGGGCACGACACCGGGGCGGGCATCCGCCCCGGCGTCGGCAGGCGCTGGAAGCACAGATCCTTCATA
>JANDJK010000080.1 GCA_024330925.1 Nitrospira sp.
CAAATCTCCTCGTTGAGATGCTGGATCATGTTGATGTTTGCGCAATTGCTGGTGGTACTTTGGAGGAAGCGCCATCACGGCTATGGCATTGTCGAACTTGGTTCCTAGGCAGGCCGCCTTGGTACGCTCTCGGCAACTGATCCACGAATTCATCCTCGCCACTTTGCCTCCGACACGTCAAGCGCGCAAAGAATTGGCTTTGCCGTAGTCACAGCCGTAGTGTGAATCATGCCCCGTGCCTGTGTGAGCCGGTTGCACATTCGATAAACCTAACAACGTTGCCAGTTGGCGCCGCGGAAGGGTTTGGTAAGCGTCTGCCTCAACCCCGTACTCGTCCGAGACGACGAAGACTACGGTTGGTGAGACCACGTCCTTGAGTCAACGGAACATCCCCAGGCGGCGAAGCTCTTGGTGTCGCCAAGCTTCACGCCGAGAATCTCACCGTAGCTGCCGCTCGTGATCACTGCGATCACGAGGGTCGCTTACGTATGGATCGGTTTTTCTTACGCTCTTCAGACACAACGCTTTGACGAGAATAGACGGGTCTTTGTCATTGAGCACCGCTCGTTCAACACCAGCCCGCCTCTGAGCCGCACACAGCTCGCTTGGGTTGATTTGAAGGAACTGGTGTCACATAACTCTTCCGCGCTCTGGGTGATCACGGATGAGACACCAGTGCCACCTCTCCACCAGGGCCAGTACGAATGCCTGTCCGCTCCTTTGGTTGTGTTTGAAGATGTCGTTGAGACACTGCTGTTGCACGTTTGCGGCACCGCCAGCCGCAACTGGCCTCCTTGTAGGTGGAGCGTGCGTGCCCGATAGCCATTTCGGTAATAACCCTCCGCCTCCGTGTATTCAAACCACTCGGTGTCCAACGTTTCCCTTACCTGCCCCTTTCGTATCTGGTTCGCACCGTTTCCACCAGTGTCGCCATGCCGTCCAACCGCTCAACAGCCATGGCTACACTTCCTCTCTTAGACGAATCCTATATTCAGCTATGGCGTCTCTCCGTCGGGTGACCTCATCAAACCACTGTCATCCTCCTGAGCCAAAATGGTGAGTATCCGCCATCCAATTTCCAGCAGTTTACGGACTCGCGCACTTCCAATAGTAGAGAAACTGCAAGCGGTGTTTCTGCTTGTCTGGTCTCTTATTGAACGTGGCATCCTTAGCTATCACGGTTCTCCCTGGATCTCCTCTGTGGTTGATGTTTCCCAAGACACTCCTCACAAGCAGCACTCACGCGTTGCTGTGAGACGACCTGGAACCGTAAATCCCCTCGCGCATAACTACTCCCTGTTCCGTGGGTATAGAACCGGATTTTCCTCTCCCTCAGCCTTTCGCCCTACAGAGGTTGGTAGGCCAAGAGCACCGTATGTCATACCAAAAGCCTTGCATCATTAGACTCACTTGACGACCTCTGGAGCCTTGAGTAGAGTTGGAGATGGCTCACGAAACAAGAGGACTCTCAGCCGTGTCACAGAAACAAGCGGTTCCTTTTGCCGCACAAGCGATCCCGTTCGATGAATTTTTGGCCACAGGCAAATTGCCAGAAGGATATTTAAGTAGCGAATATATCGCGCAGCAGTTTGTCGAACGGTTAGTTCACTATGTTCTGAGTGTGCCATCCGGAAGTTACACCATGGCCCAGCTTAGCCAACTCCTCGAACAATTAGATCCCCGAAGTCAGGTATTCTTCTTCAAACGTCTCAAGGAAACGAGCCCCGATAGCCTCAAGGATTTTGCCCCTCTCTATTATGGCTTTATGAACGAATTTCACTCGCTCCTTTTCACATAGGAGCAAAATACTGTTTGTCGGTTTCTCTTTCTCGTGTATAATAATTGCAAGAAAAGGAGCAAGGTCGAATGAATCATTCTCTTCAACGGGCCGTCACCAGTTTTTACAACCTCATCTATGAAGCCCAAACGTTTGCCACTGCGATGGCCCGCATTGATACAGCCGAGCAAGAACATTATGCGGGAAGAATCGAAGGACTCAATTGGGTGCTTGATCGGTGCCAACAGCTTGAAGACGTGGATGCCAATGTGAGCCCCTCTACTCTTCAGCGGGTACTAGCAGAAGTCAAATCCGATCTTGAACATGAACTTTCTGTCCAACGACGTGAAAAGGGCAGACGAGCGGATGGTCGTGAAGAAGCCCTCAATTTTGTGGCTGACTACCTCGCAAGCCTGATTACTGCTACGGAAATTGAGTCAGCTAAAACAACGGTGTAGTTTTCTGTGTCGCATAAAAAGGCAGAGGGTAGCTTTTTCTTCAGGCCTAAATAAATCAGATCAATCTATTCTAATTTGGTGCGGATAAGAGCCATCTCCTCCAGCGATCCCTCTTGCCGAGTTGATCGGCTAATGAACGTCGCTCATGCTGCCAAATCAACCAAGGAGAGCAATTTCGCTGTAACTTGACCTCCGGTCACGCTCATTCTTACAATACGGCCTATGAGAACGCGTCCTGATTCTCTGTTTGGATTCGTCCCCTATCATCGAGTAGATAACCGTCCAGCCGGTGACGAGCAGGGAAAAAAGGATGCGGCGTCTTCGATTCGAGAATCCCCCAAGCCGGAATCTTCCTATCGCTCCTTTAATGCGTCTCTTCTCTACTGTCCTGAATGCCGAATGGCTACTCCCACGAGAGAGCGGTTATTGCTAATTTTGCCAAGCGGACTTCTCTATGAGTACCGTTGTGCCCGGTGTGGTGCTTCAACTGGTTCAAAAACTGAAAATCCACGGGGCAACGTGACCATCCTGCATCCCTAAACCGCTCAATCTATCCCGTTTGTCTATCCCGTTGGTGGATAACTTTGCTCAACACGTGTCCCCATCATCGTGTTGCTCATCCGTGTATCACGGCATAAGGAGGGGACGAATATGGCAAAAGGGAGCCTATTCCTAACGATCAGTGCCTGATTGGAAGCCGCTCGGTCTTACAACGTGGCTGGTAATCATGCAAGGCCGTTCATGATCCATACAAGGCTGAGGTAGCCCATCATGCGATTGATGTTTCGGGACATGCATGAGAGAAACCAAAGAACCGAATGGTCGATGGTCATCCAGCAACCTTGGATTGAGCGCTTCTCCTCGTTGGCTACGAGAACCTCGTCACGGTCGATCGACTCTATTCACCAAAATTGGTTGATTCTTTATATGAGAGATCTTCCCCTGTAGAGAGTGGCATCTGCAAAAACCTCCCCCCCGACTCTTTCGTGATCATCACGAGGGCTGGCGACGCCAAACTGGTTCGAGGCTCACAACGATCGACGATTATGAAGAAGGATCAATCGGAATACCTTCTTCGATCAGCATCACTGGGATGTCATCGACGATGGGGTACAAAATCTTTCCATCTGCCCGTAGCAGCCCCCCGCTCAAGGGATCCGAAACCACCTGCTCCGCTCGGTTCTTGATTTTCCCGTCCCGAATCTGATCGTTTAACCTTCTGATCAAGGCGTCGTCCGCGATGGTGACGGGCTGTTTCGTCTCTGGGCAGCATAGGATGGCAAGCAATGCCGGATCAATTGACATCATGACACTCCTTTTCCAGATCAGTTAAAGTGTTGTAACCAACCGTATGGCAATAGCAGTAATCATCGCATTCAAAGAATGGCCGTTCAATTCCCTTCGCTGGTAAAGTTTGCTAGACTAGCAATGAACTGATTGTAAAACCACAGCGGATTGTTGCTCTGTCCATGGGACATGCATTCTCAAGGACGTTTCTTTCCGGTCTCATCTTCCTCGTCCCGACGGGGGCTACCATTTTAATTCTTCTCACTCTGTTTAGAGCCCTCGACAATATCATTGGCAGTCATATTGATGATCCTCCTGCAGGTCTAGGATTGCTGTTGCTCGTTGGGGTTCTCATCGTTGCTGGTGTTCTTGCAGACCATGTGATTGGGAAAAACCTACTTGTCCGACTCGAACAACGTCTTGAGCGAATTCCTCTCGTCCAGACCATCTACATGACCCTCAAGGGGATGGCGGATATTGTCAATTTCAAAACCCGCTTCGGATGCAGCAAAGTCGTCGCGTTTCCCTTTCCTCGCAATGGCCTCTGGGCGCTAGGATTCGTGATGGGCTTGGTGCCTCCCTCGCTACAAGTCATCTCATCATCGAAGCTCTACATGGTTTTTGTCCCCACCGCGATCCATCCCTTTACCGGCTATTTGGCGTTCATTCCCGAGCAGGACCTCGTCCCCATCAACCTTCTTCCTGAAGATGCCATGAAGATGGAATTCTCCGCCGGATTTTATCAGCCCCGAAAAGGCTGGTTAAGTCGTCCTGTCCCTCCCTCGTGATCCATGAATGATCAACCGAGCGTTCGGGTACGAGGGGCGAAGCGTGCCGACATGGAATCCCTGGTCGCCTTTAGTCTTGCCATGGCATGGGAAACCGAACGACGAAGACTTGATGAAGCAAGGCTCCGCCAGGGCATTCTTGCTGTTCTCTCCAACCCACATCGAGGATTGTTTCTCATTGCCGAGGTAAGAGAACCAAGCCGGCGCCACATCGTAGGGCAGTTAATGGTAACCTTTGAATGGAGCGATTGGCGAAATGGGGTCTTCTGGTGGGTGCAGAGTGTGTACGTGGCACCTGCGTGGAGGCGACGGGGGATCTATCGAGCCTTGTATCAATATGTGCTCGGAAAGGCGAAGAGCGATCCAACGGTCTGTGGGATCAGGTTATATGTGGCGCGAAGGAATCGTATCGCTCAGACAGTGTATCGGCGTGTAGGGCTTGTCAAAACCAACTATATTGTTTACGAACAAGATTTTGTGCTCGATTCTGTCCCATCATGAAGTATGCGCTCAAGGCCTAAAGGAGATGATATGATCGTTCGATTGGCTGGCGTGCTCCTGATCGTGCTCGCACTCATGTTCTCAGGCTGTGTGATTAGCCGAGGTCGTGTTGGGAATCCTATTGACGACAACAAGCTACGACAAATTCAGAAGGGTGTTACCCACCGAACGCAAGTGGTAGAACTGTTAGGGGCCCCTGATCGTATCAATCAAGCGCCGGATCGAGATATCTTCCAGTACTACTACTATGATGCAAAGTCACCGGCTTTGATCCTGTTGGCATTGAATCTTCTCACCCTCAATGTGAAGAGCGACAATCTCTACCTCTTTCTAGACAAGCAAGGCATCGTCCAAGATATTATTTATGGGAAGAGGACGGATCAGGTTGATTTCTCCTTGCGTCTGTGGGGGCCTTGATCGTGCGATTCTTCGTGGGGATCACAACGACTCTCGTGGGGGTTCTGTGTTTCTTCGTCCTCGAGGGCTGTACGGTGAGGAGGGTGGCGTTCAATGATCCTATTACAGCTCAGGAGTTGGAGTTTGTGCGTCTTGACAAGACAACCCTCCACGAGGTGGTAGAACGGCTTGGCGCTCCAGAGGACATTGTCTTGGATACTGATCAGCTTGTGGCCGAATTCCAATGGAGCACTGCCCGCTCAGCCTCTCTCAATCTGGGGTATCTGTTCCGACTCATTTCGCCGGTGTCGCTTCCCTTTACCCTCTCTGGTACGGGGATCAACATTGAGCGTGTCCAATTCGTCTGTGACAAAAACTTGGTGGTCCACTCCTACTTCTTTGGGAGGACTGATCAACATGCACTGATCGAATTCTGGCCTTTTTAGTTCGTCTCATCGTCGCAAGCGGGTGGTCAGCATTTGTGAGTTTGCAGGTGGTCCTGCTGCCGTTATAATGCCCTCATGGCACTGAGCAGTTCAGACAGCCGATCTTCTTGTCCCCCTGAGATTTCGTCTTCTTACATTCCGGCCCTCGAAGACACCGAGTTTCTTCAACGCGACGAACTGCGTCCCATTCGCATCGGGCTTGAACTGCTGAAAGCTGAGCTGATTCAGCGGGAAGAAGGTATCCGTTCGACCATCGTCGTCTTTGGCAGTGCGCGGATCCAAGAGCCGGCTGTCATGAAGAAGGCGCTGGAACAAGCTGAAGAGCAATTGGCTCGATCACCGGACGATCCGCAGATGCGCAAGAAAGTGGCGGTGGCCAAACGCCAGTACGAGCTGTCCAAGTATTACGACATTGCGCGGGAATTCGGGCGCCTCGTGTCCTCGACGTGCCAAATCGATGGACGGTGCGACTACGTGGTCGTCACCGGCGGAGGGCCGGGGATCATGGAGGCCGCGAACCGTGGCGCAGCCGATGTTTGCGCCAAATCCATCGGTATGAACATTACATTACCCCATGAACAGCGACCGAATCCGTACATTACTCCCCATCTCAGCTTTCAGTTTAAGTACTTTGCCATCAGAAAAATGCATTTCCTGCTTCGGGCCAGGGCTTTGGTGGCGTTTCCTGGAGGATTTGGGACCCTTGACGAATTGTTTGAAACCTTGACGCTGCTTCAGACAGGCAAAACGGAACGAGTCATCGTGGTGCTCATCGGGAGAAACTTCTGGGAACAGTTGATTAATTGGCAGTTGCTGGTAGACAACGGCCTCATTGCCGAAGATGATCTCCAGTTGTTTCACTATGCCGAAACTGCGCAAGAAGCCTGGGAATTGATTGCGCGCCAAAACGGAGTGCTCCCCCCATGAAGTTTTCCTTCCATGGTGCAGCCCGGTCGGTGACGGGGAGCCGGCACCTGATGGAAGGTCCAGGTTTCCGCCTCCTCTTTGATTGCGGGCTTTTTCAAGGACGGAGAGGAGAGAGCGTTCATCGTAATCGCCATTTGGGATTTGATCCCAAGGCAGTGGACGCGGTGCTCCTTTCCCATGCCCATATCGACCATTCGGGTGCCCTGCCGATTCTGCCGCAACAGGGATTTTCCGGGAAAGTCTATGCGACTAGGGCTACAGCGGATTTAGCGGGCCTAATGCTGGAAGATTCGGCGCGGATTCAAGAGAGCGATTGCCGCTACGTGAACAAACGGGAAAACCGGCGGGGGCGGGCCTGTCTTCGACCGTTCTATACAAGTAAGGATGTCCGTACAATTCTCCGGCGAGTGCAGGGCGAACGATATGGTGATGCGATCAACATTGCTCCGCGAATCACCGCGACCTTCTTTGATGCAGGTCACATTCTCGGTTCGGCGGCGATCCGAGTCAAATACACGGCTCGGGGCAATACGACGACGGTCTTGTTCAGCGGCGATCTTGGACGATCCAATATGCCTATCGTGCGCGATCCTGAACCGCCGCCAGCCTGCGATGTTCTGATCATCGAATCTACATACGGAGACCGACTGCACGAAGCGTATGATGAAGAGATCAAACAAAAAGCCGCCTCCCTCATCGCGCACGCCAAACTCCACAAAAGCAAGATCATCGTGCCGGCCTTCGCCGTGGGCCGCACGCAGGACTTGGTGATGCGGATCAAGGAATTGGTCGGCGAAGGGAGAATCGATCCGATCCCCATCTATATCGACTCGCCCTTGGCCGGCCAAGTCACGGACATCTTCCGTCGTCACCCTGACTGTTATGACGAGGACACGTTCAAAACTTTTGCATCCGGGGATGACCCCTTTGCCTCGCGGTACATTCGTTTTGTCTCGTCGGCCGAGGAGAGCAAACGGCTCAACGCCATGAAAGGCCCCTGCGTCATCGTCTCGTCATCGGGCATGTGCGAAGGGGGGCGCGTCGTTCACCATCTCAAACATGCCATTCAAGACGAAGCGAACATTATTGTCATCGTTGGCTTTCAAGCCGAGCACACACTGGGGAGGAAGCTTGTGGAAGGGTGGGATGTGGTTCCCATTTTCGGGGTGCCGACGCCGAGGCGGGCGCAGGTCGTGACGTTCAACGGCCTGTCCGCCCATGCCGATCGGAACGATCTCTTGGCCTACGTTCGTGCGATCACTCCGGAGCCCAGTGTAATCTTTGTTGTGCACGGTGAGGAAAAACAGGCGATGTCATTGGCGGCGGCTATTCAAGCCGAACATCCCCGCGTCGATGTGCGAATCCCCCAACGAGGGAGCAGCCATGATATCTGAGGTATTCAAGACCGTCGATAAGGTTCGGGGCAGGGCCTGCCCCCTCGTTCAGCAAGCGGTCTGGTTCCTGTTCCTCGTGACCCTTCTCCTTCCTGCAACAGGGAGTGCGACGGATGTTCGTCAACGGGCCCGTGCGCTTGGCATCATCGTTGGACAGTATGAACCGGGACCCTTTAACGCCATTACCGATGTGGCTGGAGTGAAGGTTGGTCACCGGACGTTGGTCCGAGGAGAGGGATCTCTCAAGCCTGGCGAGGGGCCGGTGCGCACCGGTGTCACAGTGGTGATTCCGCGGGAGGACGTGTGGCACAAGAAAGTCCCCGCTGGATTCTTCGTCCTTAACGGGACGGGAGAAATGACCGGCACCGCTTGGATCGCCGAATCGGGGTTTCTTGAATATCCTATTGCGTTCACGAATACCCTGAATGTTCCACGGGTGGCCAACGGCGTCATCAGTTGGATGATCAAACAGTACCCTGGTATCGGAATTACTGACGACACCCTCACACCAGTCGTTGCTGAGTGTGACGATGGGCGGCTGAACGATATTCAAGGGCGGCATGTCTCGGAAGAGGATGTCATTGCCGCTCTGAATGACGCCAAGAGCGGGCCGGTGGAAGAAGGCGCAGTGGGAGCCGGAACCGGGATGATTGCCTATGGATTCAAGGGAGGGATCGGCACGTCGTCGCGCAAATTGCCTCTACAAGAGGGAGGCTATACGGTGGGAGTGCTCGTCAACGCCAACCATGGACGTAGGCACGAGCTGGTCATCAACGGTGTGCCGGTCGGTCGGCTCTACGAATCGGCCTCGCCGCGAGCGGACAGTCTTCGGTCGGAACCACATGAGGGGTCGATCATCATTGTCATTGCCACTGACGCACCGCTTGACAGCCGCCAACTCAGTCGCCTGGCCAAACGGGCTGCGCTGGGTCTCGCCCGTACCGGGGCGACCGCTCGCCATGGGAGCGGAGATTTCATGCTGGCGTTTTCCACGGCCAACGTCATCCCTCATGACCCCCACGAGCCGACTTATACCCTGACTCACCTAGCCGACATCTATTTGAATCCATTAATCACTGCGACTGTCGAGGCGACGGAGGAAGCCGTGCTCAACGCCCTGACCATGGCAACTTCCATGGTTGGTCGAGACGACTATCGAGTGGACGCCATCGATCTCGATCGCCTGAAGACCATCCTGGCGGATGCCATCCGCTACTGACTGGCGTCACGATGCCGTCTCGAGCCAAGAGCGAAAAGAATGTTTGTGTCTGAGGAAGGTGGAGTCGTTGGCTCTGCCGGAAATTCCGTTAATATCTCGATCGCTCCGTTTTCCACGTGATAGAGGGCGCCGACAATGGCGAGGCACTGGTCATGAACCAGCTTGTCCAGCGTGCGACTATACTGGCGGAAGGATTCGACCGCCCGCTGCACGTTTTGGCGGGTGACGGTATCGATGAAAGCGTCGAGCGTCCCCTGTTTTCCCTCTCGAAGGTCTCGGCAGGCGGTCGGGTCGAGGGACGACTGAATGTCGGTGATAAT
>JANDJK010000081.1:0-5671 GCA_024330925.1 Nitrospira sp.
TGGAGTGGCCAAGCACTCCGGCCCTCTCCGGAGGGCATTGAGCGATCCAGCCCCCACCGTGCGCATCGCCGTCATCAACGTGCTCGGTGAGGCCAAAGCACAGGACACAGTGCCATACCTACTCGAAATTAGCAGGAAGGAAGACGGCCCCGAATCGGTCTTTGCTGATGCCGCTCTTTATCGCATGGGACGAACCGACAAACTCGCTGCCATCATGAGCGCGGCTACCCTGCCCGATCCCGACCTTCGCATGGCGGCAATCGGTGTGCTCGGACGTCTGAAACATCCTTCCAGCCTGGCGATTCTCAAGCGAGCCGTGTATGATCCCCTTCCATCAGTCCGGGCCTTCGCAGCAGGGGCGTTGGGGGAATTCGGCTCTCCGGAAGGAGCCAGCGCCCTCCTCCATGCCATCGGAGATGAGAGCGCCATGGTTCGCGGGACTGCCGCCGCCAGTCTGGGGAAATTGGGTGCCCTGGACAATCGGCCGGTACTGCAAGCGTTAACACGGGATGCCAATTGGCAAGTGCGCGCCGGGGCGGTGGAAGGGCTCTTTCGTCTGGGAGACCTCTCAGCCCTGCCTTTTGCTATTGCCTTGGCTCGACATGCCGACCCCTTTGCACGAGGTGCTGCAGCCCACGTGCTTGGTCTCCTCCCGCTCTCATCAAATGCCCAAGCTCGTGACGTGCTCGAAACCCTGCTTCAGGACCAGGTGCCCTATCCGCGACTCATGGCCGCCAAAGCGTTGGGGAACAGTTCCGACCAGGCACTCCCATTGCTCCTTAAAACCCTACGGGATAGCGATGCTACAGTCCGCATTGCTGCCGCAACCAGCATGTTGCGGTTGTTAGAGCAACCATTGTCCCGGAGACAAGCAATAAAGAATTAAGAACCGCCATCGAGATCGCCCAGCATATGTTCAAATTCTTCTTTCTGCTGCTGCTGCTCGCCGCTTCCTTTGCCGCAGGCTATTACGTAGGCCAACGGCCCGTGGGAAGCCTTGAAAAAACTGTGTCAGACCTCTCCAAGCGGTTGACCGCTTCTGAAAAGCTGGTCGGAACAATCAGCCAATCGGTCAAAAATCTCTCACAAGGCGCTGCCGAGACTGTCACAACCATTGAACGAGACATTCGCCGCCGTCAGGGACTGATTGAGGCCCAATCACAGGTGGCCGAGGCTCACACCGAGATGTTGGAGCGCAATTACGGAGAGGCGGCCAAGAAACTAGCGGAAGCGATCAACGCAGCGGAACAATCAGCACAGGCGACCCGCCATCCCATTGAAGTTGATACGCTTCGCGCTCTTGCTACTTCACTGCGGGAGGCACGCCTTGAGCTCGCGAAAGGAAGGCCTGTACCGACGAAAAAATTTGATGACTGGCAGCAGACTCTGGACACGCTGCTGAATAAAACGTAAGGGGTGCCTCGTCTCCTTACGCCATGCCCGACGAGGAAACGGGCTGTCTCTTCCACTTGGCGAGAATGCGCTCCGCTCTCATGCGAACAACTAAATCGGGATCCTTGAGGAGGGGTTTGATGGCCTCCCGGCCTCGCTCATCACCAATTGACTCCAACGCCGCCGCAGCGGTCAATCGAATGAACCAATCGGAATCCTTGGTCATCTCGATCAGTGGATCGATCGCCTCCTCACTTTTGATACGTCCGAGAGCCAACACCGCGCTCTTGCGGACGTTGTCATCCTTGTCGCGCAGCGCCGCAATCAACCGTGGGACGGCTGGTTCGCCAAGCTCCGCCAAGGCCTCAATAGCATCATCCTTGAACTCATCGCTTCGGAGCTGAAGCATCAACGGCTCTAAGACCCGTTCATCGCGGATTTTACCGAGGGCCTGGATGGCGTATTTACGGCAGTCCCAGTCTCGCAGCAATTTGATGAGCAGCTCGACTGCCGGCGACCCAACCTGAGCAATTGCCTCGACGGCTGCCTCCCGTACCTGCCAATCGCCGTCGCGCAATGCTCTCGCTAAGGGTTCGACGCACCGTTCATCCCCCATTTCTCCCAAGGTGATGACTGCCTCACGACGCACCACCCAGTCGGGATCCTTGAGTAGGTCGATCTGAATATCGATCTCGTCCTTAACCCGTTCTTCTTCGAGGAGTTCAACTTCCTCCTTATCGGCTGGACTCTCACCAACAGAAGGTTGGTGTGCAGTAGACGCTTCGCCTGCCCATGCTCCCTCAACGGTAACCTCGTCCTGTTCCCTCTCGTTCTTGAACGAGGAGTGATCAGAAGGAATCGAAGGTTCTGATTGTTCTGTGCGATTCTGTTCCATCACGTCTGTTGCGTTCTCACGTCCGTCCGGCCACCGCTGAGCTCCCCTCACGCGTTCCTTCGCTCAGGCCGTAGCGGTAGCGTCTGCCCCTTTACGACTGGTTGCTTGCTTCCGACGAAATGCCAACACACGACGTTTGCGTTGCACTCGCTTAAGCCGCTTCCGAAGCGACCTAAATGCCGCCTCATGCTTGCCTACCCCCGCAGCACGTTGTTCGGCAATTTTCTTTTTGAGCCGGGCTTCCTCCGACTCCAATGATCTCTTCTGTGTCATCCCTTCACTCCTTCGCCTCCCCAGATCATTGGACTGATTGTCTGGCCCTTGTTCCCATCCTCCAGGCCTCACACCACGCACAACGGTAGCAGTCTAGAAGAGTGCTCTCCCCCTGTCAACCGCGCCCGGATCATCCCCCTGACGATCCTACTCACAGCAGAAGAGTAGCGGCCGTCCGATAGGCCACGTCGACCGGAAACGCTGCGGTTCCGTCGATCCGGCGACGATCCCACAACAGATCCGGTCGCAAGATAAAACTAGCCTCCTTTGACGGGGATCGGCTTTTCCGCCAAGCTGGTTGTCCTTCCATCACTTGGAACAACGGATCACCATCAGACAAGGGGAGAAACAAAGGACCAGACCAGCGACGTTCCTCGGCATCAAGAACAAAATCAGGCCGATGATCCCCTATCACTTCAAGCTGAATAACCGCGACACCAGCCTCAACCATCTCCAATCGAACCGCTGCAGCATAGGAGAGATCCAGAATTCGGCCTGCCACATAAGGTCCCCGGTCTGTAATACGAACACGGACGTGCGTCCCATTCAGCAAGTTGACAACCCGTACCATGCTTCCTATCGGCAACGTACGATGGGCAGCAGTAAGGGCTTTCATATCGAACCGCTCTCCGCTCGCCATCACCTTGCCATGGAAGGACGCACCATACCAGGACGCCACCCCCCGTTCCTTGATTCCAACGTCCAATTGGCTTTCTCCTGTCGGCATCCATGAACAGGCTCCCAGCACCAGATGGGCCCCCACCACGAACGTAGTGACTGTTCCAGCCCACCACAGCCTTCCCAACTGTCCGGTCTGGCCCAGCCGTCTCCCCTGCCATTGGGGCCCAGGAAGCGCACTTTCCAGCCTATTGGGCAGGGCCCCTTGACGAATGTGCTCATCCTTCAACGATTGTGCCCCCTTGATGACGCCCTCCGTGGTCTCACTCTCGCTACTGCTTGTGGTCTGTTCCCGAAGCACAAAACGGTAAGCCGTGTTTTCTCTCAATGAATCTGTCTGGAGGTGTTCCGCAGAAGGCAAGATAGCTTCCTTTTTATAAAAGGGAGGACGGAACCTGTCAACTCCACCACTTCTCTCCTCACCTCCTAAACCACTGAACGGTCTGTGCGAGCTAACTGGGGGTGAACAGTGTAAGACACCTGTGCGCGTGATGCTGCCTGCAGAAGTCGCTGCCGATATTGACTGGCTCTCGAAGACTCGAGTAAGATCAACTCGCTGGCGTCAACTCCAGTGCCAGAGTGAACGCCTAACTGCAAGGTAGTATCCTCCGTTTTTGATCATCTCGACCAATTCAATGCCACATCAATGATCGACGTTCAGAACATCACGAAGCGGTATGGCCATCACACGGCTATCGAAGATGTCACCTTTTCGGTAGCCAAGGGAGAGGTGCTGGCATTCTTAGGTCCGAACGGAGCCGGCAAAACGACCACGATGCGGATCTTGACCTGCTTCATGCCTCCAACGGAAGGAACCGCCCGGGTCGCCGGCTTCGACTGTGTCGAAGCCCCCATGGAGGTGAAGCGTCGCATCGGCTATTTGCCTGAAACGCCTCCTGTCTATCACGAGTTGACCGTCACGGAATATTTAACGTTTGTCGGGCGGCTGCGAGGGATGAGTGGTTCGTCCCTGACCTCCGCACTCGACCGCTCCCTCGAACAGCTTCAGTTGGGATCCGTCCGCCACAGGCTCATTGCCAATTTGTCCCGTGGCTATCGACAACGCGTCGGGTTGGCCCAAGCGTTGCTCCATGACCCACCAGTGCTGATCTTGGATGAGCCAACCGTGGGGCTTGATCCGCAACAGATCATTGAGATTCGGGGATTAATCAAGAATCTGGCCGGATCCCATTCCATTATCCTAAGCACCCACATCCTGCCAGAAGCAACAGCAGTCTGCCAGCGGGTTGTCATCATCAATGGCGGCCGTATTGTGGCAGAAGATACGCCCGAACAATTATCGGCGAGGCTCCGACAATCGGAAAAAATCTCGATTACCATCAAAACACCACCATCTGATTGCGAGGAGCGGTTACGGGCTATCCCTGGCGTGATGAATGTCTTCCCCGGCCAAGATCCCGGCCATTTTGTCGTCGAATGCACGCTGGGTTATGATCTGAGGGATGAGCTTGCTCGGCTCATTGTCTCGCAGGAGTGGGGATTACTGGAACTCAAGACTGTCTCGATGACGCTCGAAGACGTCTTTCTCCGCCTCACCCGTCACGAAGAAGGCATGTCCCAGCCGCAAGAGGCGACATCCGGGATTCTGTCTGCACCAGAACCATCCGCGCGGGAGGCTACGCCATGACACCTGTCCAAGCCGTAATCGCTAAGGAACTTCGCGGATATTTTGTCTCTCCCATCGTCTACGTAGTGGGTGCAGTCTTCCTTTTGATCTTTGGCTTCCTCTCCTACATTTACGTCGTGTTCGCAGGGACGCAGGCCATCCAACTGATGCAGATCCAGGGCATGGCTCAGATCAATCTCAACGACCTGGTGTTTCGGAATCTGTTCTACAGCATGCGGTTTGTGTTACTGATCGTACTGCCCATCTTAACCATGCGTCTCTTCGCAGAAGAGCGTAAGCTCCGCACCTTCGAATTTCTGCTCACATCACCCATCGGCATCCATGAAATCGTAGCAGGGAAGTTCGTAAGCGCGCTCCTGATTTACCTGGGACTATTGAGTCTGACTGGTCTGGTCCCAGCCGTCCTCATGCTCTTTAGCGATTTCGACTGGAATCCGGTGCTCACAGGGTATCTGGGGATGGTCCTATTGGGCGCATTATTTTTGGCTGTCGGGCTCTTCGCATCGGCCCTGACTGAAAACCAGATCGTCGCTGCTTTTATTGGATTCGGCACCCTTTTGACTTTCTGGCTCATTTCGGGACTCGGCGCCTTACTCGGTGACACTCCCGTCGGCCGTGTAGTGTCCTATCTGTCGTTCATGGAGCACTACGACCGCCTGGTCCGAGGCCTGATCGACACGGCGGATCTCATCTATTTTGCCAGTGGGCTGGGGCTCATGTTGTTTTTGACCTATCGGGTCGTAGAATCTGCGCGGTGGAAATGAGCTGGAAATCGCTTCCTCTCG
>JANDJK010000081.1:5681-9488 GCA_024330925.1 Nitrospira sp.
ATTGATCCTGGCCATCGGCGGCGCTGCTGCCTATAGTCTGCGGCCAGATTGGCTCTGGCCAGTCACTATCACTGAGCTGCTCGCGCTGAGTTGCCTGCTCCTATTTCTTGCTCAGCATTTCGAAACGGTTAAAGCCCTCTCGCGTCGCCGCGCCACCAAGATGGGTCTCCATAGTGTCGTCACCGTCCTTCTGCTGGTGGCAATTTTGGCCATCGTGAACTTCCTGGCATCCCGTCATTCTGTTCGCTGGGATCTGTCGGAAAACCAAAACTTCACCCTGGCACCACAAACCTATCGCGCCCTCCGATCGCTTCAGCAGGACGTAAAGATCACCGTTTTTACCAGAGAAAGCGACCCTGGCTATCAGTCTTACAAAGACCGCCTAGAGAGTTATCGGCAAGCCTCGCCTAAACTCACGGTGCAATTTGTCGATCCCGAAAAGCAACCCAAGCTCGCCCAGGAGTATGGCGTGTTTCGGAGCGACACCGCGATTTTCGAGAGCAAGGGGCGGACTATCCGGGTGACCTCGCCCTCGGAAGTCGAATTGACCGGAGCCTTACTGCGCATTTCCAAAGACACCAAAAAACGCATCGTCTTCGTCGAAGGACATGGTGAGCACAGCCCAGAAGATCAGGAACGTAATGGCCTCTCTCTCGCCAAAGAAGCCTTGACCAGACAGGGCTATGAGGTCGGCACCGTTTCCCTCTTCCAGGAAACCGCCGTGCCCAAAGACATCACCGTGTTGGTGCTGGCCGGTCCTCGCCGTCAGGTGACAACCCATGAGCAGAATCTCATTCGTGAGTATGTCGAGCATGGAGGGCGGTTGTTGGTCTTGGTCGATCCGGGCACGCAGACAGGCCTTGATTCTCTCCTCGCCCTGTGGGGGCTGGGGCTGGGGCCCGGCGTGCTCGTTGATTTGCAAGATCGGCTCGCCACTGGCGATCTGACCGCGCTCTTGGTCCGTACATTCACCGAACATGAGATCACCCAGGACCTCACTTCAGCGGTATTATTTCCCTTTTCACGCCATGTCACATTTGACGAGCAGGTAGGGAAAGATTGGAATGCCGTTCCCCTGGCCCGTACGTCTGCCAATAGTTGGGCCGAAACCAATTTGCAGGGACGGGTTGTGAGTTTAAATGAAAAGGAGGATGTCAAAGGCCCCTTGCCTCTCGCAATGGCGCTATCGCCCAAAACAGAACCGAAAGAGGGTGAACCGCGTCCGGCCATTGTCGTGACCGGCAATTCGGCCTTTGCCACCAATGCTTTTTTCAATTTTCCCGGCAACAGCGACTTTTTTCTCCACACCGTCGGCTGGCTCGCCGAAGAGCGGGACCTGATTACGATCGCTCCCAAAGAGCCGGCGTTACGACCCTTCATACCGAATCCGCTCCAGGAGCGGACTCTGCTTTACATGCAGGTCATCTTGCTCCCCCTCTTCACCCTGATCGCCGGTGTCATGGTGTGGAGAAAACGCAGACGTTTGTAAGGGGTCGCGGGAGTCGGCTCGTCTTGTACTGCTATGATCCGCACAAACTGGAGATGCGGGTATGGCTCCCATCGACTCCGTGAAGCAAGCATGGAGTAACCGTCTAAGGGGTCAAACGGTCTCTTGAGGAGAGTTCTCAGAAGGATGTCGTGATATGCGCTACTGGTCTTCGATTCTCATGGCTGTCATCCTGGCTGGGCTGGGAGCCTACCTGTACTTTGTGGAACTACCTGCTCAGCAACAGGAGGAGACGCAGCGCTCACAGGCCAAACAACTATTGCCTTTTTCCGATTCGGCTATCACCGGCCTAGCAATCACCACAAGCCAAGGCGTCGTACATCTGACAAAAACCGACTCAGGAACGTGGGTCATGACAGCCCCCTTACAGACCGATGCTGACTCGCGGGAGGTTGAGGCCTTGCTCAGAGCACTCGTGACAGGCACCGTCAGTCGAACGGTCGCCGACCGCTCCGCTCCGCTCGCTCCCTTTGGACTGGACCAGCCCATCACCACTGTCACCGTAACAGCCAGCTCCCAACAAGAGACCCTGGCGATTGGTGACAGCGGTCCCCTCTCTAACACCCTGTACGTCTTACGAGAGTCGGATGGAGCAGTCCTGTTAACCGATCTTGCTCCGAAGGATTTCATCGGCAAGTCGCTCATGACATTTCGCCGGAAAGAGATCCTCCGAGTCGCGCAAAACGAGATTGATCGTGTGCGCCTCACGTACCCTTCAACAGAGATCGTGCTCTACAACATGGCCCAAGACAAATCCCGCCCCTCATGGAAAATCCGTTATCCCATTGAGGCTGAGGCTGATCAAACGGAGGTACGCTCCCTGTTGTTCCGCCTTGAGGACCTTAAAGCCTTGAGCATCATCGATCCTGGCCCCGAGCGGGACACCATCGCCAAGCGCCTCACGACACCCCATGTGAAGGTCACCATCCACACACCGGCTGGTGATCAAACGGTCCGTTTCTATCAGCCAGATTCCCAAAGTGGCGAGGCGATCGCTGAAGTTACACCAGACGGCCCCCTCTATCGCGTGACACCCTCAATCATCAAGGGGTTGACCAAGGACCTGTTTGATCTCCAGGACAAGCGGCTGCTCGGCGCAAATGTCGAAGACATCGCCATACTCTCAGTCAAAGCCAGAGATCGGTCCTACGTCCTGATCAATCAACAGGGCGAATGGGTCCTGGAAGATCAACCGGAACGGAAGCTCCGACAGGAAATCGCTGATCTCTTTGTCAGCCGAGTGGTCAACCTGCAGGCCGACGCGCGAGTTGTAAAACAAGCCACAGCCCTGGCTCCCTATGGACTCTTGGAACCACGGGCGGAATTTGTCGCCACCGGCAAAGATGGCCGGCTCGCCGGCAAACTGGCTCTGGGCAACCTGTCCGGCAATCTTGTGTATGCCACGGGTCACCGTTTGTCTGGCATCTACCAAGTCCGCTCGGACATCCTGACGCAAATTCCTTCCAAAGCCGAGCTGCTCGGCGACTCACAGGAGACCGCACCCCGCTGATAACACTCTTCTCCTTTGGGCAGGTTCAGACGAGCGCCAGCGCCAGCCACGGCACGTAGGTTACGAGCAACAAAACGATCACCATGGCGAGAAAAAACGGGAGGGTGTGCCGAAACACCTCGCCGAGCGGCGCGCCGAACCGGTACGAGGCAAAAAACAAGTCGAGGCCGACCGGCGGCGTCACATACCCCAGTTGCATATTCAGCAAGAAGATCATGGCAAGATGCAGCGGATCGACGCCGAAGGCGTGGCTGATGGGCTGGATCAGCGGCACGACGACCGTGATGGCTGAGAAGATGTCCAACAGGCAGCCGACGATGATGAGAAAGAGATTCAACGCCATCAGAAAGACGAACTTCGAATCGATGTGGCGTTGAAACCACTCCGCCGCCTTCATGGGCACCTCCGCATCGACAAGATAATTGGCAAGTCCCAACGCCACGCCGAGGATGGCGAAGACGCCGCCCAAGAGCGTCAGGCACTTGACCAAGACGGCGGGAACGTCTCGCAGAACGGTCAGTTCCCGATGGATGACCACCTCGACCACCAGGGTGTACACGGCCGTCATCGCCGCCGTCTCGATCAACGTGCCATAGCCGCCGAATAGGCTGCCGAGCACCAGTACCGGAATCAGGAGTTCCCATTTGGCTTCCCACGAGGCCGCCAGAGCCTCGCGCAGCGCGAAGGGAACCCGCGATTGGGGATTCCGCCACGCCTCACGGACTCCTAACACACTGACCGCGGTCACCAACAGAAGCCCGGGTAAGACACCCGCCTTGAACAGATCCAA
>JANDJK010000082.1 GCA_024330925.1 Nitrospira sp.
CTTCTCGACCAGGGTGGCATGGTCCCGGAGACCTCCGTTCGGATCCCGGACCCTTTTTTCCACAAGAACAGTGATTTGGCGATTCAGAAGGTCAAGGAGCTCGTCTATTCTCTTATCCAGATATTCGTCCGGGTTATTCTGAAGCTTTTGCGGGACCCAGTCTTGAAGTGCCCTCGGTAGCGGGGGGAGTGTCGGCTTGCGCTTCTTGCGAACCTCAAGCCAGAGATCGGGTACCTCAGCCGGGTTGTCCGCGACAAATGCCGACTTGCATGCGTCCTTCCAGGTGTGAGGCAAATCCTGAGGCAGGTCAGCAAGCCACAGAAGCGTGTCGCCGGCTCCATAAGCCGCAATGCGCTTGCGCCGAAGGGTAGCGGCCTCCCTTAGGAACCGAAGAAGAGCGCCTGTCTTTTCTGTCGTGCTTGCCATTGGGGTCGTCTTTTTCTTCGGCTCTCGAACTTATTGAGTACACTGACCGGGTGTGATTCTTGTGGAGCATCCAGCACTTGTCAACCCTCTCCATCGCGCCGCGTTGCGTGCTCTGCGGACCGGTATCATTCCGTTATCGCTGCAAAAGGCTCAATCCTTGTCCCCGCACGTCCGCTGGGCTGCGAACACCGCACCCGCCCCGTTCAACACGGGCGTGTTGATCATCGTCGTTCGCACATCGGTATGCCCCAAGAGCTCTTGCACCATCCGGACTATTCGCTCGAATATTCGAGCCATCCTCCGGCAAGAGGCAGCAAACGAATATCGCCTGGCGCGCGTAGTTTGTGTCGAGACACTCACCGGAGGCGCTGTCACGAAGCCGGACACGATTCGACCGATTGCCGCCTTGCCCATATCGGCAGTGGTCCGCACTCGTGAAGCGGAACACCCCGCGCCCTGATGCCTTCTGCACTCTTGAGCCGACCGATGCACCACCCCTTTGCACCACCCCTTGCAGTCTCCCCGTAAGGGGCCATGTCTCCACCAGCAGTTGCGTTTAAAAAAGTCGCGGTGCAGGCGCTTACGGACGTCGAGCTTCAACACTCTTCGACCATCAGGCGGACGGTTTGCCGCCGTGCTAGTGCCAATTGCTCCGGTTTCGCCTTGAGGTTCCAACTCCTCAGACGTCTCCGCCGGTCAGAATACATCCATTCACATTTCCAGCATGGTGAAGACGCCGACCGGCACAATCAACGTGCCTAGCGAAACTTTTCACCAGTGTCAGCCTCTCGTGCTCGCCACCCGACGGTCGCCTTGACAAGCAGTGCATGCTTTGCTAGTTTGGCAGAATTCCTAATCTCTTTGCCAACTTCGGAGTTTTTATGCTGGTGAAAATCAATGGAAAAGTCGAGGAAGTGCCAGGAGGCACGCTCCTCGACCTGCTCAAAAGTAAACAAATTGAACCTCAGATGGTTGCAGTCGAAGTGAATGACCGGGTCGTGGATCGTGAACACCTGGCGACCACTGCCCTCAACGAGGGTGATCAAATCGAGTTTTTATTCTACATGGGAGGCGGCCGATAATGGCGGGCTTCCACCGGGACATTACTGAACTCATTGGTCGGACGCCACTTGTTCGACTCAACAAACTCTCAAAGCCTGATTCCGCAACGATCTACGGCAAAGTTGAATTTTTCAACCCCGCCGGCAGCGTCAAGGATCGGATCTGCCTCAACATGATCAACGAGGCAGAGCGCCAAGGGAAACTCAAACCCGGTGGGACGATCATCGAGCCGACCAGCGGCAACACTGGCATCGGCCTCGCCCTGATCGCAGCGGTTCGCGGCTATAAGTTGATTCTGGTCATGCCAGAGAGCATGAGTATGGAACGGGCCAGTTTGTTGTCGTCTTACGGTGCCCAGCTTGTCTTGACACCGGCATGGGAGGGGATGAAGGGGTCCATTAAAGAAGCGGAGAGTATCTTGGCTCAGAATCCGTCGTATTTCATGCCCGATCAATTTTCAAATCCGGCTAACCCGGCGATGCATCGTATGACGACAGCCGTAGAAATCTGGGATGCGCTGGACGGTCAAATCGACGCCTTCGTCGCCGCGGTCGGAACGGGCGGGACAATTACCGGCTGTGGCGAAGTCTTCAAAGAAAAAAACCCCACCATCCAAGTTATTGCTGTCGAGCCAGCCACTTCTGCGGTCCTCTCAGGAGGCGAGCCGGGACCGCACAAAATTCAAGGAATCGGGGCGGGATTTATTCCCAAGGTCTTAAACCGCAAAATTTTGGATCGTGTCATCACAGTCACCGACGATGAAGCCTATCAAACGGCCAAGCTGCTCGCAAAGAAGGAAGGTCTCCTGGTCGGCATTTCGGCCGGCGCCAATGTCTTTGCCGCTCAGAAAGTCGCCGACGAATTGGGTCCTGGTAAAAATGTGGTGACCATTCTCTGCGATACGGGCGAACGGTACATTAGTATTGAGAAATATTTTAACATTTAGTCAGCCGCACTCAGCACCCCTGCAGGTCTGAGCCTTGAACAGGGGAAGCACACCGCGTTTCAGAGGCAATAGGCAGTCTGATGAATTTTACCGAAGAGCAGATCACTCGCTATAGCCGACACATTCTGTTGCCCGAAGTGGGCGGGAAAGGACAAAAGAAGATCGCCAAAGCCAAGGTCTTGCTCGTCGGCGCGGGAGGATTGGGGTCTCCGGCCGCCCTCTATCTGGCTGCCGCCGGTATCGGCCGACTAGGGCTGATTGACAGTGATGTGGTCGATTTGACCAACCTTCAACGCCAAATTCTCCATCACACACCGGATGTGGGACGACCTAAGGTGCTTTCGGGCAAAGAAAAGATCCTGGCGTTAAATCCTGACGTTGCCGTCTCCACATATGAAGAACGGCTGACGGCGGGCAATGCCTTGAAGATCATCGAAGATTATGACATCGTCATCGATGGCGTCGACAATTTCACGGCTAAGTTTCTAATCAACGATGCTTGTTTCTTCGCGGGCAAACCGTTGGTCCACGGCGGTATTTTACGGTTCGACGGGCGGGTGACGACGATCCTTCCCAAACAATCCGCTTGTTACCGCTGCGTATTCAAGGCACCGCCGCCACCCGGTTTGGTAGCGTCGTGTCAAGAAGCAGGCGTTATCGGTGTGCTAGCGGGCATCATCGGTACGATCCAAGCGACGGAGGCCTTGAAACTCATCCTCGACATCGGACAGCCATTGACTAACCGTCTGCTCGATTTTGACGCCAAGAAAACACAATTCCGAGAAATTAAGGTCCGCCGCAACCCCAATTGCGCCTTGTGCGGCGAGCATCCTACAATCACCCAGTTGTTCGACGACGGAGATCCCTATGCCGGCTGCGCGGTGCGTCCGTAACGGCCGATTGCCGAAGGTGGTACAACCATGAACAAGATGAAAGCGCTGATCTGCCGCGAATGTGGAAAGGAGTACCCGACCAAGGCAATCCACGTCTGTGAGATGTGCTTTGGGCCCCTGGAAGTGAAGTACAATTACGATGAGATCAAGAAAGTCGTCTCCCGTAAAGCCATTGAACAGGGGCCCCACAGCATGTGGCGGTACCTCGATCTGCTACCCGTGGAAGGAGCCAACCTCGTCGGTCCTCACGCCGGGTTCACTCCCTTGGTGCGGGCCAAGAACCTCGGCGCCTACCTGGGATTAGATGAGCTCTACATCAAAAACGACACGGTCAATCATCCGACGTTGTCTTTCAAAGACCGTGTCGTTGCAGTCGCCTTGACCCGTGCCCGCGAACTGGGGTTTGAAACCGTCGCCTGTGCCTCGACTGGCAACCTAGCCAACTCGGTTGCAGCCCACGCAGCATCGGCTAAGCTCCAATGTTACGTCTTCATCCCCGGCGACCTCGAAGCAGCCAAGGTGCTGGGGAATCTGATCTACAAACCACACGTCGTCGAAGTAGAGGGCAATTACGACGATGTCAACCGCCTCTGCAGCGAAATTGCTGGCGAACATGGATGGGCTTTCGTAAACATCAACATCCGTCCCTACTACGCTGAAGGATCCAAGACCCTGGCCTTTGAAACCGTGGAGCAGCTCGGATGGAGGACGCCGGATCAGGTCGTCGTGCCAATGGCGTCCGGGTCGCTCCTAACAAAAATTTGGAAAGGGTTGAACGAACTAAAGCGGGTCGGTCTCATTGACGAGATCCGGACCAAGATCAACGGCGCTCAAGCCGAAGGCTGCGCTCCGATCGCCACAGCGTTTAAGGCAGGCCGCGACTTTTTTAAACCAGTAAAACCCAAGACCATCGCCAAGTCCCTGGCCATCGGCAACCCGGCGGACGGTTATTATGCCCTTAAGGCCACGGCCGAAAGTAAAGGAGCCATGGAATCCGTGACTGACGACGAGGTGGTGGAAGGTATTCAACTGCTGGCCCAGACCGAAGGGATCTTCGCGGAAACGGCGGGGGGCGTTACGATCGGAGTACTAAAAAAACTGGTCAAACAAGGCATCATCAACAAGAAGGACGTGACAGTTGCCTACATTACCGGTAATGGTCTCAAGACACAGGAGGCGGTCATCGACGCCGTAGGCCGGCCAACTCGTATTCAACCAAGCCTACTCGCATTCGAAAAAACCTTTCAACTGAGAAAAACAAACGGTGGGACACCATGATTAAAGTTCGCATTCCAACGCCGTTGAGGCCCTTGACTAAGAACCAGGGAGAGGTCAGCGTGGTGGCCGCTTCCATCGAGGATCTGGTCAACCAGCTGGAAGCCGCCTACCCCGGTATTAAAGCGCGCCTCTGTGATGACAAGGGAGAGTTGCGGCGATTCATCAACATCTATGTCAACGAAGAGGACATCCGTTTTCTCAAAGGTAAGGATACCACCCTTAAAACGGGCGACGAGGTCTCCATCGTGCCGGCCATCGCAGGAGGCTCACCATGACCAGCCTAAGATTCCACATCCGATTTCCGGAAGACAAAATCAAGGAGCCGATTATCTATCAAATCGGCCACGAATATAATGTCGTCACGAACGTCCGCCGGGCCGATGTACGAGAAACGACCGGATGGATGGACGTGGAACTCAGTGGTGACGTTGCTGAGATTGAGCGCGCCATTGCCGGTTTGCGCGACAAAGGCGTCATCGTTGATCCTATTGAATTGAACGTCGTGGAATAAGCGGAACACGTGACCGTGGGCGGAGGACACATCGAGCAAGCAGATAGTGAGCCAAACCATGCAACTGACTGAATCAGAAATCCAACGGTACAGTCGTCATATCATTCTTCAAGACGTCGGGGGCAAGGGGCAACTCAAGCTCAAACGAGCGAAGGTACTCTTGATCGGAGCGGGAGGGCTGGGCTCCCCTGCAGGTCTCTACCTCGCCGCTGCTGGTATTGGAACGATCGGACTCGTCGACGGCGATGTCGTCGATCTGTCAAACCTGCAACGACAGATCATGCATGTGACGGCGACCATTGGACAACCTAAGGTCGAATCCGGCAAGAAAACTCTCTTGGCCCTCAACCCAGACATCACCGTCAATGCCTATCACCAGGTGGTCGACGCTGACAACATTCTTCCGCTCGTTTCGCAGTACGACATTGTGCTTGACGGTTCCGATAACTTTTCGACCAGGTTTTTGGTCAATGACGCCTGTTTCTTTGCCAAGAAAACCCTCATTTCAGCCAGTATGTTCCGATTTGAAGGGCAATTGACCACTATTAAACCTCATCAAGGATACCCGTGCTACCGATGTCTTTACCCGGAACCGCCCCCTGCCGGACTCGTTCCCAATTGTCAGGAAGCCGGTGTGTTAGGTGTCTTGGCGGGAACGATGGGTATCTTACAGGCCTCCGAAGCGATTAAGGAAATCCTGGGGATTGGCGAGACGTTGGCCGACAAACTGTTAATTTATGACGCCCTTGAAATGAAGTTCCGCAAAGTAGCCCGACCAAAAGACCCAGCATGTCCCCTTTGCGGACCGCATCCGTCGATCAAAGACCTTCGGGCGGACTATACCGTGACTTGTACTATTTGACCGAAGAAGCGAGGCCGAGCAACGCTCACGATAGGTAGAGGAATCACACGGTGACCGAGGTGGTTATTCCCCGCCCCATTCTCGACGATATGATCGCACACGCTCGTGAACTTGCACCTCACGAATGTTGTGGATTATTGGCTGGAACGGAGGGAATGGTTCATCGGCTCTACCGGATCAAAAACATTGTTGCGCTGGAAGGCGCTCACTATCTTTCCTCATTTGATGCTGCAAAGATTGCTCATCTCGAGCGGCTTTCGCCCGCCGAACGAGCAGAGATTGCCTTCGTCATGGACATGCAGGACTTTTCGCTTGCGAAGAAAGACATGCGTCAGCGTGGCCTCGACCTCTTGGTCGTGTATCACTCCCATCCCCACGATCCGGCCAGGCCGTCGGGAACCGATATTAAAATTGCTACCGATTATGAAGAGATTTGGCCCAAGATTAACTTAGCAGTCCCCTCCTATCTCTTAATCTCCCTCATGAATGGAGAGCCCGAGATCAAAAACTACTGGATCAAATCTGGCCACGTATCACCTGCTCCCTTGGTTATTCTCTAGTCGTATTTTTGTAGTTTTCTTCTCGCTCACCGAATGCGATAATGATCAACATTTTCTTTTTCACTCCAGCATGAGGAATGACATGCGGACGTTGGTGGTTGTTCTGCTGTTCATTGGTCTATGGGCGGGCAGAGCGTCCGCCGTTGAGAAAAGCTATTACAGCCCCGTCATCCACATCGATGTCGAAAACCATCGTATTCTGATCTCCCAACTCGGCGGCGTGTTTTACATCGATGTCCCAGAAGCAGCCCGCCCCCACATGGAAAAGTTGCCGATCTCAGGGTTGGTTGACTTTGTTGTGGAAGTCAAAGGCGAACACGAAATGCCGGTACTCAAATCATGGAAGGTCAAGTCCGGCGAATCGACCTGCATGCACTTTAACGGCAAAGAATGCAGAGATCACTAACGTGACAGGTTCCCGCTCCTCACCGCTTCCAGCTCAGGTCATCGATAAGCGGAGGGTGGTGTCGCTACAATCAGGTCAAATTCGATCCACCAGTCCCTTACAGTCGGGCACGAAATTGTTTGCATCTGTCGGTCTTTCGCCGCTCATCTACACATAACAGGTTTTGCCCAGCATCATCAGGCCGCGCGACACTCCAATCGTTTTCCGACCCGCACTGCCCAAACATCTGATTAGACCGATCCTTTCTGCAGTGCAACGAAAAAATCTTCGCGCTCTAAATCAATCCCGCAGCGCGGACACTCATAAGGCTGGTCATCAGCCGGCATGTTCAATGGTGTTCGGTCGATCCGTCCGTAACAGACATGATAGAAACGGCCTCTCGCATGCTCATTGTCGAGAGGATCACTTTCATAGATCAGTACCATAACCACCCGTCTGGCTCGTCTGGAGTCTCCCAACTCCTCCCTGCATCAGCACCGACCGGCCTGTTTGTGCACAATGCGCTAAAAGATATGAGCCTTCTCCCGCATGATTTTTCGCTACCAGAGCTGGTTCCCTAGCAGCCGGTGTTCTCGCCCTTTCAGACTTGAAACTGCGCTTCGTACAAACTGGCATAGACGCCACCGCGATTGAGGAGCTCCTCATGCCGCCCCTCCTCAACCAGACGACCACCGTCAATCACGAGAATGCGATCGACATCCTGAAGAGTAGACAAACGGTGAGCGATGATGAAGGTGGTACGCCCCTTGGTCAGTTCGGCCAAGGCTTCCCGAATCTGAACCTCTGTTGCCGTATCAATGTTCGACGTTGCCTCATCAAACACAACGATTGGCGGATCTTTTAAAAGCACACGAGTGATGGATAGCCGTTGTTTTTGACCCACCGAAAGTTTGACTCCCCGTTCCCCAATCCAAGTATTGTATCCCTCCGGCAGTTGCATAATAAAATCATGTGCTCGCGCGGCTTTGGCCGCTGCCTCTATTCGACCCAGATCAGCCTCCAGATCGCCATATAAAAGGTTATCCCACACCGTTCCATTAAAGAGGAAGGGCTCTTGCTGGACAAAGCCGATTTGCCGCCGCAGGTACGAAAGTGGCAAATCGCGGATATCGACCCCGTCGATTGTGATCGATCCACCCATGACGTCATAAAACCGCATCAACAGTTTCAAAATTGTACTCTTCCCTGCTCCGCTCGGACCCACCAATGCCACTCGTTCGCCCGCTGCAACGGACACCGACACATCTTTCAACACCGGCACACCCGGACGGTAACAGAACTGGACGGCATGAAAGCGAACATCTCCGCGTACAGGACTGGAAGGCTCTCGAGCGTGGGGTCGGTCATCCACCTCTGGAACCGTATCCAACACATCAAACACGCGTTCACTGGCAGCCAACGCATGTTGCAGCATGTGATTGACGGAATGGATCTGATTGATCGGCGTATAAAACAGCGCGAGATACGAGAGAAACATCACCAACTCACCAATTGTTAACCGGCCTGCCGTTACTTCACCGGCCCCATACCAGAGAATCAGTACCGTCCCTAGCGAACCAAGCAGCATCATGCCCGGAGAATACACCGACCAGAGAAGCATGGCCTTGAGATTCGCATCGCTATAGGCCTTACTCCATCGGTTGAACCGCTGCTGTTCATACCCCTGTCGCATAAATCCCATGGTTTCCCGGATTCCCGACAGAGCGTCCTGCAAATAGGCGTTTAGCTCCGCGGCTTGTTTTCGGATGTGTCGATAATAACCGTGGACCCTTGTGGTAAACCAGGCCGCTGCCAGTGCTAACAAGGGAATGGGAACCAACGCCAGCAACGCCAGCTTCCAGTTGAGCGTAAACAGCATAACCGTAATACCAATCAGCGTTAGCCCGGCGGTGAGGGCTCCCTCGACTCCGTCGATAAAGATCCGTTCGACATGCTCGGTATCATTGATGACCCGTGACATGATCTCGCCCGTAGACCGATTCTCGAAATAACTCAGCGACAGTCGTTGAAGCGCAGCAAAGACATGACTCCGCAAATCATGCACCACGGTCTGCTCCAGTCGATTGTTCAGTCTGATGCGGAGGGATGCAAAGAGAGTTTTCAGAAAATAGGCGCCGATCAGCAAGGCTAGCGCCGCAGGGAGCAGCTTCATCTGCTGGGCCTGGATCACGTCATCAATAATGACCTTGATCGCCCAGGGAGGCACCAACTCCATGGCCGTAGCGCAAACGGCACAGAGCAAAGTCGCCCCCGCCAACGTGCGGTGCGGCCGAAGATAGTCCAGCACGCGAACGAGAGAATTCACGACCGGTTCAAGAAGGAGGAATCACACCACACTGGCCGGTTGTTTCTGCCAGTATTGCTGAAATTCTTCGAGCTGAGTCAGGGAGGACAGATCCGTCATCCGATCGAGAAACACCTTGCCAATCAAATGATCCACCTCATGCTGAATGCAGACGGCAAAAAGCCCCGTCGCCTCGAAATCAAGCGGTTT
>JANDJK010000083.1 GCA_024330925.1 Nitrospira sp.
GATGAACGGCGAAAAACTACCGAAAGAACACGGTTTCCCGCTTCGCCTGATCGTGCCAGGCCTCTACGGCATCAAGAACGTCAAATGGATCGTCGAGATCGAAGTCTATCCCGGAGACTATAAAGGATACTGGCAGCGCAAGGGTTGGACCGATGACGGCACCATCAAGATTTTCTCGCGCATCGATTCACCAGGACACTACCAATCACTCCGCGGGCCGGAACACCAATTCCGCGGCATTGCATTTGGAGGCCCCCATTCCATCAGCAAAGTTGAGCTGAGTTTCGACAATGGGAAAACCTGGCAAGAGTGCCAAATCGAGCCGCCGATGTCGCCCTATTCATGGGTCATCTGGAACTATACGTGGAGACCGCCCAAACCGGGAAAGTATCAAACCGTCGTCCGGGCTTGGGATACTCAAGGGCAGCTACAAATCGCGGACATTGTCCGCCCTCAACCGGCAGGCGCCAGCGGCTACCACACCATCATCGCCGACGTGGTCGATCTCAGGTCACAGGGGACCTGATAGCCTCATCTTCTTGAGAGAAAAGCTGATCGCAGCCCCCCGCCCATTCCAATTTCTTTCCGACTCAACTATCATGTTTCCATGCATCTCTCTATGGTGTTCTCAATTCAGACGCCCTTCCCCCATCTTCGCGGTCGATCGCCAAAACCAGATCGCAACCACTGGGCCGGACACGGCCACGGTGACAACCGACCCCCTTCACTGCCCCGGCTCATACCGCTTGAAATGAGTTATTACCCGTTCCCTTTCCATCATCCTACTCTATGATCAAACTGTTGTTGATAAGGGCTGGGGGTTCCTCGGCTCAATCCTACGATACATACTCAGCGGAGCCGTTCAATCGGCCAGTCAGAGCATCGCGTTTCCATACGGCACATTGGTGGTTAACGTGATCGGCTGTTTTTTTATCGGCTTTTTCTCCGAACTGGCAGAGGGCCGAGGTCTCTTCTTCCCCGATGCACGAGCGTTTCTTATTGTGGGTATCTTGGGCGGCTTTACCACCTTTTCGACCTTCGGGAACGAAACAATGAATCTCGTGCGCGATGGCCAATGGATCCTGGCCCTGCTCAACGTCGGCGGGCAAGTGTTGCTGGGTTTGGGAGGAGTCTGGCTCGGCTACATTCTGGCCTATCAGATTTGGAGGTGACCATGCTTCCGACGGATGGCGTGCTGCTGCGCATTTTCATTGGTGAAGGCGACCACTACGAGAAACAACCGTTGTATGAATGGATCGTCACCGAAGCACGGTCGAGAGGATTGGCGGGGGCAACTGTGTTGCGGGGATTGATGGGATTCGGAGCCAACAGCCGGGTCATCCATACATTCAAGATCGAACGATTGTCCGAAGATTTGCCGGTCATCATCGAACTCGTGGACTCGGCCGAGAAGATCGAATCGTTCCTTTCGTTCATCGAACAACACATTCGCTGTGGACTCCTGGCCACCACAGAGCCGGTCCAGGTACGGTTTTATCGAGGCGACACGGCATGAGGAGCGACAGTGTCGCAGGCCCTTCCGCACACTCGATGAGACACGATGCCCAAGGAAGACGGACGTCGGTTCCATCTTGTACCTTCTTGTTGGGTTGCATGATGGTCGACTTTCTCTTCGTTCCTGACAGGTAAGCCGTCTTGACGGCACTTCTCTACTCTCCTGTTGCCGGCAGAGAGTGGCCCCGCCAGCAGGCATACAACACCGGAATCACCAGCAAGGTCAGTATGGTCGAGCTCACCATCCCACCGATCATCGGCGCCGCGATCCGTTTCATCACGTCAGCGCCGGTGCCGGTGGTCCACATGATCGGAAGCAACCCGCCCATGATGGCGGCGACCGTCATCATCTTGGGCCGCACTCGTTGAACCGCGCCCTCCATGATGGCCTCACGCAGGTCCTGCGCCGTGGCCAGGTGACCGTCGCGCACGCGCCGCTCATAGGCTTCATCGAGATAGACCAACATCACCATGCCCGTCTCCGCCGCCACGCCGGCCAGCGCGATGAGGCCCACCCACACGGCTACGCTGAGGTTGTAGCCGAGCACAGAGAGAAACCAGATCGCCCCGATCGCGGCGAAGGGGACGGACAGCAGCACGACCAGGGACTTTATCAACGAGCGGAAATTGAGATAGAAGAGCAAAAGGATCAGAGCCAGCGTCACAGGCACCACCAGCTTCAACCGCTCTTCAGCCCGAACCAAGTGTTCATATTGACCGGTCCAGATCAGCCGGTAGCCGGCGGGCAGAGCGACTCGTTCGCGCACCGCGCGTTGGGCGTCCTGGACGTAGCCGCGCAGGTCACGGCCGCTGACCGCGACCGAGACCAGGCCAGCGAGTGCCCCTGCCTCATCCGCGATCGACGATGGCCCCTGCGTAATCACCAGCTCCGCGATCTGGCCAAGAGGAATCTGCGCGCCGGTCGGCGTGGGAATCAGCACCCGTTTGAGCCGCTCCGGATCGTCGCGCAACTCGCGCTTGTACCGCACGGTGACCGGATACCGCTCGCGCCCCTCGACCGTGGTCGTCACGGTCTCGCCCCCGATGGCCGAGATGATCACCGCTTGCACATCACCCACCGTCAGGCCATGCCGGGCCGCTTCCTGTCGGTTCACGATCAGGTCAAGGTAATAGCCTTCGTTCAATCGCTCCGCAAAGGCGCTTTTCGTGCCCGGCACGGTCGCCAAGGCCCGCTCGATCTCGATGCCGATTCGCTCGATCGTCCGGAGGTCCGGCCCCAGGACTTTGATCCCGACCGGACTGCGGACGCCGGTCGTGATCATCTCGGTACGGGTCTGGATCGGCATCCACCAGAGGTTCGGAAAGCCAGGGATGCGGAGTTTGGCATCCATCTCGTCCAGCAGCTTGTCCCAGGTCATGCCGGGCCGCCATTGGGCCTCTGGTTTGAGAGTCACGGTGATCTCAGCCATACCGACGAAGGCAGGATCAGTCGCGGTCGAGGCCTTCCCCATCTTGCCGAATACCCGTTCCACTTCGGGGAAGGTCGTGAGCACCTGATCCTGCATTTGCAAGACCTTCGTCGCTTCGGGGATCGAGAGACCTGGGACGGTGGTCGGCATGTAAAGGATGGTCCCTTCATTGAGCGGCGGCATGAATTCCGCGCCGAGTCGAACGCCCACCGGCGCCGTCACGACCACCGCCGCGACGGCGACTCCAACGGTCAGCCACCGACTCCGCAAGGCGCCGGAAAGGATGGGCCGATACAGGGCAATGAGCCACCGGTTCAGCGGATTCTTGGTTTCCGCTCGGAGGCGACCGCGGATCAGCACCACCATGAGCACGGGGGCCAACGTGACCGAAAGCGCGGTGGCAAACAGCATCGCGAAGGTCTTGGTATAGGCCAGAGGCGTAAACAGTCGGCCTTCCTGGGCTTCCAGCGCGAGGATGGGCAAGAAGGAGACGGCAATCACCAGCAGAGAGAAGAACAGGGGACGGCCAACTTCTTTGGCCGCTGCGATGATGGTCTCGATCCTGTCCGCATTCGGTGCTTGCTCCAGCCGCTTATGGGCGTTCTCCACCATAACGATCGCCGCGTCCACCATGGCGCCGATCGCGATGGCGATCCCGCCGAGCGACATGATGTTGGACGTAATCTTCAAGTAGGCCATCGGGATAAAGGCGAGCAGCACCGCCACGGGCAGGATGAGAATCGCCACCAGAGCGCTACGCAGGTGAAACAGAAAGACCACTGCGACCAGGCTGACGATGACACTCTCCTCCACAAGCTTCTCGCGGAGCACCGCGATGGCTCGATGAATGAGATCTGACCGGTCATAGGTGGGGATGATCCGCACACCTGTCGGGAGGGCCGGCGTGATTTCTGCCAGCCTGGCTTTGACTCGCTCGATCACGGTGAGCGCGTTTTCTCCAGCCCGCATGATCACGATCCCGCCGACCGTCTGCCCCTTGCCGTCCAATTCGGCGATACCTCGCCGCTGATCCGGCCCAAGTTGGACACGCCCGATGTCTCGCACAAAAATCGGCGTGCCTCGTCCATCTGTCCCAACCGGGATCAGCTCAATATCCTCAATCGAACGCAAGTAGCCTCGTCCTCGAATCACGTACTCTGTGCCGGCCATTTCCAAGACGCGACCGCTCACCTCCGCATTGCTGTTGCGGACGGCTTCGATGACCCGCTGAATCGGCAGCCGATACGCTGCTAATGTGTTGGGGTCCACTTCGATTTGATATTGTTTGACGAACCCACCGATCGCCGACACCTCCGCCACACCGGGCACACTCTCGAGTTGGTAACGCAGGTACCAGTCCTGGAGGCTCCGGAGCTGCGCCAGATCATGCGTCCCAGATTCGTCCACCAACGCGTACTGATAGACCCACCCCACACCAGTCGCATCCGGTCCCAGTGTTGGGGTCACGCCTTGCGGCAACTTGCCGGTGAGCTTTTGGAGATATTCCAGCACACGACTTCTTGCCCAGTAGAGATCGGTTCCGTCTTCGAAGATCACATACACATAGGAAACCCCATATTCCGAGACACCTCGGACCCGTTTAACTCTGGGGCCCGCGAGCAGAGCGGTCACGACCGGGTACGTGATCTGATCTTCAATGAGGGTGGGACTGCGGCCTGGCCATTCGGTATAGACGATCACCTGAACGTCCGAAAGGTCCGGAATGGCATCCAGCGGAACGTCAAACAGGGCCCACAGGCCCCAGCCTGTCAGCAGCAGCACACAGAGGATGACAAGGACTGGATTACGGGCACTCCCTTCAATGAGTCGCGCGATCATTGTTTGTTATCTCCCCACGCGAGCCCCCGCTTTCTCAATCACATGCCACTTCCGGCGACCAGGAATTGAAACTGTTCGACGATCGGTGGTTGGCCTGAGATGGTTACGGTGGCGGTTACGACCCACGTCCCGCCCATGCCGAACAGCCCTTTGCCTTCATACCATCCATCCTTCGTGTACGAAGCCGTCACCTGGGACTCCGTCATCCCCGGCATCGGCATCGTATAGACAAAGAGGACTCGTGCATTGGTTACCGGCTTGCCGGCCTGATCTGTCAGCTTGAGCTTGAGCAGCACGTCACCGGCCTTGGGCATTTCAGGAAGAGTCGTGAAGGTCAGGACGTAGTCAGCTACCTTGCGAGTTTCAGAGACGGCTTTGGCTGAACCCGAAACCATGCTCGGCATCTCCCTCATCCCCTCCATTGCTTTCATGCCTCCCATCTCTTCCATCTTCCCTTCGTAGGCGCCACGCATCTGCCAATCGGCCATGCCGATCCTGCCCATCATGGCTTGCATGCTTGACGCCGAAGCCAACTTGCTTTCCGCGTCCAACAGGAACGTGGCCGAGGTCACAACACGATCGCCTTCTGTGAGTCCTTCTAGGACTTCCACCAACTCCCTGCTCCTGCGACCAAGCGTGACGGCAATCGGTTCATACCGGCCTTCTCCCCGATCCAGAAACACCAATTGACGCAGTCCCGTGTCCAGCACAGCTTCTTTTGGCACGACTAACGTCGTGACGGCCTTTGTCTGTAAGATGACGTTTCCGTACATGCCGGGCTTCAATTTCAATCCAGGATTCGGCAATTCCAGGCGTACCCGTGCGGTGCGGGTTTCAGTATTCAGCGTCGGATACACATAGGCCACCTTGCCGCGGAATGTTTCTCCGGGATAGGCGGCCACGGTGACTGTTGCCGGCTGACCGACTTTCACAGCCGCCAGCTCTGATTCATAAATCTCGGCGGAGATCCAGACGGTGGAGAGATCCGCAAGCTCATACAGGATCGTGCCCGGTTCCACATATTTGCCCGGCAAGGCCTCGCGCCTTATCACGATTCCGGAGGACGGCGCATAGACCGTGAGCAGCGGCTCTGCTTTACCGCGACGCTCCAGCACCGCGATCTGCGCATCGGTCACATCCCAGAGCCGCAAACGCTCCCGCGCACTTGCCGCGAGCGCATCAGCGTTGGCTTTCGCGTCATCGAGCGGGCTCGCCGCCAGGTGCGCCCGCATTTTCACGGCCAGGAGATACTCCTCCTGCGCCACCAGGAGATCCGGCGAGTAAATAGTGAAAAGTGGTTCGCCTTTCCGAACCGGCCGACCGTTCGAATCGACGAAAACCTCTCGCACCCACCCGGATGTTTTCAGTGTGACTTGCGTAAAGCCTCGCTCGTCGTAGCCGACCGTGCCGACCGTGCGGATCTCTTCTTCCAACGTCGAACGGACAACTGATGCGCTGCGAATGCCGATCACCTGTCTCGCCACAGCCGGAACAACCACCGTCTCGGACAGAACCTCGGACATGCCCGGCCTCGATTCCATGTCTCTCGTGGGCTTTGCGCCTTCCCTCGACATCCCCTTCATGGACATCCCTTCCATCTCATGGCCCTTCTCATGGCCCTTCATCTCCCCACTGCTAGTCATCCCCGACATATCGTTCATCACCCGATGCGCGGCGAAAAACCCGGCAATGACGCCGACGACCAGGCCGGCTACCGCGACCCCGACAACAAGACTGTTTCTGTCTATGGCCTGACTCATAGTGTATTCCTCCTTCTTAGCTGTTTCCGTTCAGATCGGCGCCGATCACCTGTTCGAGTTCCGCGAGGCGATGTTCCCGTTCGACCAACGCCCGGTAATACTCCAACTGAAATCCTCGCCAAGCCCGCTGAGCATCAATGAGATCCAGGAACCCTCCTGTTCCCGCGCGATACCCTATCAGCGCCGCTTCCAGGTTCTGCGCAGCCTGGGGCATGACGGTGGTGCGATACAACACAACCGCCTGTTCACTCGCCCGGAGCTTGGCAAGCAGGTCCTTGATCTGAAAACGAGTCAGGTTTTCCAAGGTGCGCCGTTGTGCCCTGGCGGCTTCGACCGACGCCGTGGCTTCGTGCACGCCCGCGTCATGCTTCGGTTTGGTCCAGAAGGCGAACGGCACGGTCATCGCCACATAGGCGCCGAATCCGTCATTGGCCTGAACGTTCTGGAAGCGCTGGAACTCCACATTGAAGTCCGGGTAGTACTGACGCTGGGCCAGCGCCAGGGATTGCTCACTTTGTCGCACCGCCAGCTCGGCGGCTCTCAACTCCGGTCTAGCGTTCAGTGCGAGGCGGTGCAGATCCTCGTCGGTTACCCCCAGCGGTTTTGGAGACGGCTCTTGCGGAATGTCCAAGGGGGAGAGGGGGTCTCGGTCCAGAAGTGTATTCAGCAATGCCGCGGCGGTCTCGCGACGTTGTTCCAGGACCGGACGTTGCTGGTGGAGCAGGGACAGCTCAACCTGGGCCTTGAGCACATCGGCCTGCGATCCCTTTCCTGTACGGAACTTCGCGTTCGCAATCTCAACGAACTGTCTGAGCAATTCGACCTGCTGATGATGAATCTGAATCTCCTGGTGGGCAAGAAACAGATCATAATAGGCCTGCTTGAGGCGAGCGATCACCTCCCGTTCCTTCGCTCGCAGCGCCTGTTCGGTCATCTCAGCCGACCGACGTGCTATTTCGCTTTTCAAAGCCAGTTTGCCGGGAAACGGAAGATGCTGTGAGAGTCCGAAAATGCTGTTGTCCGCACGCGTGACGTTGAAGGTCTGTGGAACATTCCACAAGTGGACGGACAGAGTGGGATCGTCCAGCGATCGCGCCTGGACAATCCGTTGCGAGGCAGCTTCCCATTGTTTGCGCGCCGCCACAAGTTCCGGATTTCTGGCCAGGGCTTCCGAAATTAGATCCGGTAATGCCAAAGACGGTTGCGCAGCCTGATCGATGGCATGAGCGAGCCGGCGGCCACCTATTGCCAAGATCAGGCTCAGGACGGTTACGGCCAGCAATAAAACCCGAATTGAACGAGTCATGGGATGGTCCTCCCCAAAAGCTTTCCTGCCCGCGCCTGTCGCGAACCTCAACTCCCGTCTCGCTACAGAAGGGGCGACGGGATAAGCTACAGCCCGGCACCGGGCAGATCACGCGATGATGGAAATAGGTACGGAAGAGTCGGAGCGATCAGATCCGAAGCACGGTGCTCGCGAGCGATTGATGAGGAGGGGAACTCGATTCGAGAGAGTGATACGGGCTGGAAATTTTTGCGAGCCGGCAGCTCACGACCGGAAGCGCAGCCGGCATCTGGTCCGCCGCCGACCAATGATGGTCCATGTGTAAGAACGACAACTGTGGGGAAGACTCTACCCCCAAAGTTTTGAAGGCATCACACAACGGCCGAGCCGGCTGCTCCATCGGAGTCGAACAGCCGTTGGCCATCGAGGCATCGGTGGTCCCCGCCAGCGGCAGGACGCAGGCGTAGGCATTGAAACTGAATACCAGCAGCAACACCGCAATCATTGCGGCAAGGAAAGATCGGGAGGAAGGGGAACGCTTTCGCATGGTGAAAGTCTATCCCTCGTCCATGTGACCCGTCAACAGCATTGCTAATACACAATCCCTTGATCAATAGATACTCGCTCGGTCAACGGATAACACGTCATCACCATCCTATCTTGTCCAGCAAACCAGAAGTCACTGGACAATGACCCTCGCTAGATCAATTCAGAATTCGCTTTGCCTCACTGTCTTGCGCTATGTCTTATCGCCGTCTCTCACAAGACACTGCCGTGAATACCACCGACACACTGACTCATGATCATGTCATTGTCCGACCGCCTTGTCGGTGTTCAATAGCGTCAGGTCAAGCAACAGCACCGTTACTCATCGTTTTGGAAAAGGTCGGGGTGACCACTGTCTCTTCGACAACGTCTCTCCTTGAGATCGCCGATCCTGACATCACGATCCCCTCGCCTCAGCGCGCCGTTCAACCCATCGATACAGCACCGGCAGCACGATCAACGTCAACGTGGTGGACGAGATCAGTCCCCCGATCACCACCGTCGCCAACGGCCGCTGAATTTCGGAGCCGGGGCCGGTTGCAAGGAGCAACGGCGTCAGTCCCAGCGCGGCCACACAGGCGGTCATCAACACCGGCCGAAGGCGCAGCACCATGCCCGTCACGACCGCTTCATCCAGCGGTACCCCCTGTTGCCGCAACTGGTTGATGAAGGAGATCTTGACCGTGCCGTTCAGTACGGCAACGCCGAACAAAGCGATGAAGCCCACAGAAGCGGGAACCGAGAGATACAGTCCCCGTAGTTTCAAGGCCACCAGCCCCCCGACCATCGCAAACGGGATGGCCAGCATAATCAGCGCAGCTTGTCTCCACGAGCCAAACGTCAGATAGAGCAACAGAGCGATCAGCCCGATGACCATGGGCACCACGAGGGCCAATCGGGCCATCGCCCGTCGCTGATTTTCAAATTGCCCGCCCCACGTGATGTAATAGCCGGGTGGAAGCTTCACCTGCTTGGAGACGACCTCCTGCGCCTCCTCGACGGCGCCGACCAGATCACGCCCGATCACATTGGCCTCGATGACGAGTCGGCGGCT
>JANDJK010000084.1 GCA_024330925.1 Nitrospira sp.
GTCTGTCGATATTGATTGGCACATTGCGCAATCATGGCTTGATCTCCGCTTCAGAAGGTTTGTTTGACCACGTTGTCTCGCGCCGTCAAGAAGGACGCCTGACTGCTCAATTGCCGCAAGAGGCTGTCCAGCGCCGCGTACTGCCGCTTGAGCCGTTCTTCATACAGCACCAGCGCGTCTTGCTTTCTGGCAATATCATCCGCAAGTCTGGTGATGGCTTGTGTCAGTCCCCGTTTGCGGAGGGTGACAGATCCGAATTCGATGTCATCAAGGCGATCGATCGCATCTACCATGAGCTGAGCCACGCCCGTCACGCCGCCTTGCGTGACAAAGAGTGTCTTGACCGCCGCATAGTTTTCATTGAGCGCCGCGCCGAGCTTTCCCTCGTCAACAGTAACGGTACCGTCGCGTTCCGTCTTAAATCCGATCTCTCCCACCATGGTATAAGTCGATGCACCGGTCACCGTCGCGGACAGAGCCTCTCGGAGCTGAGAGAGAACAGTCCGCACCGTGGGCTCATTGAAGAAGTTGCCGCCCTTCTTCGTCACGACATCGTACGTGGTCCGTTCGTTGATGAACTTGACCACCTCGTTGTATGCGGAGGCCAGCGATAGAATGGTGCTTTTAACAGCATTGATATCCCTGTTCACTCCCACCTGGACTGTCCCCGTATTCTTGATGGTGAGGGTCACGCCGGAAATCGCATCGGTGATCACATTGCTGCTCCTCGTCAGCGTGACGGTTGACGATGAGCCGACGATCACCTCCGCATCCTGTGCTGCTTGTAAGGTATCCGTCCCGCCCGTTCCACTGCCGTTCGTCAAATCCAGATCCGTCTGATCAGTTACAATGGTGATGGCGTTGTCGGCACCCGTGTTAGTGGACGTCAGCACTAGTCGGTAGGCTGGCGTCGTCTCCGAACCGGTATTGATGATGGAGGCGACGACACCGGCCCCCAGATCATTGATCTGATCCCTTAAGTCTTCGAGGGTGGCTGTCGCGCCAAGCGTGACGGTTTGATCAGATCCCGATCCCACACGAAACGTAAAGGTCGCTGAACTTCCCGACACAATATCAGTCGTCGCGGAGGCGACGGCCTTAGCCGCCTTGCTGGCAAGCTGATGCGACTGCGCAATCCTGGTAACCTGAATTTGATAGGTGCCCTGTGTCGCCGAGGAGGAAGCCGTCGCGGTCAATACTGTTTCGTTAGACACACTGGCGGAGAATCGGTCAAAAGAAACCGCTCGTCTCAATTTCTCAGCGGTGCTTTGTAACGTCGCCAGCTTGGTGCTCAATGTCGCATAGTCCATGCTTTTTGAATTAAGCGTGGCTTTTTGCTCGTTCAACCGATCAATCGGCAAACGGGCGACCTTCAGCAACTGTTCAATCACCGGACCAAAATCGACCCCGTTGCCGAGTCCGCCAAAACTAATCGTCGCCATCTTCTGGCCTCCGACGGTTCACATCGACTGTCAGATCCTCTGCTCCAGGAACACGCCCCTTTCCAACTGGCTCTGCTGCTCCTCAGATAGATACTTGGTCAACTCCAAAATTTCTTCTGGTGGAAACTGGCGAACCACTTCTCCGGATTCCTTCACCACCCTCACCACTACTCGCTCAGTTTCTTGGTCGACCAGGAGCCGGACCTGAAGTCCAGCCGATTGAAGAACCTGTTCGATCTTCGCCACTGATCGTGCAAGTTCATTGCCCTCTTTCCGAGCAGCCGAAGAAGCAGAGTCAGAAGGAGCAACCGCGGCTCGAAGTAGATAATGGGCAGGCTGACTGTGAGCGGCCAACTGTGCCTGCCCCTGTTCTGACCGATGCTCCTTGAGGATCGCAATCAAGGGATCTGCCTTCCCGATAGCCTGTGTTACCATGGCAAGTCTCCCTCAAAGAAAACTCCCACGGATGTGCGGCCGCTCAGCCTTCAACAGGCCAAGCGGCCAATCCATTGTTGTTAGATTATCGTTGCAGCAACGCTAAAGCGTTTTGCGGCAGCGTATTTGCTTGCGCAAGCACGGAAATACCGGTCTGGACCAGAATTTGGTTCTTGACAAACAGCGACGTTTCGTACGCGATGTCTGCATCGCGGATGCGAGATTCGGCCGCTGTGAGGTTTTCGCTCGTCACCTGGAGGTTCGCAATCGTGGCCTCCAGCCGGTTTTGCAGTGACCCGTACTCAGCTCGGGCGGTCGCAACCGCGCTGATGGCGTTGTCAATGTTCGCCAAGGCGCTTGCCGCATTGGCCGACGTGGAGACGTTGACACTGCTGAGCCCCAATGATGTCGTCGTGATATCGTTCAAATCCAACGACAAGGTGTTGCCCGTGCCGCTCCGGAAGCCGATCGCGATCGAGAAACTGATAGCTGAACCACTGGTCAGTGCCTGGCCGTTGAATTCGGTCGTTTGAGCAATTCGGTCGATTTCCGACCGCAGGGCAATAAATTCTTGGTCGATGTAAGACCGCTCAGTAGCCCCCACTGTGCCGCTTGACGATTGCGAGGCCAACTCACGCATTCTTGCCAACAGAGAACCGATGACCGAAGCGGCGCCGTCGGCGATTTGCGTCAAGCTGATCCCATCCGAGGCATTACGGGTCGCCTGGTTGATACTGCGAATCTGTGCCCGCAGGGACTCGGACAATCCAAGGCCGGCAGCGTCGTCCGCCGCGCGGGTAATCCGAAGGCCGGACGAGAGCCGTTCGACTGAACGTTGCAAAGCATTGCTGCTCACCGTCAGATTCCGCTGTGCCGCAATCGACGCGGGGTTATTGTTGACAATCAGAGCCATACCTTCTCCTCCTTGCCGCTAAAACGTTACTGCTCGCTTCCGACATCCGTGCAGAAGCTTGTTTGACCCTCAGCGCCATTCGCTGATCACCCACGTTATCGGCTGATCATCGGAAGACTTAAGCAGCAACGACCGGAACAGGACACAACAAGGCAACGGGCAAGAATGAACATCAGATGGCTTCATCTTGTCCGATAAGTGGATGAAGACTATGCCGCTAAGCGAGGTAGGATTTCGTATTCCAGGAGATCAGCTGTTAGGATCATGTCACTCCGCTCTCGGGCCGCTAACAGCTCCTGCACCCAAAAACTCAGAGAGGTGCGCCGATCAGCCGGGCCGTGCTGCTCCCTGCCCTCGGTAAATTCCAGATAATCGGCCAAACGCCCTAGCCACTCGTTCATGGCGGGATCACGAGGAGTTCCGGCCCGCCAGGCCTCTAACAGAGTCTGTCCTTCTGCATGCAGGAGTCTCGCATAGCGGCCAGCGGCAACCCAAGCGTCATGCTCGAGATCCGCAATCGATTGCGTGAGGGCAACGAGCTGCCCATACTGCAAGGCCGACTGGCTGAGCAAGGAACTGTCAAGGTCGCGATCTGTGACGTTCCGATGATCCAATTGTAGTTTTGTCACGAGACGAGAACGAGCATGGGCGCGATCGCTAATGTCAGCCAAGACGTCCGCCAACGTTGCCTGGCCCTCGACTACCCATTCTTCTTGATCGAGTTGTACTCGCATCGCTCTTCTCCTTCCACCCATTCTCTTTGGGCCTCAACGATCAAGACCTCTCTCTCTTGCACCCTTCACAACGATTCTCCGCGCGTCACACCACATAAGCAGCGTCAGGAACAGCCTTACCCCAAGGCTTACTTTTCAGCTCCTCCCGATCAAGAATGCCTAACGCCCCCCCTACTTGAGTTAAGCTGGCCCACCATAGCTCATACGCGCACACCTGGTGGCGAGCCATCGCTTCCAATCCCTCCACGTCATCGCCTTGAACAGTCCTGAGAAACGCGACCGTGAGAGGTCTGGTGGCCATCGAACCCATCCCCAGAGTGACGAGCCGTTCCTTCTCTTGAGCAAGCGAGCGCTGTAGCATCTGAAGTTTTTTCACATCAAGCGGCCGGCTCGTCGCCACGTGAACAATCTCGCGGGCCTGAGCACAGGCGCGCTCGACGGCCGGCGCCAGGCTCTCGATCACCGACCGAGCCCCGTCGACATCGGGCATCGGAATCGCCGGGGCAGGGATTCGACTTTGAACCCCCGTGAAGGTTTCGTACCAATAACGCCGCCAAAAGGTGGCGTACCAGGCTTCATGCTCTGGCTCCTGTCCCGCACGGCATCTGAACGTTCCTAAACTGTCTTCATCGACATCGGATTGATAGACGCGGAACCCGCGAATGTCGGAAGGAAACGGGCCTTGCCCCAGGGCATGGAGCAGCAGCGCCGCCACTTGATCGACCTGCAAACGGTCCTTGCATGCGTGGTGGGCACACACCTGATCAAATCCGCAGGGCGCGCAGTCCAACTCCGGTTGAAGCACCCAGTGTCCTGGTCCGTAGGGACCGGTCTCCCGAAAATCGACGTGCCCGACCGAGAGATCGACGACCGGAGTCCCCACGGCGACGGCCAGGTGCATGGGACCCGTATCGTTGGTCAACAACAGGCGGGAGGCAGCCAGCAACGCCGTGGCCTGAGAGATCGTGGTCTGTCCTGTCAGGTTCTTAATCGGATTAGTTCCTCCTACCGCCTGGTACTCTCGCACAACCTGGGCCACCGTTTCTTTTTCAGACTCGGCTCCGAGAAACACGACTCCACCACTCCATTGTTTGGACAGAAGCGCCAACGTGCGACCAAAATGGTTGGGCCTCCATGCCTTCATCACATCGCTAGCGCCGGCCTGGACTGCAATCCACTCCATCCGCTCATGACCATCGGCGGAGAGCACACGGCAGGCCCATTCGTGATCCGCTTTCTCGACCATCAGCTTCAGCGGCGTGAAGAGACCCGGTCCGCTTCCACCCAAGGCGTAAAGATCGACCAAATTGAACCGATTGATCCGGCGGAAATGATGCATATCGGCGAAATAGGCCATCCATGGGTTGTCGATGACTGTTCCGCCATCCCAGGCGGTTCGCGCGCCGCGGATGTCGAGAGCCCCGATGGAACTAACCAGAAGCGCGCTGGCTCGATTGAACGTGAGGTTGATGATGCGGTCATACCGGCGCTCGGCCAACGGCCGAATCCATTCGACAAACTCCCGATACAGCGAGACAACATCTTTGGCGGCCGTTCGACTCTCCTCGATCAGCTCATGAAAGTCATGGGTGACGACCTCACGCAAACCAGGCAGCAGCGCAGCCACAGGAGCAAACCGCCGGTCGATCACGAGATCGACGGCACAGCCAGGCCATTCTTGCGCCAGCCGGCTCAGCAGAGCCCCCATCTGCACCAGATCTCCCATGCGAGTTATGTTCACAATCAGAACCTGCTTCATCGTCCTGGTTCTCTGCTTTTGGCTGCAACCGCCGACCGATCTCCTTCGGAAGACCGGACTCGCACTCTCGTCCCGTCCTCCGCTTTCTCAGACAAGATCTCTCGTTTCCGAGCGATAACTATCCAGCAGGAGAATGAGCAATTCTTCACGAGCTAAGCGACGACCGGCGCCTTTTGCCCGAATCTCGTCCGCTATGTCCTTCAACTCGACTCGCTGGTCACGGCGGAACCGGCCCAGCCACGTTGCCAGTTCGGACGGAGTTTCGGCCCGATCAGCCAGCGCTCCCGCATTTCGATCCCCACGCAGAATAGCTCCGATCCGATCCGGGTAGCGGAGACCGATCACTGCCAATAACTCTTCCATCCGATGACGATAGGTATGGTGCGCAAGCACTCGGTGCCGAGCTGCTTCTGCCACCGCTCGCCTTGCCTCATGGTCATGGAGCCATCGACGAATCAAGTGCGGCACCTCATCGGCGGAGCGAAATCGAACAATTTCTTGGTCAGTAAACAAGTCGGGCAACAACGATCGCTCATCCACCAGTTGAAACGCTCCGCAGGCAGCCAACTCGAATGTTCGCGGATTCACGAAATCCGCTTGAGGATCTAACGATGGTCCATCGTACGAATGGAGGTTTAGATTGATAGTGGTGGCGCTGAAGACCTTCCGGCACGTCTGGGTGTCGATGCGAGCGCCCCCTCGCTGCAACACCGATGTCAGATCGGCTGCTCCTTCCCATGCATTTCCCCAGAGTTTGAACGTCCATTCGGGTGACAGCCAACACGGCAACAGCACCCGCCGATTCTGGTATCCAGCCCCCACAAATGAGACATCAGCACCATATTCACGTTGTTCATCGTCCGTGAGCGGAGAGGGATAAAAGACTTGAGGATCAGCGGCCATCGGCAGGTAATGAACCTGGGGAGCGCCCGCCCGCCGAAACGCTTCAAAACATTCTCCACGTTGAATGACAAACCAATGGTCGTAGTGTGAAGCCATCTGCTGCCAGTAAGTCAGGTGCCGATAGTTTTCCACGAACCACATCGCCGTGAGAAATTTCTTCTTTCGCAGATGGGCTAACACACCAGCGGTTAATGGTGCCTGGGCAATAGCAAGCACCAAGTCGGGCGGATCTTCGGCCAAGCGAGCCGCGGTATCCAAACTTAAGAGCTCTACGAAGCGGTTTTGCATCGTCAGGCGATGGCGGATCTCTCGGTAGGAATCGAACCGTTCATAGCTGGTGTGGTGGATACTGTGGTCGATCCAGGTCACACGATGGCCCAACGATTCCAGCGCCGAGATCACATAGCGGGCGATCGGTAATGATCCGCCATAGAGAGGGCCAACCACTGCCATCCGTAGTTGCCCACTCTGCCGACTCGCCACCATCCGGCGCAAGGCTGCCTCCACCGCACGATGGATGGCTTCATGCAGGCCGGCTGCCGGAGCATAGGTCATGAACCGTAAGGGTTTTCCGAAGTCGGCCAGGCGTCGCGCCATGTCCTCCGGCTCTCCCCAAATCCATTCGATAGTCTCCGGCCAGGAGCCAAGCGGACGAGCGTCGAGCGCATCTTTCAACTCCGACACATCAGGAACGATCACCGCCAACCTGCGGCCGTCTTGCTTCAGCGAGGCCAACGCCTCCACGTGATACAAAAGCCCGACACCGAGCCCCACCCCGACTTCGTCATCTTTCCACTCCTTGAATTGTGCGTTCGCCCAAGCACGGGCCTCTTTGCGAGGATCATAGGAACTGTGAATCCATCGATCCCCATGTTTCGCCGTGACCGTTCCCTCACGTGATGGAAGAAGCGAAAGAACTCCCCCCGGCGCCGCTCTGACAGCCTCAGCCAGTGCGGGAGCAGTTTTGCGAAGCCAGGGGAGATTGTCCGGCAAGTTGTTCACGCGCCCTCGCTTACCTCAAGACGAAGGGTGACAGTTCGGCCCAAAGCGCTTCCCGTTCCGGAGGGGGGCTCGATAGACTTCCGCTTTCGGTGTAATAAGCCCCCCATCGATCACAGTGGCTGGTCCAGACCGACCAGCCGGGCGCCACCGCTGCCGGTAATGCCCCCTTGCCCCGCAGCAAGAACAGAATCGTCTCTTCGATCGGCCACCGACTTGGTCGGATATCGGTCCGTCTCCTGGAGGATTTGTCTATTGGCTCCTCCGCTTGCCACACCACATGGCCAACTCCATAGGGGCCGGTCTCATGCACCCGGGCCAGCCCACAGTACCAGCCGATCACTGTGATGCCCACAGCAGCGGCCAGATGAAGCGGCCCTGTATCGGAGCCGATGACCAGGTGACAGCGACCCAGCACCGAAACCAGTTCGAGAAGCGACGTGCGCCCGGTGACATCCCAGACACGTCCCAACAACAATGACGGCAAAAGATCTTGAATCCTCCGTCCCCGTTCCCATTCCTCGCCCAGTAACACAACACGACCGTGTGGAGCGGATTCCAGAAACCGGATGATCAATTCTTTCCAGATGTCGACCGGCACCAGCCGTTCAACCGCTCCAGCTCCGACGATCAGACCGATCCAAGGCTCCCCTCGTCGGCCGATCTGATCAAGACCGGATGGCAACGGGCACAAAGGCCTTCTGAGCATCGGAGGTTCGCCAGGAGGAAGCACACCACACAGTCCACAGAACGCATCGGCCAGATGCACCCGACACCCACGCCCCGTATGGGCAACTTCTCTCACATAGGACGCCCAAGGAGACAGTGTGCTCCCCAACGGACCATCGAGCAACGGTCCCCTGATGTCGTCTGCCAGCACAGAGCCGACCAACAATGCCCGGCGGTGATGATTGAGCACATAGGCCGTCCCATACCGATGACGTGCCAGCGCCTCAAGCTGTTTTGTGGCCCGTTCAACGTGCGTTGGAAGAAGGCCAGCCGATGCTTCCTTCGCCCATCGGTGCCAGACGGCTCCATCCCACTCCAGCATCTGGTCAATCCCTGGGATCAGCCGCCCAATCGGCGCCAGCGAAGATGGACACAGGAGGTCCAGTCCACCTTCGGGGTTGGCCATCCTCAGCGCGGTAATCGCCGGAATTGTCTGGATCAGATCGCCAAGCCTGGCAAGCTGGACGACCAGCGTCCTCGCCATGATCCTTATCTTTCCGTTGCTTCCACGGCCGCCATCGCCTCTTGTTTTGCGATCGCTTGCTCCAACTCGGCCAGCCCATCGAAGTGTGGATCAAGAGACTGGATCACCTCTCGTTCTTGTCTCGCCTCTTCAATCCGCTCGGCACGAAGCCACACACCCGCGAGCGCAAACCGCACGGCCAGATCGCCGGGATTGCGCTTGACATACGACGCTAAGTGCCGGCTCAATTCCTCCCATCGATTCTGCGCCGTGCCCGCCCGCAAGAGCCAATGGATCGCCTCTGGGTCATCAGGGTAATCCGCCAGCACCTCACAAAACCGTTCCCACGCTCCTTGGGCGTAGGATCGGCCCAGCGCGGCCATCCCCATCCCCATGAGACATTTGCGGCGATCAGCACCAGCCTTGAGGGCTCGCGCGAACAATGCCTCGGCTTCTTCATACTGTTCCCGCTGCATACAGAGCACGCCGCAGAGCAAGAGTCCTTCGGCATGTCCCGGTTCACAGGCAAGGAGTGTGGCAAGATGACGATCCGCCTGAGCCGGTT
>JANDJK010000085.1 GCA_024330925.1 Nitrospira sp.
CGGGCAATATCATCGCGTTAGTCTACCTGCTGGCCTTAGGAACGTTCTTTCTGATGTTGGCGGGGTTGGATGCCGGTTCGGCGTTTGGAGGGATGGGGAGCAGCCGCGAAGCGATTGTCGCCTCGTTGACCGAGCCGGCCATGATGTTGTCCATCTTTGCCATCGCCTTGACAGCCGGTTCCACCAACCTCAGCACGGTCGTTCATCAGACCGCCATGCTGCAAGGCATCGTGACGGATCCGGCCCCCCATCTCATGGCGTTTGCCGCGCTCTTTATCGTGACGCTGGCTGAGGCAGGCCGCGTGCCGGTTGACAATCCGGCGACCCACCTGGAGCTCACCATGATCCATGAGGCCATGATCTTGGAATATTCGGGTCGGTATCTTGCTCTCCTCGAATGGGCGTCCGCCTTGAAATTGACCCTTTTGCTGTCACTGATGGCCAACGTGTTTGTGCCATGGGGCATTGCGACGACTCCGGAGCCGGCCGCGCTTGGAATCGGACTGTTGGTGTATCTGGTGAAGGTGGCAGGGCTTGCCGTGGCCATCGGGGTCATCGAATGTATGTTTGCGAAATTACGGCTGTTCCGGGTGACGGACCTGCTGGGGGTCGCGTTTATCTTCGCCCTGCTGGGATTGGTCTTTTTCTATATTCTGCGGAGCTGAGCGAAACGAATGTTGTCGGAGATGGGCTCTCAGTTGATCGATCTGTGTTCGGCCCTGCTCTTGTTGACGTGTTTTGCCATCGTCGCACAGCGTCGCCTTGCGGCCTGTGTGGACCTGTTTGCGCTGCAATCGGCGTTTCTTGCCGGAACGGCGGTCCTGGTGGGATTTCTGACAGACAATCATCATGTTTATGTGACGGCGGCGATGACTGGGCTCGTCAAGGTGATCATCATCCCTGTCGTGCTGAAGAAAGTGATCCAGCGTCTGAACGTCAAACGGGAACTGGTGATGAACGTCAATGTGCCGGTTGCCTTGTTGGTCTGCGGCACGTTGGTGATACTGGCCTTTTTCATTACGCGCCCCATCATTCCGTTGGGCCATGTGCTCACTCGCGACTCGCTCGCCATCGCGCTGGCGATCGTCCTCATCGGACTGTTTACGATGATCGCGAGGCAAAAGGCCGTGACACAATTGGTCGGGTTCTTGGTCATGGAAAACGGCTTGTTCCTCGGGGCGACGGCCGCCACGCATGGGATGCCGTTCGTCGTGGAACTTGGGGTGTTCTTCGACGTGCTGGTGGCGGCCTTGATCGCGGGGATCTACATGAACCGCCTCCAGGACGCTTTTGACAGCGTGGATACGAGTCATCTGACGGGGTTGAAAGAATGACTGACTGGTTGGTGACGGTTGCGGCGGCGATGCTGGTGGTCGCCCCGTTGTTGGCGGGGGGGCTGAGCCTGGCTGTTCGCCGGCCTTCTCTGCTGCACGTGATCAATCTGACCAGCATGGGCCTGCTGGTCCTCGCGGAGCTCCTGATCACCCGTATGGTTCTCGATGACGGCCCGCTGACGGTGCTTGGGGCATCGATGTATTTCGACGCCTTGTCCGTCTTTGTGCTGTTCATCATCGGCACGGTGGGGCTGGCCTGTTCGCTCTACATGCGCTCATACCTGGACGAACAGGTCGCGCGAGGAGTGATCGCGCCGAATCGACTCAATCTGTTCTTTTTTCTGTTCCACATGTTTTTGCTCGCGATGGTGCTGGCGACGACGGCGAACAGCATCGGGGTGCAATGGGTGGCCGTGGAGGCGACAACGCTGGCCACCACGTTTCTTATCGCCTTCTGGCGCAGGCGAGAGTCGCTGGAAGCCGGCTGGAAGTATTTGATCCTGTGTTCGGTGGGGATCTCGCTCGCGTTGTTCGGCGTTGTGCTGGTCTATTATTCCTCGCTCCATGTGTTGAGCGACGTCGGGAAAGCGTTGAACGTCACGGAGTTGCTGCCGGTGGCCGACCGGTTGAATCAGCACGTGCTGAAGCTGGCGTTCATCTTCATCCTGGTGGGCTACGGCACCAAAGTGGGGTTCGTGCCGATGCACTCGTGGCTGCCGGATGCCTATACGGAGGCGCCGGCTCCGGTGGTGGCCATGTTAGCCGGCGTGCTCGAAGTGGTGGCGGTCTATGCGATTCTTCGGATCAAGATGATCGTCGATCATGCCGTTCCGGCATCCTTCAGCGGCAATCTCCTGCTGCTGCTGGGCTTTGCCTCGTTTGTGACGGCCGCGTTGTTCATCCTCGTCCAGCGCAACTACAAACGCCTGTTCGCCTATTCCAGTATCGAGCATATGGGGATCGCTATGATCGGGTTCGGCATCGGAGGAACGGTGGGAACGTTCGGTGGGTTGTTTCATCTGCTTAACCACGCGTTCGCCAAATCGGTCGCGTTTTTTGCCGCGGGCAATGTCCATCGCCGCTTTCGGACGGTGGACATCAGTCAGGTCCAGGGCGTGATGGTCGCTCAGCCGTGGACGGCCATGGCTCTCCTGTTTGCGGGCCTGGCCTTGTCCGCCCTCCCCCCCGGCGCGCTGTTTGCCAGCGAGACGTCGATCGTTACCGCCCTTGCGGCATCGGGATTCGGAGAAGATGGCGCAGCGGCTTTCTCAGCCTCCTTCTCTGGTGAGAACGGCCGGATGGGGTTGGTGACGGTCTTTTTACTTTCAGCCGTGTTGGCATTCGGCGGGCTGATCTATCGGGTGACCACAATGGTCTGGGGAACGCCGGCGCAGGAAATTGTGCGCGGGGAGGTCTGGACGGCGGGGCACGTGCCGATGGTTCTTCTGATTGCCGCGTTGGTGGGGTTTGGCTTCGTGCTCCCGCCTCCATTGCGCGAGTTGCTGGGGCGAGCGACGAACCTTCTTTTGCTGCGCTAGAGAGGCAACGGTGATGGCCGGTCCAGAATCCCACGCCGCGATGCTCAAGGCTGAGTTTCCGTCTCTTGTTCAAATCGAAGGGGGAGGTGGGGGCTTCTCTCGATTCCTCGTGCAGAAAGAATCGCTCCCGGCGGTCGCACAGTACCTGCACCACCACCAGAAGTGGCAGAGCCGGCTGGCGCTTCTGTGGGCGGTCGATGATCGACCGATGCGGGAAGGAGCAAGCCTCCATTACCTGTTCGCGCTGGACAATGTCCGCCAGTGGGTGGTGCTGTCCATCGAGCTGGAGGGGGATGATCGGCTCTTCCCCTCCATCACCCCGCACATTCATGCGGCCCAGTGGTATGAGCGTGAGATCCGTGACATGTTCGGATTGATTCCGGTCGGGCATCCCGATCTCCGCCGTCTGGTGCGGCACGAACATTGGCCCAAGGGGACCCATCCGCTGCAGAAAGGCTTTCCGTGGAATGAGGTCCTCGGCCGGCAACAGGGGAACTACCGTTTTCTCCATATCGAAGGAGAAGGAGTCTTCGAGGTGCCCGTCGGGCCCATTCATGCCGGGATCATCGAGCCGGGTCATTTTCGCTTCTCCGTGGCGGGCGAGCCCATCATGCAACTGGAGCTGCGGCATTTCTGGAAACATCGCGGCGTTGAGAAGTTGTTCGAGCAACGGACCTTGACCGACGCCGTGCCGCTGGCCGAACGGATTTCCGGCGACACGACGGTCGGGCACAGTCTCGCCTATTGCCAGGCTGTGGAAACCCTGATAGGGCTTGAGGTGCCGCGCCGCGGTCGCTTCTTACGGAGTCTCTTCCTTGAGCTGGAGCGGCTCCACAATCATGTAGGGGACGTCGGAGCCATCTGCAACGACACGGCCTATTCGTTGCCGCACGCTCATTGCGGGCGTCTCAAGGAACAGGTGATGCAACTCAACGACCGGCTGACCGGTTCGCGGTTTCTGCGTGGCGTCAATCGAGTCGGCGGCGTGACCGTTGATCTCACGCCGAATCAATTGACTGAAATTCCTAAAGAACTGGACCGCCTCGAGCAGGATTTTTCGGAGTTGGAATCCATTATCGCTGCCAACTCTTCCCTTATTGATCGATTAGAGACCACCGGTGTCTTGACCACTCGGACGGCGCGGGATCATGCGGTGGTTGGTGTCGTTGGGCGGGCGTCTGGACTTGATTATGATCTCCGCCGCGATCGCCCCTTTGCTGCCTATGGCGAGCTGGCGGTCAAGGTTGCGATGTATCACTATGGCGACGTACGGGCGCGCATGCGAGTCCGGATGGATGAGATTCATGAGTCCATCCGATTGGTCAAGCAACTCTGTGCAACAATGCCGACTGGGCCGATCGCGGCGGAGCCTCGTCTCAATTCCAGGCTTCCCAAGACCCCCAAGGCCGGTGAATGGGCTCTCTCGGCGGTTGAGGGGTGGCGGGGGGAAATTCTGTACATGGTCATGGCGGGAGAGAACGAAACCATCCATCGGTGCAAGGTGCGCGACCCCTCGTTCGTGAACTGGCCCGCAATCCAGTGGGCGGTGGTGGGTAACATCATCCCGGACTTTCCACTGATCAACAAGAGCTTCAATTTGTCCTACGCCGGCAACGATCTATAAAACGATCTCCAGGAGGAAGCCGTGTTCCGCATCATCAAGAAAAGTTTAAAAACGGGTGTGGTGACTGGGCGCTATCCCCAATCGGCGGCTCCTCACGAATCGATCGATCCGGCCGCGGCGGAAAAGGCGAAGCCCTTCCGTCGGTCCTTGGTGATCCGGGAAGTCGATACCGGCTCCTGCAATGCGTGCGAGATGGAAATGAACGCGCTCATGAATCCGGTCTATGATGCGGAGCGGTTTGGCATCCGCATCGCCGCCTCGCCGCGCCATGCCGATGCGCTGGTAGTGACGGGGCCGGTCACTATCAACATGGAGCGAGCCTTGAAAGATGTGTATAAGCAGACGCCTGATCCAAAACTCGTGATTGCGCTCGGCGACTGTGCGATCAACTGTGGCATGTTCAAAGGCAGCTATGCTGTGACTGGTCCTGTCGATCGACATGTGCCGGTGGATGTACGAATCCCCGGCTGTCCGCCCCGCCCGGCCGACATTCTCAAGGTCTTGACGGAACTGTGCGGGAAGCACGATCGTCATTGATCCACCTCGGCTGCTGAAAGAGGACAAGGGAATCTGTGGTCGTCCCTTGGCTGGTTGCCGAGAGGGGAGAGGCCGGCTCGATACGACTTCTTCTGCTGGCGCGTTTTTCCTCACGGGACTCACGTGGGCTGAGTAGTCCTGCACCACGGGTGCTTCTCTTCCTTCGGACTCTTCCCGCGCTCCTCTTGGTTTGATCACCTTCCTGCTTTGCGTTTTGCAGTCGTTCAATGAGAAGCATGCGGTCATCTCCGCGGCACCGGAATAGCAACGATGGGGGTGAATCCAATGTGAGCGGAAGCGCTCTTATTGGAAGAGGGAGTCGGCTCTCAGGTTTCGTGACGTTGCGACAGCTCAATACAGGGAGGAAACGACGATGCGACCGGTGAAAAAGCGGTGGCGAGCAGTGGCGAGTATCCTCTTGATTGTGGGCCTGACTGCATCACCTGGCTTGGCCGATCAGGGGCATGGGCCGATGGGACACGGCGGTCATGAGCAAGAAGGCCAAGTGGATCAGAGTGGGCACTACCTCACCCATCTATTGAAACATGCCAAGGAGTTCGGGCTGACGTCCGAACAGGTCGCCAAGCTCAAGGCTCTGCGGTTGGACTTCAAACGGACGGAGGCTCGGCTCGAAGCAGACCGAAAAGTCGCCAAACTCGAATTGGATGCGCTGCTGGACGACGAAAAGACCGACCTTGCCGCGATTCAGACGAAAGTCGATCAACTGAAACGGGCAGAGGGGGCGTTGCTGTTTTCGGCGATTAAGAGCCAGCGTGAGGCCATGGCTCTTCTGACTGCCGACCAGCGGGAAAAAGACCGTGCCCATCGTGAGCAGATGAAACGGGAAGGCAAGAAACAGGGTGGAGGCATGGGCGGTGGCGGCATGAGTGGGCGCGGACATGGTGGACACAGTAGTCAGGCCGGTGGCGGACAGCGGTCCGAGATGGGAGGAATGGACCATGGAAGGATGGGACAGGAAAGTCATGGAGGAACAGATGATGGCCATCAAGAACAACATGGGAGCGGCGATCACGAGGACAGTGTGATGACCGGAGGACAGACTCACGAACATTGAGAAAAAAATGATGGGGTGTTTCAGAAGGGATTCGGATGAGAAGACGAGAACGAGCAAGAACACGTTTGATCGCTGGCTTCGCTCTGTGGGCGGTGCGGCCCCTGGTGAGCCAAGCTGCTGCGTGAGCGGAATACGACCGGCCTACTTCGGAGGTGGCGACGATGTTGATCAGGCAGTTCGGCGAAGCCATGAGGAGGGAGATGGCGACAGGAGGGCCAGTGGAGGGGGTAAAGGTCTGCACCGATCTCGCACCGGACATCGCCGGTCGATTGTCGCGGGACCAGGGCTGGCGGGTGACGAGGGTCGGGACAAGGGTACGCAACCCCTTGCTCGGCATGCCCGATGCCTGGGAGCAACAGGTCCTGGCCCTGTTCGCCGCGCGAGCGGCCAAGGGAGAGGACAAGGACGGAGTGCTCTTCAGCCCCATGCACGGATGGGCGGGGCGCCTGTCGGATCAAGAGAGCTGGGATGTCTTGTCGTATATCCGGAGCGTGGTTTCGTTTGATCCGATCGGCTGAAGGGTGGCTCCGTGTCAGGCGGTCGTCTTTTCCCGTTGAAAGGTCTTGAGGAAGAGGGGTAAATCTGTTTCATAAGGCCGTTGGGGCGCAGTGCGGGTGCGTGGTTGTGCAGCAGCACTTTCAACCAGGAGGATTGCCATGGCACGTTATGAGAATGACGATTCCGGTGCGGGAACTGTCCTTGCCTTTCTTGCCGGTGCCATCGTGGGAGCCGTTGCCGGCATTTTATTGACACCGAGGTCGGGGCAGGAGACGCGACGAGCCATCAAAGAGTATGCGGAGCAGACCGAGGAAGAAATCATCGAAAAAGCCAAGGAGGCCAGGGCCGCGCTCGACGAAGTGATCGAACGGGGCAAACGATACGTGGCGGAAAAGAAAGCGGACGTTGAGGCGGCAGTGAAGGCCGGGCGGGAGGCCATGAAGGCCAGGATGGAAAAGGGTCATGAAAGCTAGGAGGTGAAGACGAGCCACCCACAGTGGAGATGGCCTCACGGGCCGGGGGGTGCAGGCGAACAAAAAGATGGGTCGTCGCCTTATCATCATCGGTGGAGTCGCGGGCGGGGCTACCGCGGCGGCTAGGGTGCGGCGGTTGTGCGAATCGTGTGAGATCATTGTGTTTGAACGTGGTCCGCATGTGTCGTTCGCCAACTGCGGGCTGCCTTATTTCGTCGGGGGCGAGATCGCCGAACCGGACAGTTTGCTGGTGCAGACACCGGCGAGTCTCAAGGCCCGGTTCAATCTGGATGTGCGCGTCAAGACGGAAGTGCTCGGGATTAATCGGACCGCTCGTGTCGTTCGAGCCAGAGAACTCGAAACTGGTCGCGAGTATGACGAAGCCTATGACGCGCTGATTCTGTCGATGGGAGCCTCGCCGGTAAAGCCGCCGCTGCCGGGAATCGACCGGCTCGGTCATTTCACGGTGCGGAACATTTCCGACGTCGAACGGATCATGGCCTGGTCAAGCGAATGTGGCCGATGTCGTGCCGTGGTGGTGGGAGGGGGCTATATCGGCCTCGAGATGACTGAACAGTTGCGGAGGCGTGGCTACGAGGTCACGGTGGTCGAGGCGCAGTCTCACGTGATGGCGCCGCTCGATCCGGACATGGCAGCCTGGCTGCACCAGGAGCTGCGCGAGAACGGAGTCACGTTGTATCGCAACGATCCGGTCGTGTCGTTTGAACCTCCCTCGGAAAGAGAGCCGGCCAAATCGTCGATCGTCGTCCTCAAGAGCGGGTGCCGGTTGCCGGCTGATACGGTCGTACTCAGCATGGGAGTCAAGCCGGAGGTGACGTTGGCAAAAGATGCCGGTTTGGAGATTGGCGCGCTGGGCGGGATTCGGGTCGATGAATACCTTCGGACCAGCGATCCCGCCATCTGGGCGGTTGGCGATGCGATTGAAGTGCGTGACGGCGTCACCGGGCAATGGGCCTTGGTTCCGCTGGCCGGCCCGGCCAATCGCCAAGGCCGCATCGCCGCCGACAACATTGTAGGCCGTCCTGCCCGATATGAGGCGACGTGGGGCACCTCTATCCTACGGCTCTTTACTCTCACGGCTGCCTGTACAGGAGCGAATGAAAAGACGCTGCAGGCTGCTGCCATCCCCTTCCAAGTTGTTCATTTGCATCCGAATTCCCATGCAGGCTACTATCCCGGCGCAGAGCCGATCGCCATGAAAATCCTGTTCGCGCCGGAAACGGGCAAGTTGCTTGGTGCACAAGTTGTCGGCCGGGAGGGAGTAGATAAACGGATCGATGTGTTGGCGACGGCACTGAAAGCCGGCATGACGGTTCATGACCTGGTGGATCTGGAACTGGCCTATGCGCCCCCGTATGGTTCGGCCAAGGATCCGGTGAACGTTGCGGGGATGGTCGCGCAGAACGTGGTGAGGGGCGATGTGGCGTTGGCCCAGTGGCGAGAGGTCGCCTCGCTCGATTCCCGCACGACCGTCTTGTTGGATGTCCGCCGAGCCGATGAGCGGGCAAAGGGAGCGATTCCTGGTTCGTTCCATATTCCACTGGACGAACTCCGGAGTCGCATGGCCGAATTGCCCCGCGATCGCGAGATTGTCGTCTATTGCCAGACCGGACAGCGGTCGTACATCGCGGCGCGCCTGCTCGGTCAGCATGGTTTTCGAGCGAGGAACTTGACGGGGTCGTACCGCACGTGGGAGGCGGCCCAATGGCAATGAGGCAAGGGCAATAATGCGAACAGAGAGGCGGGTGGAAGCCAGAGGGCAAACAAT
>JANDJK010000086.1 GCA_024330925.1 Nitrospira sp.
CCGCCGGCCGACTCCTGCACCCGCCGATGCAGGCCGTCGTAGGCGTAGCTCTTCAGCGTCGCGCCCGCGGCGTCCTTGACAGCCACTAGCCGGTTCCAGGCGTCGTAGACGAACTGCCGGTCGGTCTCGTCCCGCGTCAGGTTGCCGTTGGCACATTGAGTCAGTTTGGCGCTACGACCTCCGTCGTCTGATTCTGCTTGTTGTACGCGCACAACTGCAGCATCCCGTCTATAGTCAGCCTTCTTCAGTTGCCCCAAAGTGTCGAACAACAAGCGCTGCGTGCAACGCGGTGTTCAATGTGTCCAATACGTTGTAGCTGTTAGTGTCCTATAATGGTCAGCAGCGCAAGTCCGTCAACTGATTCAAGGTTTCGTAGCGAAAAACGAACCGCGTCCTCTACTTTACGCTGTTCCATTATCTTTACGGGGGCAAGTCAGATCCGTTCCTTCTCGTGGTCGTGGCCGATTTAGTACTTTGCCCAGTCCATTCAAGAACCCGACACCGCCGCCGACCAGACTTCCTAGGACGACCAAGGCTTGTAATGTGCCCCAGGCATCCTCGAGCTCGCCTCCAATTGCTTTCCGAATGCTCCGCCCATTGAACAGCAAGTCACCACACCAGAAGAGAAAAGCGATGAACACGCCGATGATAACACCACTAACTAGCCAGAACACAACAACTTTTACATTGCGACAAAAGAACATAGGGAAAACACTCACGTCAGTTGTGGCTCGCATGAGGTGGTTACCTCGCGTATGGGGGAATCTTGTTATCCGCTGGGGTAAAAATTGTGCCCCAGCTGCCATCATTAAAGTAAAAGACCTGTCCGTCCGGAAACTTTACTCGAATTCCGAAATGCCCGTCAACAAAGATGCACCACAGATTATCTGGACAAGGAGTATAAGTCCAAGCCCACGTACTGACCTGAAGTCCTATCGTACCTTTTCCTCCAGGGCCAGGACGCTCTGTCCCTTTGACGATGTCACGGCCATCTCTGGCGGGGAGTTTAGCATCGACCTTTTCAGTCCATTTTTTGCAGGGATTGATGCTCCAGGGTTTTGAAGTAGTCAAGCACGCGTCGAGAATAGATTCTCCGATCTTTGGATCGATATTATTGGCTTTACAAGCTTCTCTGAAAGCTACAATGTTGCTTTGTATTCGAGTCCTTTCCTGCCTCGCCGCCTCATCCAACCGCTCAAACATCTTTGCGAGTTGTCTGTGAGACTCAGGACTCATAGTCCCAGCTGTACCATGAAACTGTAATCCGCTCGGATCCGTGTAAATCGTCGGGGCGTTAAAGACATAGCGAAAGAGGTTGACATCTCCGGCCTCGTAGCGAATAGGATCCAGGCTGATCCAGCGGCCGAGGGTGGGCGAGTAGTCGCGATAGCGGAAGTGATACAGGCCGCTCGTGGCATCGAACCGGCCGCCCTGGTGCAGGTAGTTCCAAGCGAAGGCGCTGGCGGAGAGGACGTTCCAGCCGGGGTCGAGGACCGTCACTTGGCCGAACGGGTCGTAGACGTAGCGTTCGACGACGTTGCCCGAATTGTCAAAGAGCGCCGTGACATTATAGTTGGCATCCTGCACCACCCACAGACGCTCGTCCAAGGTGCCGTCGCCGTTGGTGTCGCGGTCGCGCAGCACCAACGCGTCGATATAAACCGGGTTACGAATAATGTAACGGCAACCTGTAGTCTTCCAGTTTTTCCACTCCCAACGAGCGGTATCGCCGCACCCAGCGTGGTTGTTTGTCCGCAACGCCCCACGCCCGCAACAATTCCTGAACGGGGGCGGGCGGCTCGTGCGCCACGTATACTTGCTCGTAATTGCAGTCGCCTGTCTGAATGGCAACCAGCCAAAGCGGCCCTTGTTCGTTTCTCAAAAAATCCTCAATCGCATCGTGAAGCCACATAGTAATCGACGAACTCGGACTAGAAGTCGGATCTACCCCATACAGGGCTATGAACCGCATGTCCTCGTTTAGGTCACGTTCCTTTAGGTCTCGCATAAACTCCTCGGTACTTGCCTTTGTGAGTGGGGTCAAACCCCGTCTGGCCGGAAGTCCTAATTGAGCAGATACTGGGTTTGGATCATACCTTCGCGAGCTTTCCCAATACCAACGGAGAAAAGAATGCAACACCTGCTGCAAGAACTGCTCGCCCGAGGTATACCAAGGAAAAAGAGCGAACTCATAGCAAATTGGTCCTTTGTCTCTTGTGTACAAGGTATATTCCATTTCCGCTGCCATCTTCTCTGTTCCTCTGCATCTAAAGCTACCCAAAAATTTTCTTAACAAGGCTACAAGCCATTCCATTTGCATTCCTCAAGCAGTCTGTCTTTCCTTCTGGAGGTAACGTAATAATTTGGGCATAAGTATTGTTGCGTAATCGCGCAAGTAGGGTGCTTCCGATCCAACGCCTCGATTAGAACCAACTACCGATCCACGAGCCTATGGCACCCCCACCGAATCCGCCGATTAGGCCACCGATCACCGTCCCCACCCCGGGGCAAATCATACTGCCGATCGCTGCTCCAGCTGCGGCTCCACCCCAGCCACCTACAGCTCCTCCGATCGCCTGACCACGCTGTCCTGGTGGAGCCGTCACAATTGTGTAAATATCCCAGGCGACACCTACAACGACAGTACCTCTCGCCACTGTCCGCAAGGTGTTGGTGTTACCGAACCGATAGAGCCAATTCGGGATTCTGGCGTGATTGAACCGACGCAACGGTCCGAATTCGGCGTTGAAGTGAGGGTGCGAGACACCGCCATGAGGTGCGTCAAAGTGGAAACTCCTCTGCCAGCGGCCATGAGGAGGTTTATATCCGAGTCGGGCATTCCCGGCGAGATCGGGACGGTTTTCAAATGTTAGGGCCCACCAGAGGCCACCTCCGAATCCAGTCATGCCACCAGCTCCCGCGTTCTGGATTGCAATGCTATACGAGCAGTTGTCTGGAAATGGGGCCGCAATCTGCCCGCTCGGATCCGTGTAAATCGTCGGGGCGTTGAAGACATAGCGAAAGAGGTTGACGTCGCCTGCTTCGTAGCCGAGCGGATCCAAACTGGTCCAGCGGCCGAGGGTGGGGGAGTAGTCGCGGAAGCGGAAATGATACAGACCGCTCGTCGCGTCGAACCGGCCGCCCTGGTGCAGGTAGTTCCAAGCGAAGGCGCTGGTGGAGAGGACGTTCCAGCCGGGGTCGAGGACCGTCACTTGGCCGAAGGGGTCGTAGGGGCGGAAAAGGCGACATTACCGATTTTCGCTGCGCCTCGTGCCAATATCATTGATATCCCCTTTATCCACCCGAGTACAGTAAGAGGATAGACGTGCGTATCAGTCTGTCTTCGGTTCATCTACGGTAGCTACAGAACCTTCATAACCATCTATCTTTTCCCGTAAGCGCAACCAGTATGCGACTAGGGCCCAGGCGGGATTAACCTGTCGGTCTCGTTCTTTCTCCTGAAAAGCTCTAGCTACACGTTGCTCAACTGTGCCTCCCCAGGCAATGTATTTGACTCGATCACGGTCTTGTCTTAGCTCGCCACCGATTTCCACCTCTCCAGACTTGAGCATTTCTTCTAGTACATTCATAACATACAAAGGAATTTGCGCTTCGTTACTGACTCGAAGCCTTACAGCTTGCTCAATCCAACTGTTGTAAAGCAAATCGTCTAGCCCCTCTGTTTAATTCTTCGATGAGGTCTCGAGCAAGTTCTCTGACAATGTTTTTGTCGATGTGGTTCATGGCTGTGAAACGTGGACCTTGTAATAGGTGCCATCAGGGAAGAAAACGTCGAGTGCTGGACCGCCACTGCTCGGGCGGAAAAGGCGACATTACCGATTTTCGGTGCGCCTCGTGCCAATATCATTGAGGTCCCCTTTCTCCACCCTCGGCCGCTGGACCTCGCTCGACCCGCTGCGCTACGCCGCGGGGGATGTGAATCTGTACCGGGCATTAGCTAATGCCCTGGTCAACCGGCTTGATCCGTTGGGTCTCGCGGACTGGGAGTTCAAATAGGAATGGCATCACATGTTTCCCCAGGAGTTCCGGAATGAAGTCCCCAATTTCGATTTCGACGCCCCCGAGAATGACCGCATGATTCCTGGCGGTCCTCACCGTGGGAAAGATAGTCTTCATAACTCAGGATGGAATAAAGAATGGGCAAATTGGATCAAAAAACAAAGGGACCTAGGCCGTCCGATCACGCCCGAGTCGATTAAGAAGCATGCTGAGACGATGATGAACTCCGACAGGTATAAGAAGTACTTTGAGGGGAGCAACCCGGCGAAAGAACGGTATCATGTCCGTGCCGATCGACTAGCCAGGGAGAAAGTGGCGCGGGAAGCGGCCGAGAGAGCGGCCAAGGAGGAGGCGGAGAAAGCAACTAAGAAAGCAACCAAGGAGGCAGTCGAGAAAGGAATCAAAAAGTTTGCCAAGAAGGGTCTTAAGGCCGCGGTGAGTAAGGCCGGTGGACCGGTCACTGCAGTGTTTTTCTTCGCCTACGACTGGTACGATACAGGCAGCTTTGGCGGGGCCGTCAAAGAAGCTCTTTGGCCCCTGAGCGAACTGTGGAACAAAAGGTAATCATGTGGTAATTTGGAACAATGATTTTGTTATATCAAAGAGCGAGTGGTTCGGACCAATCTGATGATGCGATGTGTTAGACGCTCGAAGCGAACGTATCACACGACAGAAAGATCGGGGTTTATGAACGACCTGAAGCGGCCGCCACGGCAGAGAGAACGGACTGTATGAATCCATTGTTTGGCGTACGGGGTTCGTAGTTCACACCGCCGATCAGGAGACGTAGTTATGAGATTCATCGCTCTTGCTGACACAATGGATTACAAGAGCAAAAAGAAGATGGATATTGTCCACAAGCTCCTGTTTCATGGCGATGCCATCCGGGCAGATGCTCCAGCGAATCCCGCTGAGTGGGGAGGTGATGCCAAGTCACATTCTATTGGCGACGATTTATCGCATCCGTTGTTGTTGATCCAAAGCGGTCTGTACATTCCACCGATCTTTAATCCCAGTGTTGCCCTGGTGATCCGCCAAGAACTCTATGAGCGTCTGCGCGACTTTCCGGGCTTGGTATTTGCCGATGCGAAGCCCAAAAAGCTAATCAATCTTTGGAAACCCATCGGGGATTTCAGTTTTTATGAATCGCGCGATCCCGTGATTCGACGAAACAAACGTCGTCCGGATATGTTATTAGACTGGATGCCGAATGATCCGAGTTTGTTCGCGAAATTTCCTAAGTGCTATGAGTTGGTGGCCTATACCGTGAGCAGGTATCGTGGTGAAGAACCACATACGGTGCGTGTGAATTTTGTGATGAACAATGACCGAGAAACCGAGGTTGAATTTACCTGTCCTAATTCTATTATCGACACTTATCCGGTGTTGTGGAGTTCAGTGTTTTTCTTACGTCAAGACTTATTCGATCTGATCGAGGATTTCATTGATTATGATTTTTTTGCGGTCAGGTCGATTGATTTGTAAGGATTAAACAAGTAATGCAGTCGGGACTACGACGCTCAGGGCAACTGGCAGGGCGTCACGACCAACGGCAATACCCAAACGCGGACGCACAACGCCCAGAACGAGATCACCGGCATCAGCGGAGGAGTCACGCCGAGTTACGACGCCAACGGCAACCTGACTCGGGACGAGACCGGCCGGCAGTTCGTCTACGACGCCTGGAACCGCTTGGTGGCTGTCAAGGACGCCTCTGGCGCGACGCTGAAGAGCTACGCCTACGACGGTCTGCATCGGCGGGTGCAGGAGACGGCCAGCGGCACGACGACCGACCTGTACTATTCAGACGCCTGGGTGGAGAAAGGGGACATCAATGATATTGGCGAGTGGCGCAGCGAAAATCAGTAATGTCCCCTTTTCCGCCTCCGGACAAACACCGTCGTCCATTATGTCTATGTTGGGCACCGAAATTAATATATGATCGAGCATCATCATGAGAGTGTGGTTCGAAGCAGTACTCGATACAGCTGGTGTGATAGGTGAACATACACGTGCAGTAGAAGGAAAGCCTATCTATATCGTCAAGGATTGGTCGTTTTATTATGATGTGAAAGCGTCATATGTACCTACTGTACATCTAGCTTCCTTTCTATCTGACACAATTGAACTCCTGATCAATGTTGATACTTTTATTTGTGTCTATGTAGCCGGTTATCACCCATACGGCCTGCGGGAACTGACCTCACCTTGCATTCCGAAATATGTGCCAGGTATAATCAAGGCGCACACAAATGAGCAATTACTTCCAGGTGTCGGACATCACTTCGAGGACATGGGTCCTCCAACCAGTTGGTTTGACCCGACAACCGGTTGGTGGTGCATTGGCAGAAAAGAACCTCCTCCTGGTAGCCAAGCCGTGGAATTTGCAACGGGCTGTGTTGCTATCTTGCTGGATGAGCGACTAGTTTCACTATGGGTGAGACCGGATAACTGGCGAGAGGTGGCCACGCTATTCACGCAGACCAGCTGAACGACCGTATGGCTTAGTTTAATTACTTAAGAGTCAGTATAGGAGGGTTATTGCCTCGCCAATGTAGGCACATGAGGTCCATCACATTGGGGAGTACTGTTATTGAGTAGCACGAATAGAATTACTAATTGAGATATTTAGAAAAAAATACAGAATTACTGTAGTTTACGTGACGTAACTGGGATGGGCTGCTATTCAGCCACCAACGGCGACGGCACCCTGGACGAGCGGTTGTGGGTGGTGCAGGATGCCAATTATAATGTCACCGCGCTCTTTGACAATTCAGGCAACGTCGTCGAACGCTACGCCTACGACCCGTTCGGCCAGGTGACGGTCCTCGACGCCAACTGGACCGAACGTTCCTCTGGCTCGCAATTCGCCTGGCTCTACCTGCACCAAGACGGCCGGTTTGATGCGACGAGCGGCCTGTACCACTTCCGTCACCGCGACTACTCGCCCACCCTCGGCCGCTGGACCAGCCTCGATCCGCTGCGGTATGACGCGGGCGATGTCAACCTTTACCGTACCGTCTTCAACGCCCCGACGATTTACACCGATCCGAGCGGGCAGATTGTCTGGTTTTTCGTTATCGCGGGTGCGGCTGCCGGATGGTATTTGCTTGGTCCCGGAGCAGGAACGGCGAATGCGCCCGCGCCGGGTCAGGAACATTTCAGGCCGCCACCGCGACCCTTTGCACAAGATGCGGTCGCCGGGCTCCCAGGTGCGCTTGGCGGCGCGGGCGTGGCCCTGGCCGGGGAGGCCGTGGGTGCCGGTGCGGCCCTCCTGCGACGCCGACCGGGTGTGGCTTCAGTAGACAGGGGCGTTCCTCACCCATCTACGCCAGTTGGCAGGAGTGGAAATCCTCTTGGCTCTGTTCAGTCCAACTCACCCACGACCATTGGAGGCCGTCAGTATTCAGGCCACGCCATCGACCAGATGCAGAGCAGGGGTATCCCACCATCGGTGGTCGAGAACACGATCCAGCACGGCGTTCCCGGCAGACCCCAGCCCGTGGGCAGCGGCACCACGTCGCACTACGACCCCGTGAACAACATCACGGTCATCACCGACACCGCCTCAGGGCGGGTGGTTACTGTATTCCCTGGACGTTAAAAGGAGCCGTGCTGATGAACCAACACGACCAGCGACTTTACCGCACCATGAGAGAGCATCTTGACCAGTACGAGGGAGGGGTCATCGGCCTTGACCACCTGATAGGCAGCCTGGATGCCTTGCTCGCCCTTTTGGAAGGGACGGACCAGGCGTGGAGGGATGCCTTTCGGTACGAGTGGGGGACGCTGGAGATGGTCTACGCCATCGCACTTGATCGTGGGGTAACGCAACTGTCCCCCGAGAACCAAGCACTCATCAAGGAGGCCATCAAGAACATGCGGCGACTCCTGGCTGACCGGATCACAACGGAGAATGTGATAGGTAATTCTTGAACCGACCCGCCGACAGTCCCATCAAGCACACAGGCGGGGGCGGCTACGCCGACTTACGACGCCAACGGCAACCTGACGCGGGACGAGACCGGCCGGCAGTTCGTCTACGACGCCTGGAACCGGCTGGTGGCGGTTAAGGCCGCCTCGGGCAACCTGCTAAAGAGCTACGCTTACGACGGTCTGCATCGGCGGGTGCGGGAGACAGCCGGGGGCACCGCGACCGGCCTGTACTACTCCGACGCTTGGCAGGTCCTGGAGGAACGGGTGGCGAGCGGGGGTACGTCAGTCCCCCGAGTCCAGTACGTCTGGTCTCCCGTCTACGTCGATGCTCTGGTGCTCCGGGACCGGGACACCAACGCCGACGGCACCTTGGACGAGCGGTTGTGGGTGGTGCAGGATGCCAACTATAATGTCACCGCGCTCTTTGACAACGCGGGCAACGTCGTCGAACGCTACGCCTACGATCCCTTCGGCCAGGTGACGGTCCTCGATGCCGGCTGGACCGAACGCGTCAACGGTTCGCAATTCACCTGGAACTACCTGCACCAGGGCGGCCGGTTCGATGCCACGAGCGGCCTGTACCACTTCCGCCACCGCGACTACTCCCCCACCCTCGGCCGCTGGACCAGCCTCGATCCGCTGCGGTATGACGCGGGCGATGTCAACCTTTACCGTACCGTCTTCAACGCCCCGACGATTTACACCGATCCGAGCGGGCAGATTGTCTGGTTTT
>JANDJK010000087.1 GCA_024330925.1 Nitrospira sp.
CAGCTCTTAAGGCCATGGAACAGCGAGTCAACGCCCTGCTGGAAGACCGATACAGGCTTGCCCAAGACCTCCACGATTGCATTCTCCAATCACTCTATGCCCTTGCCCTGACCCTTGAAACCTCTCGACAGTCTGAATCATCCCTCCTCGCAACGGTCCAAGAAACCTACGACCAGGCGATTACCCAACTCAACCATTTGATCTGTGACGTTCGGGCGATGATTGACTCGCTGGAAGCAGGCACCATTCGGGAGTTTGACTTTGCAGCAGAGCTAAGTTCTCTACAAGCCACTTATGAACAGGGGGGACGCCTAACCATTAGATTAGAGCTTGATGAGACCGCGCTCAGCAATCTCACGCGCGAAGAGCAACGGGAGATCTTAAATATTGTTCGGGAGGCCCTCAGCAACTGTGCTCGCCATGCCGAAGCCACCGAAGCCGTCGTGGCTATCCGTATGCGGGAATCAAGGATCCGCATCAGCATCATCGATAACGGACGAGGATTTACCCTCAACAGTAGTTGCCGCAAAGGTTACGGCTTGACCAACATGGAAACAAGAGCGAGAAAGCTGGGCGGCTCTTTCCGGGTGTCGTCTACGCTTGGCCGCGGCACCACCATTATGATTGACTTGCCATTGTCATCGGTCTTGACACTCACATGAAACCGTCAGTGATTCGCATCGTCCTCATTGATGACCACGAGATGGTACGCCAGGGGCTGCGATCGTTCCTCGAACGGAACCGAGACTTGGCCGTCGTGGGAGAAGCCGGAACAGCAGCAGAAGCCATTCCCCTCGTCGAACGCTTGCATCCTCATGTGGCATTGCTGGATCTTCAACTGCCAGACGCAACGGGCGTGGAGGTGTGCAGGAGGCTTCGTACGTTAGCCCCTCAAACCCGTATTCTTATCTTAACCGCGTACGCCGAAGACAGCACCGTCATCACAGCCCTCCAGAGCGGTGCCCATGGCTACATCCTCAAGGATATGCGATTAGAAGAACTCCTACGGGCTCTCCGTACCGTTGCAGAAGGACGTGGTTACCTTGACCCTCGCGTGACGCAAAAAACTCTTCAGTGGGTTCGAGCCGGATCATCGTCGAGCTCCTATGGCCGAGGGCTTGCCAAACTGTCTCGACAAGAACGCCTCATCATGCCCTTGCTGGCAGAAGGCAAGACCAACAAGGAAATCGCGGCCCACCTCTGCTTAAGTGACAAGACCGTCAAGAACTATATCGCTAACATCTTTTTCAAAATCCAGGTGAAACGCCGCACCGAAGCCGTTGCCTGGTTCATCAAAGAAAGTCAATCTCCTTCCGCCCGAGCAACCCACTCTACCATCAACTCCAGGGACACCTGACAACACGCCACGTTTCTAGGCGCCCAATCGATCGGATCTCACATCAGCAAGATGGAACCTTTTCTCTAAAAGAAATGCGGGGATGCCTGCTTTCCCGCTCAGCGTGGTGTTCACCACCGCACAGCAAGTTCTGCCCTGACTGGCACGAGAACGTTCGGCATGGAGCCAGGTTCCACTGAACGAATGAAGGACAGAGAGTATGACCCTCAGATGAAATTGCCCGATGGCAACATCAACGGAGCCATTGCTCGCCCTCACACATGCTATCCCCCACGGCTCCAGGTTTCTCGCCTGTCCTCTGCCACAATTCATCGAACCGGAGCCACCAGCAAGCCGCCACCGCCACTCCTGGAGAGATGCGGCGGGGGTCGACGCGGACGGACCTAGCCATTTAAGTCAACGATGGTGTGAGAAACGAAAGGGCTGTTGTGCCGATCTTGCCCCCGCGAGGAGCAGCGAGCAAGACGTGGCTCGGACCGAGACGCTCTATCAGCTCCTGTTGGTCTATCACGACGTAGGACGGACCCATATTGCCTGGTATCTCCAACCGACTGTTCTTGACATGTGGACCCGAAAAGCCGAATGCGCCATTGTTTCCCTCGTCCAGGAAGTATTGCGGTACCGAGTCTGCCGAGCTGGCGTCTCTTCATCTTGCTGGATCCCGTCGGTTCAGTTGGCAGGAGCCTCTATTTCCATGTTTCGGATACCAGAATTGGCGCACCATCCGGCAGAACACTCAGCCAACTGCATGACGCCGTTCAAACCCCGGAGTATCGCGCCAGAAGGCTCAAGGGACAATGCACATCCAGGCCATCAAGAGTGACCGCGGGGCGAGGTAGAATGTCCTCCCCAACCGTCACTCACCGCCGTGTCATTCAATTGGAGAATTTCTGTCCTGGCTCCCTGGACTTTTCAAGGTCACACTAAACGCTCGCTCCCAACGATTCTCTACCTCTCCTATGCTGTTCCTCGTTCACAAGGTCACCCCTGTTTCTCCCCTCCTTTCTAGATCAATGTTTCCTTGATCTCCATTGCTCGTCGCATCCGCCTGTGACCGACTGGATTTTCTCACTCGTAGGTTTTACACTGGTCCCTTCATGTTCATGACGGACCTCTTGCAACGTAGTCCTTGCGTAAAGGATTCCCTTTGATGGTCAACGACTTTAGCAATAAGTCTCCGCTGCTAAGCGCTCCCAACGAACTGACAGCTCTTCGAACCCATCTCACCAAGTTGGAACGAGACGTCGTCCATCTCAAGTGGGCCAATGAGGCGATCCATGCGCTCGCTTCATGCCCAGCGACGGTTGAGGGACAGGAGTTCCTTGTCTTCCTCGCCCGTCGACTTTCTGAGATTCTGCACGTCGCGCACATCCTCATCACGGAATTGGTGCCGCGGCCCATGAAGCGTGTTCGAATCGTCGCTGGATGGATCCACGGCCAGAGCGTGACATCCGGAGAGTATGAGCTCTCGAATACACCGTGCGAGCTGGTTCTGACACATGGATCGGCTTTCTTTCCAGAAGGAGTCCACCATCTCTTTCCTGAGAGCCGGTATCTGATTCAACACCACATCGAGAGCTACATCGGCGAAGCATTATTCACCCGAACAGGCCGACCAAGAGGTCATCTCTGCGTCATGGATAAACAGCCCTTTGTGTTCGATCCTATCCAAGGGCGCGCTATCGTGAAGGCCTTTGCAGCGCTGGCAGGAACCGAACTGGAACGACTCCATGCAGACGCGGCCCTTCGGCAGCGTGAAGAACGATTCCGCACTCTGTACGACGATAACCCCTCTATGTCCTTCACTCTCTCGCCGGACGGACTTATTGTCTCCGTCAACCGCTATGGCGCAGCACAGCTTGGGTACACGGTGAATGAACTGGTCGGTCACTCGGTGTTGACGGTCTTCGACGAAACCGATCGAGAGACTGTTCTCACTCAGCTTCAACAATGTGCGGATCACCCTTTCCGGACCTTCACATGGGACATCCAAAAACTCCGCAAGGACGGATCCCGCCTCTGGGTACACGAGCGCGCTAGAGCGATCCTCGATTCGGAGGGAAACCTCATTATCCTCGTCGTTGGTGAAAATGTGACCAAACACCGACGAACCAGCCGCCTCCTCTCAACCTTGATCCGCGAATCACCGCTTCCCATTGTCAGCTTGGATCAAACAGCCAAGGTCACAAGTTGGAACCCCGCGGCCACCAAGTTGTTCGGCTGGACCGAGGAGGAAGTCATCGGCAAAGAATTGCCGTACATTCCCCCGGGAGAAGAGGAAGCTGCCGATCGTCTATGGAAAGCCGGCGTGCGCGGAGAACTCACTGCCCCCGTTGAATTACGGCGCCAACGCAAGGACGGGGCCTTGCTCGACCTGTTGCTCTGGCCGGTGTACGTCCGGGAGCGGCCCGGAGGAAAATTTGAGACGGCCATCGGTATTCTTGTCGATCAATCCAATTTGGTGCGGGCCGAGGCTGCTCGCAGAGAAAGCGAACGCCGCCTCCGCATGATCATCGACAGTGAGCCGGAATGTGTCAAAATCGTCAATGTCGACGGTTTGATCGCCAGCATGAATCCGGCCGGCCTCGCCCTGTTAGGAGCAACATCGGAGCGGGACATCCTCGGCAAATCGGTCTTGTCTTTCATTCATCCCGATGACCGCCCGACTTATGAACGGTTTCACCAGATGGTTTGTGCCGGGGAACGTGGAGTCCTGACATTTCGTCTCATTGACCTTCACGGCCAGCAACGGCACCTCGAATCCCATGCCGTGCCCCTTCGTGACGATGCGGGTATAGTAACCGGCACCCTCAGCATCACCCGCGACATCACCGTTTGCCGGCAAGCCGAGGAGGCCTTGCGTGCTAGCGAGTCTCTCCTCCATCGATTTGTCGCCGATGCCCCCATCGGCTTGGTAATTGCCGATCGAAACGGACGACTGCTGCACGTCAACCGTGCCTTCTGTGAACTCACAGGCTATAGCGCAGAAGAAATGCTCGGTCGCACATCAGCTCTCTATACACATCCGGACGACCTTGGTGAAAGTCTCCGGCTTGCCGTCCAACTTGCCGACGGCAATCGGTCGAACGTCTCCTTGGAACAACGGTACGTTCGCAAAAACGGCGACATCATTTGGGTTGCCGTCAAGGTCACACCAGTTCAGTTGCCCACCCATGACCAACCGCTGCTTCTTGCAGCGGTGCATGACGTCACTGAACAGCAGAAATCCGAACGGCTGCTTGCAGAAGAGAAGCGGATCCTGGAATCCATCGCCGCCGATGCCCCCCTGTCCTCGGTCCTGGAAACCATCTGCACCATGGTCGAAGTCACAAACCCTCATCTGCTGTGCTCAATCGTCTTTCTCGATGCACGACACAACTGCCTCCGTCCTGGCCCGGCTCCCAGTTTGCCTCCGGCCTACGTGGCACTTGTGGACGGCGTTCCCATCGGTCCCTCAGTGGGGTCCTGCGGGACAGCAGCCTACACAGGGAAGCCGGTCATTGTGTCTGATATCGCCACCGATCCGCTGTGGGCTTCCTGGCGAGATCTTCCGCTCGCTCACGGCCTCCGCTCCTGCTGGTCCATGCCGATTAAGTCCCCATCGGGGCAAGTGCTCGGCTCATTCGCCATCTACAGCCGTACTCCTCGCCACCCCACCCCCGGCGACTTGGCGCTCATGGAACGAACCGCCCATCTCGCCGGAATTGCGATGATGCGGGCGCGCGCACGGGAAGAACGGGAACAATTGAGCCAAGATCTCCACGACAATATTCTCCAATCCCTGTACGCCATCGGCATGCAGTTGGAAGCGGGCAGGCTGGCATCCGCTCTGTCCCCAAAGAAGTCACGGGCGCACACGGCGCAGGCAATCGATCAACTGAATCAACTCGTCGCCGACGTCCGGCGGTACATCGCCTTCTTGAAGCATCCGTCATCGCCAATCATGAATTTCGGGCACGCACTCCAGCAACTGGTCTCGTCGTTCTCCGCAACCGGAGAAATGCCCCCAACCCTCGACATCCAAGATCCCGTCGCCGACTTGCTCACACCTGAGCAGGGCGAACACCTGCTGAACATCGCGCGGGAGGCCCTGAGCAACAGCGTGCGGCATAGCGGCGCGAAACGGCGCCTGGTGCGGGTAAGCCGAGCCGGCGCCTCGATCCGTCTGGAAATCCGAGACGACGGGATCGGCTTCGATCCGAAGAAACGGCGAAAACAGGGGCACGGCCTCCGCCATATGGCAGCCCGCGCAAGACGCCTTGGGGCGCGGTTCAAGCTTGAAAGCCGGCCCAACGCCGGCACCAGCGTGATCGTTGACGTGCCGGTAAAGGATCCATCATGACCATAACAAAGACGACGAAGCCCAAAACGATCAGGGTCGTGATCGTCGATGATCACGAAGTCGTGCGCATCGGCCTTCGCGCGGTGCTCAACCTCACACCCGGCATCACCATCGCCGGGCAAACGGCTTCAATGCGAGAGGCGATGAACCTGTGCCTGCGCCTCCAGCCGGATCTTGCTCTTCTCGACATTCGCTTGCCGGATGGCAGCGGTATCGACGCGGCGCGCACCATTCTTTCCAATTCGCCGAGCACCAAGGTCTTGTTTCTGACGAGCTTCGCGGACAGCCATACGGTTACGGAGGCGATCCTCTCCGGTGCCCATGGCTATGTACTCAAAGATATCTCCTCTCAAGGACTCGTTCGCGCCATTCGAACTACCGCGGCTGGCCACACCTGGATCGATCCACGCTTAGTCGATCACTCGCAACCATGGCCTCTGACTCGCCACTCCTCGGCAAAACGGATCAAACGTCCGCTGCTTTCTCCTCAAGAGCAACGACTGTTGCCGTTGATTGCGGAGGGTCTGACCAACAGAGAAATCGCCACGGCCCTCAACCTGAGCGAAAAGACCGTGAAGAATTATCTGGCTAAGCTCTGCACAAAGCTCCAGGTCGGGCGGCGGTCGCAGCTTGCCGCCTTTTACGCGGCTAGTTTCAAGGGGTCGGGCGGCTCTCTCGCCTTCTCTTCCGCTCAAGGTTTCGTCGCTTCAACCGATAATATGACCGATTATACATTCGAGTAACCGACATCGGCGTGGGGCTGACGCTGATCCGACGGGTGAGTCGTGGCGTCTCCACCCGACGGGAGCCGCCCTCTCGCCGACCCGACAAGCCACCCTCTGCTTCTATCTATTCTATCTATGCCCGTGCTCTCGTCCGATATCGCCTTCGGGACCGCGTTCGAAGAGGCCGCCATCGGCATGGCGCTCGTCTCAATCGAGGGGCGATGGCTGTCCGTCAATCGGGCCCTATGCAACATCCTAGGGTACTCGAAGGAGGAGTTGACCAGCACGACGTTTCAAGCTGTCACCTGCCCGGCTGACCTGGCAGCGGATCTCGCCCTGGTCGAACGCACATTGCGCGGAGAGATCCCAGGTTACGAAATGGAAAAACGCTATCTCCACAAGAGCGGGGGGGTGGTATGGGCGCTCCTGAACGTCACTCTGATCAGAAAGCCCGACGGGACGCCGCACTTTTTCTTTTCCCAGATTCAGAACATTACCGAGCGCAAACACACGGAACTGGCACGCATGGCCAATGAAGAACGACTCCGTCTCACACTGACCATCGCCACAGACGGCTTTTGGCACTGGGACTTGGTCAACCAGCGTGCGTACTATAGCCCGCGGTGGATCGAACTGCTGGGCCTGAGCGATCAAGAAATTCCGCTGAACAATATATCGGACTGGAAAACGCGGATTCACCCGGACGATCTCGCCGACGTCGAACAAGCCCTCCGTCAGCATCTGGCCGGCCAGACTGCAGAATTTGCCATTGAACATCGTATCCGGCATCGGTCCGGAGCATGGAGGTGGTTCTACATCCGGGGACGTATCACGAAAAAGGCTCATGATGGGAAGCCTCTTGAGATGATGGGAACGATGACCGAGATCACCGCTCGCAAACAGATGGAGCAGGATCTCCTGATCGCCAAGCAGCAAGCTGAAGCGGGAGCTCGGGCCAAGGCGGAGTTTCTCGCGACGATGAGTCACGAAATCCGCACGCCGATGAACGGCGTTATCGGCATGACCGACTTGCTGTTGGAGACCAACCTGACCAATGAGCAGCGTGACTATGTCAATACACTGCGCACCTCTGCCAATGCCCTTCTTACGATCATCAACGACATTTTGGACTTCTCCAAAATCGAAGCGGGCAAGCTCACGCTCGAACGGATTCCCTTTGACCTGCGCGTCACCATCGAGGATACGTTGGAGTTGCTGGCACCCCTGGCATACAAAAAAGGGCTGGAGCTGGCCGTTTTAATCGACTCGGGCGTTCCAACGTGGGTGAAAGGCGATCCAGGACGATTGCGCCAAATCCTCATGAATCTCGTCGGCAATGCGATCAAGTTTACCGAGAAAGGTGAAGTCTTGGTACAGGTGCTCCCGATGGAAGAACACGACGACACGGTGTGCCTGAGACTGGAAGTGATCGACACCGGCATTGGCTTGACGGAAGAGGCGAAAGCCAAACTGTTTCAAGCATTCACGCAAGCGGATGCGTCCACCACTCGTAAATACGGAGGCACAGGACTTGGACTGACTATCTGCAAACGGCTCGTCGAACTGATGGACGGCGAGATTGGGGTCCATTCTTTTCCTGGCGTTGGGACCCAAGTCTGGTTTACCGTTCGGATGGGGAAAGTTCCAGCAGACGCCACCTCCCCCAAACCGGCGGTGGAGAGTCTGCAGGGTTTACGCCTCTGCATTGTGGATGACAACCCCACCAACCGCACTGTCCTTCAATACCATGCTACCGCCTGGGGCATGGACTATGGCACGGCGGAGAATGGTCGCGCAGCACTCTCGCTCCTGCACGCAGCCGCCTCGGACGGACGTCCCTTTGACCTGGCCATCATCGACCACCAAATGCCGGATATGAACGGCCTGGATGTCGGCCGGGCCATTCGAATGGATCAAGCCTTGAACCACACAAAGCTGGTGCTGCTGACCTCGTTGGGGCGACGAGGCGACGCGCGCCTGGCGCAGGAGGCAGGATTTTCCGGCTATCTCACCAAACCAATCCGCAAAGCCCAATTGTACGACTGCCTTCGCCTCGTGATGGGGCAACCCACCGCCAACGGCAACACTGGTGAGGAGGCTCCTTCCGCGGCCGCGCCCCTGATCACCCGACATGATGTCGCCGAAACTAGCGCCGGCGCAGCGGCCCGCCTTCTCGTGGTGGATGACAATCCCATCAACCAAAAAGTCGCCGTGCGGATGTTGGAAAAGTTGGGCTATCGAGCTG
>JANDJK010000088.1 GCA_024330925.1 Nitrospira sp.
GTTGTTGCCGTTCGCCCTCACAGCCTGTTCGTCGGCGGCATTCACCCTCGCCAATCTCCCGACACACTTTGAAGAGATCACGGTCGTACGAGATCGGGTGTACGGACCAAATTCATCGCATCTGCTGGATATCGACATGTCGGTTCAGAAGCCGAGTCAGCCGCGGGAGGTGATCGTCTTTTTCTACGATGGCCGCTGGACGGAGGGGACTCAAAACGATTACCGGTTTGTCGGCGCAACCTTCGCCGGCCGCGGTTATCTCGTCGTCATCCCGGACTACCGGAAGAATCCGGATGTCCGCTTCCCGACATTCGTCGAAGACGCAGCGAGGGCGGCGGCCTGGGTGCACGACCATATTGCCGAGTGGCACGGCGATCCTCATCGCATCCACGTCGTCGGGCATTCAGCGGGAGCTCACATTGGCGCGCTGTTCGCCGCCGATGCTCATTAATTGGCAGACCTCGGAAAAGACCGATCCATCATTCGTAATTTCGTCTGGTTGGCCGGCCTCTACTCGTTTGCACCGAGCAATCCCGACTTGCAAGACCTGTTCGGCCCTCCGGCCAATTATCCGAATAGGCAGACGACCACCTTCATCGACGGCACTCAGCCGCCGATGCTCCTCCTCCACGGAGAAGACGATACGAGAGGGAAGCTCCTCAACCTGGAAAAGCTCAAGCAGCATATTGAAGAACAGGGAGGGGGCGTGCGGACGATCATCTATCCGGGTGTCGGACACAGCGGCATCCTCACCGCCTTGTCTTGGCTCAACCCCAGCTCGGCACCCGTCGTCGAGGACATCGTGCAGTTTTTCGCTCCTGTACGCGATAAATGCCCCATCGCTCTGACGGAGTCTTCTGTTCCACAGGCATCAGCTCCCCCCGCCATGCCCGGAGTCGTTTCGCCAGTGAACAACACAATGGTGGGGCTGTGGTTCCAAGTCGTAAGAGGGAAAGACGACGCTCAGCCTCCGCTCCGCACTGATTCATTTGGGGAAGGGGTGAAGCGTGCGATTGGCCGTTCTCCCTCCGCCCCATGCCTTCCCAAGGATGGGACTCCTCCCCCGCTGTTCCGGCCGGCGGCTTGTCGCGCCGCTTATGGTGTCTTGGCGCAACGGAAGCCGTAGCCGAAATGACGGTTTGCTGGCTGAGCATTGAATCGGTGGGCGGACCGCAAGAAGTCTGCCACGTAAAGCCACGATCCTCCGCGCACTACCTTCTCCGTGCCTTTGGCCGGTCCGATAGGATTCTTCTCAGGACCGTTTTTATAAAAGTCATGGTCGTACCAATCGAACACCCATTCCCAGGCATTCCCGGCCATATCGTACGCTCCATAGGGACTTTTTCCCGCCTCGAACGATCCCACGGGCGTCAGGGCGAAGTGGTCGTCCCACTCTTTTCTGCCATAATTGGCGTGCAGCCGAGTGGGAGCCTCATTGCCCCAGGGATAGATACGCCCGTCCGTTCCTCGCGCCGCCTTTTCCCACTCCGCTTCGGTCGGCAGCCGCTTGCCCGCCCACTTGCAGTAATTGACGGCATCCTCCCAACTGACATTGACCACTGGCCGTCTCTGATGCTGGGGCTGGTTCATGATATTCCAATCCGGGGGCTCTTCCATGTCGGTCGCCTCGAGATACCGAGCATATTGCCCTACCGTCACCTCGTACTTGTCGATGTAAAACGCATTGAGAGAAATCTGGCGCACCGGTTGTTCGTCATCTGCCAGGATGCTTCCTCGCATGAATTTTCCGGCCGGCACGAAAACCATCTCTGCGTCCAGAGAGTCGGCCTGCGATCCTCCTGTCGATCCACTTTCATGTTTGGAAGCGGCGGAACGAGAGCGGGGAACCTTGGCCTGTAGTTGCTGAAACAACGTTTGTTGCTCATGCGTAATGCCCAGCTCTTGAGCACTGCGCAAGGCTTTTTCCGCTTGCTTCGTTTTTCCACTCGCAAGGAGACGCTTCGCTTCGTTCAAGAGCCTCCACACCTTCATCTCTTCCCGCAATCGCCACACTTTTGCCTTCGTCTTTGGCAAGGAGGACATGCCGGACTCGGCGTCCAGTTGCAACGCGCTGTCATAATGTTCTTCCGCGCAAGTCCAGTCCTCAAGGGCCCGGCACGCCTCGGCAAGATTGAAATGCCCTTGGACATTCGATGGATCTTTTGAGAGACCGGCTTCCAACATCGCCCGAGCCTCGCCGTATTGTTTGCTCTTCAACAAGTCTTCCCCTTTGGCCCATTCCTTGTCTCCAGCCCTGGCCGCCTGAGCGATGGTCGTCTGCCCACTCATCCCCAGTCCGACAATACAGGTCACCACCACTATCCTCAGCAACGTTCCGCTCATGAACGCTCCCTCCCCTTTTTCGCGCGGACTCACCCCTTTTCGCCTCGGCGCCCGTGAAGATCTTGTGTTTCCCTCTCTTGCCGCTCTCTCTCTTTCATTTCAAAATCGGTGCCCGCTCACCCCGGTCTATCATTTATTTATTGCGAGCGCAGACCCGCGCATCTGCCGCAATAGGCAACAGTGCCGGGGCAAAATGAACCAGCCCATCCGGTTGTCTTTGTGCGACACTAGAGTTCTGGAAGGTTCTGAAGGGAGAGTTCTTCCATGCAGCGCCACGCTCAATTTCCCAACGAGCAGTCAGAGACCGGTGAATTCCAGCGGCAGGCTGACGCATTCCGGGGGTGGGTCACCGCGGATGGCAGTTCGGGGTACCCTGCCGCCCCTCATCGTTATCATCTCTACGTTTCCTGGGCCTGTCCTTGGGCCCATCGCACGATCATTGTCCGTAAGCTTAAGAGACTGGAAGGAATTATTGGGATGACGGTCGTGGACCCGATTCGCGACAAACGGGGCTGGGCCTTCCGTGAAGGGCCAGGACACTCTCTTGATCCCATCAACGACTTTCGTTTCTTGAGCGAAGCGTACAGAGCCACCGACCCACGCTATCGAGGGCGCGTGACCGTCCCCGTCTTGTGGGATACGGTAACGAACCGGATCGTCACGAACTCCGACGACGATCTTATGCGCATCTTCAACAGGGAGTTTGACCAGGTTACCGATTCCACTCTCGATCTGTATCCGGAACGGCTGCGCGCGGAGATCGATGCTCTCAACCGTTTCATTTACGAGCACATCAACGACGGCGTGTATCGCGCAGGCTTCGCGACATCCCAAACCGCCTATAAACGAGCAGTCACGCAGCTTTTCGACGCGCTGGACCTTCTTGAAGCTCGGTTAGCCGATCGCCGGTATCTGTTCGGATCGACCTTCGTCGAGACCGATTGGCGGTTGTTTGTCACGTTGATTCGGTTCGACGCCGTCTATTACGGCCACTTCAAATGCAACCTCCGGCGAATCATCGATTACCCCAATCTTTTCGGATACCTGAAAGATCTCTATCAAACGAACGGCATCTCGGAAACGGTCAACTTCGACCACATCAAGCTCCACTATTACGTGACCCATACGGCCATTAATCCCACTAAGATCGTGCCTCTTGGTCCGATCCAAGACTTGACCTTGCCCCACGGGAGAGAATGCCTGGTATAAGTCGTTCTCCGGCCATCACGCTGTCAAACAAACTAGACAGTTTTGCTGATTTTTTCCCCACTTATCTCACTGCGACGTTCCATATCCTCCGTAGCTCCTTCATTTTTCTAAGAGTCTTTCCATGGGTTGTACTCCAAGATCGAGCACGAGAGTTGCTGGCCTCCTTTTTAACCGTCAGCGAGAAAGACATCGGTTAAAGGCGGTTAAAAAAAGAGTGTTGGGACTCTAAATCAGAGGGAAAAACAACATAACCGAAAGGAGCACGACCTATGGACAGCAGCCTTTTGCTTTTTATCGGTGTGATGCTGGCGATGCTGATTGGTGGGTTGATCGTGTACAAGAAAGGCACCTAATGGAAGCAGGGTTTGCGACCAGGGAAAGCTTTTCCATGATTTCGATCGTACCTTGCAAATAAGGTGTTTCTTTCCGCCCTCGCTGAGGAGAAAGGAGGTGTGAGTCAAAGCGCAGGCGGCCCTGACCGCGTCGCCGGTCAGGGCCGCCTTCAGTTTTATCGCACGACCGCCGAGTTCAACGACAACACCATGGTTGAACGAATCATGTCCGCCCTGCCTCCTTTTACTTTTCTGAATTTCCCGCTTCACGCCAAGCGGTTCATCGCCGAGTTGCTAAATAATCTCACCCATGGTTGATCCCAAGAGATCAGGAAAGCATTCGATCCGCTTAACGGTATAACGCACGACGACCGATACAGAGAGACCGTGGAAACGCGGAAAAAATGATTGGCGACCGTACAGACTTTTGGTAAAGTTCGGCGTTCCGTCAGGGGTATGATCGTCGATCCGACACCCCTTCCCATCCAAAACGTGGAGAACAAGAATGAAGGCCGGAATACAGCGAGCGACCTTTCAGACGACAGGGAGAACGGTCGGACTTTCGCTCATCATTGTCTCTCTCTCCATTCTCGGTTGTGCCGATCTGGCAATGTCTGCGGCGGATTACGAGTCTTCTTCCACTCGCCCTTCGAGCACGGCCTTCCAGATCTCCTCGGCGGCTTCCACGGCATCGCCGGAAACCGCCACCGCCGACGATCCGCAAGACGAGCCATTTGATCCCTTTGCCCAAGCCGGTGAATCGGATCTCGAAGAATACGACCCCTGGGAGCCCTTCAACACAAAGGTCTTTGAGTTCAATAGGCAGATCGACCGCTGGATCCTCAAGCCGGTGGCGACCGGATACGACTTCATCATGCCGAGTCTGCTTCAACAGGGAGTCAGCAACTTTTTCTACAACGCAAGATTCGTCCCCCGGTTCGTCAACAACGTTCTGCAGGGGAAGTTCCGCGGGGCGGGAATCGAGGCAGGCCGTTTTCTTGTGAATACCACGCTCGGGCTTGCCGGATTCATCGATTGGGCAAGCGACATGGACTTAATAACGCCGGAAGAAGACCTGGGACAAACCCTTGGTTTCTACGGAGTCAAGCCGGGGCCCTACCTTATTGTTCCCCTGTATCCTCCGTTTACGGTCCGAGACTTGGTCGGGTACGTGGGGGACGTGTTTCTCAACCCTATTTATTGGTTGGCTCTGCCCATCATCGAAATCGATAGGATACCTTCCGCGGTCCCCCATAGCAGCCGCTTGACGACCTCGCTCATTTTGCTCAGTGCAAAGGTGACAGAAGTGGTCAACGAGCGCTCTCTGAATCTTGAAAAATATGAGGGAGTCGAAGAGTCCGCGGTTGATCTCTATAGTGCCGTCCGTAACGCCTATCTCCAAAAACGAGCAAAGGCTATTCGAGAGTAACGCACCCTCCTCAAGCTCTTGTTCTTGTTTGAATAAACACCGATTCACGGCTTGCGGTGTCCCGTGAGATAATCCGTCTCATCGTGGGCACACACGGACAGCTTTCTCAAATAATCAATGGCTTTGTCGATTGAAGCCGGAAAAAAGGGACGGGGTGTATCTTGTCTGTCAAAACAGGACACACCCATCCTCTTTGCTGAATCTAACGAGGCACGAACGGTACAGGAGCCAGAATCGCTCTGTGGTGCTACTGACCTTTTTTGTAAACGATGATCCCGGCGACCAGAAGGACAAGCATAATCACGATGAACATCAAGATTTTGGCATCCATGGCTCCTCCTTAGTGACTAACCGTAGTTTCTACAAGGTTCTTACGAACACCTGTCGACCGGCCGAACTAGGGAATCATCACAAATGAAAGAGTTTGAATTGGCGAGTGGCTCGGCCTCCTTCTCCACCCGTTGGCAGGTTGGTTCTCGGCGCGTCAGCTTATTCTTCTCCATCCTCCTTGTCAAGACTCCGGAGCGATTTGGACTCTTGGAAGCACAAGAAAATTGGCTTATTGCACGTGTCGATGAGACAACTTCGAGGAAATCGATCGCCGAATTCTGACCCTTGACAGCAAATAGCTTCTCGACTTCTCCACGCAGAAGGCCCTTCGAACAAGATATCCGACGATGAACAAGAATGATCAGGAGCAACAATGATTGGAAGTAATTCGGTGGCATCGAATGATGAAAGATTCTACAGCGCTCCTTTTGGGTCTGCCCTGTAATGCAACAGACAGCCGACCTGCTTCGGTATCGTCTCCCTTACAGATCCATAAACAATTCTAGGAAAACCGGACGCCTGGAGATGGATGGTAGCGCAGTCGTGCCATTCGCCTCATGGCATCATCGATGCACAAGCGGCATAACAGAAGCAAGTCTGACTGAAAAAGCATCGCGATAAACCGATTCATACAAGAAAGAGGACCGTCATACCGGTTCTCCCCCAAAAAGGAGGGTATGCCATGCCAGGACTCAGCAGATGGGAACCGTCTCTGCGGTGGAATCCATGGAAGGATCTCGAAGAAATGGAGAAACGCCTTTCCACCTTCTTCGGACGCCCCCCGGAAGGGAGCGGTGAAAAGAAGGAGGCGTTGGCGGTCGCCGAGTGGTCTCCGGTCGTCGATATCACTGAAGACGACAAGGAATATCTCATCAAGGCCGAACTGCCCGAGATGAAGAAAGAAGACATCAAGATCAACGTTCAGGACGACGTGCTGTCGATCAGCGGGGAGCGAAAATACGAGAAAGACGAGAAGGGCAAGAAATATCACCGGGTCGAGCGAGCCTACGGCAGTTTTCTCAGGAGCTTTACCTTGCCACAAGACGCCGACGGGTCTAAGGTGAGTGCCACATATAAAGATGGAGTGCTGTCCATCCACCTCCCCAAATCAGAGAAGGCCAAACCGAAAGCGATCGAGGTGAAGGTAGGGTAAAAAAGTGCGGCACGGGTCACCCGTTGTGATCTGTTTCCCCTCATGAGGGCGGCGGAGCAGAAGATTTTATTCCGCCGCCCCTCCGCAGCGAGGAACGAGAACTGAACGGTGTCGGACAGCAGCAGCGCCGCCGGGGGCAAGGGCACGAGCAGGATCATGATCTTTCAAAATCGCGAAGAAGCAGGTCGGCGGCTGGTTGAAACGCTGATCCACTATCGTGAACAACCTGCGACTCTCATTCTGGCGCTTCCACGAGGAGGCGTGGCCGTCGGTTATCAGTTGAGCGTGGGACTTCACCTGCCGTTGGACGTCTTCATCGCCCGCAAGATCGGCGCGCCGGACAATCCCGAATATGCGTTGGGAGCCGTGGGTGAGTCGGGGGGAGTCTATTGGAATCCGACGGCGAAAGCGGCGTATCGCCTGAGCCCTGCCGACATCGAGCGGTTAATTCAGTCGCAACAAGACGAAATCGTCCGGCGACAAGCTTTGTACCGGCAGAACAGACCATTCCCCACACTGGAGGATCGCACGGTCATTCTCGTGGACGACGGCATCGCCACCGGCTCCACGTTTTTCGCCGCGATCCTGTCGATCAGACAGCTCGGCCCCCGTCGCCTTGTGGGAGCCATTCCCGTCGGGCCGCGGGACACGCTCCAACTGGTTGAGGAGCGAGTCGATGAATTAGCGGTCCTGGCAGTACCGGATCCCTTCTGGGCCGTGGGGAATCACTATGCGGATTTTTCGCAAGTAACCGACCGTGAGGTCGTAGAATATCTAAATCTTGCTGAGGAAGCTTTGCGTGCGCACGCTCGGTCCTCTTTCCATGAGCCCGTGAGGCGAGAAGGAAGCAACCAGCTCTAGGCATCGAGGTCCTCCGTGGAGCAAATGCGCGTGATAAAGAACACGGTTGGGGAAAGCCCATCCTTCCAACCGCTTCCGCGCCAACCACTTCCGCGCCAACCGCTTCCGCGAACCACCGCCAGGCTCGATCCATGACAAACATACAATCGAAGTCAGATAGCCTGCACGTACTGATTGAACAAGGAAACGGAGGAAAACCTCTATCACAGGGACGATTATCTCTCTGCAGCAATCTCCATTGGCGGATCCAGAAGCTGCCACAGAAGTTGTTCTCTTTTTTTGAGGTGAGAAAGGAGCCCTGCCCATGAGAATCGTCATCGGCGTCGATTGGTCAGACCAAGCCTTTGCAGCGGTCTCCCAAACGTTTCAGCTCTACCGCCCAACAGACGTCACATTGGTGCACGGCGTCAACCTCGGCATGTTCGAGCAACCCATTGTGGCGGAAGCAGCTAATTTGCAGGGGTATGACGATTTCCGCCACGCCATGGTGAACGCCGGACATCAACTGCTCGAACGAGCGGCGGCCATGGTACCGTCAGAGGTGGCGACGGTGCGCAAGATCAATGAAATCGGCAGCCCCGCCCAAGTCATTCTTGACAGTGCACAGACTGTCTCTGCCGATCTGATTGTCGTGGGTGCCAGAGGGCGCGGTCGGCTCGCCGAAACAGTGCTCGGCAGTGTTTCTCATCGTGTGCTCTCTCATGCCTCCCGCTCCACCTTGATTGTCAAGGGCCAAGCACGCCCGATCCGGCAGGCTCTGGTCGCCGTCGAGGGCCGTGACGATGCCGATCGCATCGTCGAGTGGCTGACCCACTACCGGTTCGCAACGCCAGTG
>JANDJK010000008.1 GCA_024330925.1 Nitrospira sp.
CCATCCTTGTTCAGGGGCTAGGGTTGTGAAAACCGGAGCGAGCCGGTTCACCACTTCATTGTCTCCCCCTACCATCAAGCAATACCCGACCTTCAAGCCCCAAATGCCTCCGCTGGTGCCGACGTCGACGTAATGAATGCCTCGCTTTTTAAGTTCGGCGGCCCGCCGCACGTCGTCGTGGAAATGGGTATTGCCCCCATCGATGATTGTATCACCAGCTTGGAGGAGGGAGGCGGCTGTGCGAACCGTTTCTTCCGTTGGTGCGCCAGCCGGCACCATGATCCAAATGGTCCGTGGGACGTTTAGCTTGCCGACGAGATCGGCTACGGAAGAAGAGCCGATGCAGCCGATCCCCTCAGCCTGGGTGACAAGATCAGGTGAACGGTCAAACACCACCACACGATGATCGCTACGCCGCAAGCGAGTGACCATATTCATGCCCATTTTGCCGAGGCCGATAAATCCCAGCTCCATCACCACTCCTTATTCTAGAGGTGTCCTGTGGTCTTACGCTGTGGACGCAGCACGGAGATGCACTTGTGCCTGTCCACTCAGCGTAGAAGCTCTTTCGAGTTCCCTCTGCCCGAATTCCTTAACCTTCATGGGTTTCTACTCGTCGCTTCACCTCCGTCAGCGTCTCGTTAGTCGATGCGGGCGGGATGAGGGACTTCTTTGAAGAGAAGATCGGCAAATTGCTTTCCAAAGTTGAGTTGGTCAACCAGATGTGTTGCGGTAAGAAAACGGCCTGCCAATTCCGCCAGGGCTGGTTCGCGTGACAGCATGAACCGGTGAACATCGGACGGAGCAACCATCCAATAGCCCCTCAGGCGAAAGAAAGCTTGAACACAGTCATTGTAAAACAAGTTGAGGAGATACTGTGCTGCAGCCGGTTTGTCGAGAAGGTCCTCCGCTTTGCCCAGCCAATGAAAACAGATAGCCTTGAGCCGAATCCGTTCATTAATTGTGGCTGGCGGTGGACCTTGTCGAAACTGCTGATGGGCCTTCTGAAGCAATTGGGCGCAGATGCCATTGTAATCGAACAAAATTCGAGCCTTTCGGAGTAGTGATGGGAGAAGGAGCGAGTGGCTGAGTTCCTCTTCTACCTCCTTGTGCCCGCGATAGCGAATGTCGGTCAGCCGGTCTCCAACACGGAGCATCTCATGACTGTCGGTCCGGCCCTTGACGAGAGCAATCATGTCGATATCGCTGTGAGGCGTCACAGTCCGACGGGCACCCGATCCGACCAGAAGGACACCGACCAAGTCGCCTCCGCGCACCGCCTTGACATGACGAAGAGCAAGGTTTACTGCATCGTCGAACGTTGGATGGCGGGGAGGAGGCGGCGGCTTCGGCGGCTCAGGAACCGCCAGCAGTTCGGCGTTGAGCTCTTCACGGGTTGGGAGAGAGGAAGCCGTTTTCGAATTGCCCGGTTGCTCACTCTGCATTGGTCTTCGCGAAACGACAGACACCTGTCTTCTTACAGAAGGAAACGGCGTCATATCGTTGGCATTCTATGTGGGGTTCATGGCGGAGTCAATGAGTTGGGAAACAATGCCGCCGTCATGCTGAAAGAACTCGCGCGAAAATAGTGCCTGCTTCCTCTATTTGTTTTGCGGAAACATTCAAATGGGTGACAGCGCGATAACTCAAGCCACCGATCGCGTTGATCAGAACCCCTTCTCGTTTTAACGTAGCGACGATCTCGGCTGGAGATCGTCGATCGCCAACAATTTCGAAGATCACGATGTTGGTCTCTACATGGTGGGGACAGACGCGCACTGTGGGAATCTGTTGAAGCAGGCGAGCCAGTTTTTTGGCGTTGAGGTGGTCTTCCGCCAGACGCGCCACATGGTGTTCTAGGGCATAGATGCCGGCTGCGGCAAGCACGCCGGCCTGGCGCATGGCGCCGCCGTACATGCGGCGAAAGCGTCGGGCCCGCTCGATGAGCTGCTGATCGCTGGAGACTAACAAGGAGCCGGCCGGCGCACCAAGCCCTTTGGACAGACAAATCGAAACTGTCTCAAAGTGTTGAGCGTAGGAGGCCGGAGGAATGGTTGTGGCAACCACGGCGTTCATGAGCCGGGCGCCGTCCAAATGCAGGGGAATTCCCTGTTTGACGGCCACGGCGCGGATCTTTTCGATAGTGGAGAGGGGATAGATCGTCCCGCCTCCGGCATTGTGCGTGTTTTCAAGGCAGATGAGGCCGGTCTGGATACTGTGGGGATCTTTCGGTCGGATGGCGGCTTCCACCTGCTCAGCCGTGATGATGCCCCGTTCTCCTGGTACCCAGTGCAACTGGACACCGGCGAGTGCACCCGCAGCGCCTTGCTCGTACCGAACGATGTGGCTTGTGCTCTCCACGATGACTTCCTGGCCCGGTTGGGTTTGCGAACGGATGGCTAATTGGTTCGCCATGGTGCCGGAGGGCACAAAGAGCGCGAATCGCTTACCCAACAGCGCTGCGACCCTTTCTTGCAGCATATTGACTGTAGGATCTTCTCCGTAGACATCGTCACCCACCTCAGCCTCGGCCATAGCTTTGCGCATGCCGTCCGTGGGTTTGGTGACGGTGTCGCTGCGAAGGTCAATAATCATTTGCGTCGTTAAGTCCCTGTATCCATGCTCGCATCGATCGGGCCTCACCGATCAGCGCGTGCTCATTCTAGCAGAATCTTTTCCTTGTGGGCCAAGCTAGACCTGCTAAACTGCCCGGCCATGGGAGCGAAGATGGTATTGGCATGGAACCGGATTGCTCGTTCTTGAAACGGGGAGCTGCCTTGCTCGGCGTTCGACCGGAAGAACGGGTGCCGCTTGCCTGGGCATTCGCCTATTTTTTCTGTCTGCTGTGCGGCTATTCGATGCTCCGCCCGGTCCGTGACGAAATGGCCATCGAAGGGGGGATCAAGCATCTTCCCTGGCTGATGAGCGTGACATTCGTTACGATGGTGCTTGCGACACCACTGTTTGGGTGGCTGTCCGCCCGCTGTTCCCGCTATCGGCTGCTGGTGACCGTCTATGTGTTTTTTATCGCCAACTTGGGGATGTTTTATGTTGCCATGGCGAGCCGATGGCAGGCGGAATGGGTGGCTCGTGGGTTTTTTGTCTGGCTGTCGGTTTTTAACCTGTTTGTTGTGTCGGTGTTTTGGAGCTTCATGGATGACCTGTTTACGCCGGAGCAAGGTGCCAGGCTATTCGGCGTTATCTCTGCAGGTGGGAGCAGCGGCGCGTTGCTTGGTCCCCTGCTCACGACGGGCTTGACCTTTCTTGTTTCGGTTCCGGTCCTGATGTTGGTCTCGGCCGGCTTTCTGGGGTTGTGTCTGGTTTGTATCACCCGGCTTGAACGGTGGGGGGCCGCACGCACGGCCCGCCATCTGCCTCATCCAGGTGAGCCGCTCAGGGGAGGAGTGTTGGCGGGCGTGCGCCTTACCCTGTCCTCGCCCTATCTTCTTGGCATTTGCGGCTACATCGGGCTGCTGACCATGACGGCCACGGTTCTCTACTTCGAGCAGACTAGGCTCGTGGCGGACTATCTGGATCAGCCGGAAGCCAGGACCAGATTCTTTTCCGCGATCGATTTCACGACCAATCTGTTGACGTGGACGAGCCAACTGTTTCTCACTAACCGCCTGATCATGCGATTCGGCCTGGTTGTGGGCCTCATGTGTCTGCCGGCGATCAGCGTCGCGGGATTTCTGGGAATCGCCCTTTGGCCGACGCTGGCCGTCTATGTCGTCTTTTCGGTTCTACGAAGGGTCAGCGAATATGCTCTCTCCAAACCGTCGCGAGAAGTGTTGTTTACCGTGCTCAGCCGCGAAGAAAAGTACAAGGCCAAAAATTTTATCGATACGGCCATTGCTCGTGGCGGCGATGCCTCTACTGCCTGGTTGGTCACCGGGTTGAAATCGTTGGGGGTCACGACTACCCAGATTGCCTGGGCCTTGGTGCCGATGATGGTGGTGTGGGTGTGGCTGGCGTGGGTGCTCGCCCAGAAGAAGGAGCAGAAGAAGTAATAAACGTCGATCACTCTTTCTCACTCTGTGGGTCGATTGCCATAACATCCGCGCGTCGCGACCGTTGTTCCCTGCCGCTGTCCTGGCATTGGTCTGTCTCGTGTAACCGGCAGAGGATAATGCCAGCGTGCAAGGTGGCTACGTGTCATTTTTCACCCGTGTGAGGGTGTGCTCATTCGTATGGTGAAACAAATCCGGACGGCGGGCATAAGAAGCTGCGAGTCTTCTTTATGGTGAAACCGGCGCTGGTCCAAGACCGTTACCGTCAACTCGTACCGCACGGTCTTGAATAGGTGTCCGATCCCGCTTCGGCCAGCAGGGTAAAGGTCGTGGCCGTCGGCTCGGCTGCGCCGCCGTTCACTGCCACTCCGCGCGACACGATGAAGCAACGCAACGCCTGTTGCTCCTCTAGATCTCTGAGCCAGTAGCCGACTTCTTCATGAAAGGGATCGGTTTCTCCGATCCGCCACGCCATCGTGGCGTAGCGCAAGCCCTACAACACCTGCTCATGATTGCGGACCGGTCCGATCGGTTCGAAGGTGATCCGTTTGCGAAAGACGTTTCGTTCCGTTCCGCGATGGTCCCCCCAAGCCACGTCCGCACCTTTATCTCCCTCCCACACACCGGCTAGCGGTGCCAGCGGACCGAGTGGTTTGATCACATCCGAATCCATAAGACCTCTTTCTTGTTGGCAATGGGACGTCGGCGAGGCGACAAAGGCTCGGACTATGCCATCCCTCGTCCTGTTGCAGTGAAGCCGGCTCACTATCCCCGTCGTGCAGGTTGTCCGTCAGTGGGATCATGCCAGACCGGTTCAGAGATTGGTCGATCTCCTCGTATCGAGCGTGTGGAATTCGAAATGGAGCCCTGCTCTATTCAACGTCACTGTGTCGGGGCTCGCCAATCGGATGGAGTAAATGGCATGTTCACTGGATGCTGGGAGGAAACGTGCGACGGATGATGGACTCTTTGCAACGAGGGCAGAGGAGACGTTGTTTCCAGACATTCCGAAACAGTGAAAGGTCCTTGGCTTTACCGGCCTCAAAATTGCATGGTATAGTCTCACCCGCTGGTGAGATGCCGGGGTGTGATTCCCAGAAAGGTGGAGGAGTTGTGATGCCGGACATTCCGGTCAAGCTCTATGTTGAGAAAATTCTCAAGCAGAGCCGAAGCTTGGCACGGGGACTGGCGCTGGTATCGGGACCAACCAAGGATGCGGCACTGCGAGCGATGGCCGATGAGCTGCAGGCCGATGAGCAGGCCATCCTTGCCGCCAACGCCGAGGATGTAGCGACTCTGACGCGGTTGCAGGAGCGTGAGAGTGGCAAGGATCGAGGGAGGGAATTGGTTGGACGTGTGAAGATGACGGCCGACTCCATTAAGGAGATGGCCGATCGCCTACGTACTCTGGCCGAATTGCCTGATCCGGTGGGAGCTGTCACGGGCAGGTGGGAGCGACCGGATGGACTGCAAGTCGAGCGGGTTCGTGTTCCGATTGGGGTGATTGGCGTCATCTCGGAGATGAATCCGTTGGTGACGGTGGAGATGATCGCCCTCTGTCTCAAGACCGGCAACCTCTGTGTGTTCAGGGGGGCTCCCGAATGGAAGGCGACCCATCAAGCGCTCGAGACGGCTTTGCGCCGGGCGGCGGAACGAAGCCCTCTGCCTGCCGGTTCGTGGATTCTCATTGATCGGCCGGAAAAGGAAATCGCTCTTGAGTTGATGCGAGCTAGCAAGAACGTGGATGCGCTCCTCGTGCGCGGAGGGAGCGGTCTTCGCAAGGTGGTGGCCGAACAGGCCAAGGTACCGGTACTGGGCCATGATGGAGGATTGACGCACCTCTATGTCGATAGTGACGTCGATATTCCGATGGCTCAGAATGTCGTCATTAATTCCAAGGTTCAACAACCAGCCGCTGCGAATGCGCTCGATACGTTGTTAGTTGAGCAGATCGTTGGTCGACAATTGCTGCCGCCACTGATCAACCGACTGTTGCAACAATTTAAAATTGAAGTGCGCGGTTGTCCCAAGACCATTGCTCTCATGGGACAGATGGCGATGACTGGTCATACAGCGATCGTTCCGGCGACCGATGTGGATTGGCAGACCCAATTTCAGGGGCCGATCCTGGCGGTCAAGATGGTCCAAGGATTGGACGAGGCGATCGCTCATATTGCTGACCACGGTCCTTGTCTCACGGCGGTCATCGTGACGGATCGGTACGAGTCGGCAATGCGATTCACGCGTGAAGTCGATGCAGCAGCCGTGTTGGTGAACGCGTCTTCGCGGCTGCATGCCGGGGACAGTTTGGGGTTGGGCGTTGATGCCGGATTTGGTGTCGGCCGCTTGCATGCCAAAGGGCCAATTGGCTTGGAGCAGTTGACCTGTGAGAAGTATGTGGTTTTTGGAACAGGCCAATTGAGGCTCCCACATCCAGTTCCCGATACGTATTTTGATGCGATCATGTTAAAGAGAGCGTGATCCTGTCCAACCTCGTGGCACATGCCATTCGTTGAGGAAAGTAGTGGCGAATGAACAGGTTAAGCAGATAGACAGGATCTTGCACGACCATCTGACCCAATGGGGCCTTCGGCGATTGACATCCACTCGTGCGTATCTTGCTTGGGAGCAGCGTGAAGCGTCGGCGGAGGACCTTGCGCACTTCGATAGGCTGGCTGAACGGAGACGGGGAGGAGACCCTCTTGATGATACGGCCTTTTACGATCTCTCCGTTCAACCCCCCCTCTTCGCGATTTTACATAGTCAGCGGTATGACTATTACCAAACGGTCGGCAAAGCTATCGCTTCGCGTATTAGGGAGGCCTCGACCATTCTTGACGTTGGCTGCGGGGCCGGCATTTTAACGACCTTTTACGCCCGGTTGTTTCCAGACCGTCGTTTTGTGGGAATCGACCGATCATCGGTTTCTATCCAGGTTGCCACGCAGAAAGCCAAGGAGTTGGGATTGGGCAATGTCAGCTTTCGCTGGCTTGCTATCGACAGTAAGGCTAGCCCGCCGGGGGAGACCTATGATCTGATCCTGTCTTCCCACGTGCTGGTTCAGCATGAGTGGGACTCCGGTATACCGAGTGAAAGTTGGCGAACCTTTGCCAGGGGGCGGGATGCCGCTCGCCAGTTGGCATTCGAACGCCGCACGGGAGTAGGAGCCGCGCTCGACTGGCTGAGTAGGGCGCTGGCTCATGAGGGGAGGATGATTGTCGTCGAAAAGACACGACAACTGGCAAGACGGGTTCCCTTTCAACGGGCTGTGGCGGCCCGAGGCTTTCACATGATTGAGAAGCCTCAGCCGATTCGCTATCAGCTCTTTGAAGATGCCATTGACGATGGCCCGCTGTATCACCTCAAACGAGAAGGGCACTCATGGCTGGAATGGGACGAGTCGCCCGAACCGGATGATAATCCGCCGCTTAATCCCCTCGATCTCAGGTACCGACCAGTGGCGGCTGACGCCCCGCTATACGAAAATCACAAACCATCGGCGCAACAGGCTTGGGAACGGTTGAACCCCCGTATCATTGTCAAAGAAGCCACTTATCAGGAGCCGGATGGCCGAGCGTTTCATGTTGAGTTAGGTACAAGCGGAGCGTATGTCTATCTCTATTGTGCGAACAGTTTCGATCAAAGGCAGTTGGTCGTGTATGAAAGCAGGAGAGCTGCGGTTCTTGAGGATTATTATCGGGACATTACGGAACACATGATAAGTTGCTCTTCGGTTAAGGACCCGGCGATAGGTGGGAAAGGTGAGAGCAGGGGTAGCTTGCTTGCGTCGGGGGGATGAGCGTCCGCCGGATGGTTTCTCCTTCCCGCTCGTCGCATAATCAACCGGCGAGCGACATGGTTACCGCCTCACCGGGTTCTTCTTGCAAGGAAGACAGTGATGCGCCGTTGAATGCCGCACAGAGAACTTCTTCAATCTGCTCGACCAGGATGAAAGTCAGCGCGTTGCGAACTTCCTCCGGGACGTCCATGAGGTCTTTTTCATTTGCTTTGGGTAGAATGATGCGGGAAAGGCCAGCTCTGTGTGCCGCCAGCACCTTTTCCTTGATACCGCCGACCGGCAGGACCAGGCCGCTTAAGCTGATTTCACCTGTCATCGCTGTGTCGCTCCGCACCGGCTTTCCCACATAAGCGGAAGCCAACGCCGTGACCATCGTGACACCAGCGGATGGTCCATCTTTGGGGATAGCGCCGGACGGGACATGGATGTGGACGCCGTTACGTTTGAAGCGGGAAATGTCCATGCCCATGCTCTCGGCATGTGACCAAAGATAGCTGTGTGCTGCTCGTGCTGATTCCTGCATGACGTCGCCTAGTTGACCAGTTAAAGTCAGGTCGTGGTTACCAGGCAAGAGCGTTGATTCGACGTAGAGCACGTCGCCACCGGTGGGGGTCCAGGCCAAGCCCGTTGCTACACCGGGGGGTAGGGTTTTGCGTGCTTCTTCGGGCATGAACCGTTCGCTCCCTAACCACTCCCTCAATGTGGCGAGATCCACGGTGACAGGTGTTCGCTCATGCCCTTCGGGCAGTTCGGCGAAGCGCAAAGCGATTTTTCGGGTCAGCCGACCCAGCATTTGCTCGAGTTGGCGAACGCCGGCCTCTCTCGTGTAGCGGGCGATGATTACAGCCAGCACATCATTTGGCAGAATTGCCTGCTGAGGCTCGATGCCGGCCTCCTTCAGGCGGCGTGGCCACAAATACCGATGGGCGATCTCGAGCTTTTCTCGCTCACTGTACCCTTGCACGTGGATGATCTCCATGCGGTCCAGCAATGGCTGACTAATGGTGTCAAGCGTGTTCGCTGTGGTAATGAAGAAGACCCTTGAAAGATCAAAAGGCAAATCCAGGTAATGATCACGGAATGTATGGTTCTGCGCCGGGTCGAGGATTTCTAACAAAGCAGAGGCGGGATCGCCGCGAAAATCACGGCCCAGCTTGTCCACCTCGTCAAGCATCAGCACGGGGTTGTTGACACCGGCACGACGGATGGCTTGGATGATGCGACCAGGGAGGGCCCCCACATAGGTGCGGCGGTGACCGCGCAATTCCGCCTCATCGTGCACGCCACCCAGGCTGAATCGTTCGAAGGCGCGCCCCATGGCTCGTGCGATTGACTGGCCCAGGCTGGTCTTCCCGACACCGGGAGGACCGACCAAACAGAGGATGGGGGCTTTCGCCGTCGGACTGAGTTTCAAGACGGCCAGATGCTCCACTATCCGATCTTTGACTTCTTTGAGGCCATAGTGGTCTTCTTCGAGCACCTTCCTGACGGTTGACAGGTCTAGACGTTCCTGCGACGCCTTCTTCCAGGGGAGTTCAAGGACAAATTCGACATACGTTCGCAAAACCTGATGGTCTGGAGACGAGGGGGGGATTTTGGCTAGTCGGTTCAACTCTCGCTCCACTTCTTTGTGCACGTGGTCCGGTAAGTCAGCCTCTTCGACCTGTTTTTTCAGGCGTGCCATGTCACTGTCCTCGTTCTCGCTTTCACCAAGCTCCTGCTGGATCGCCTTGAGCTGTTCACGCAGGATGTATTCCCGCTGACTTTTGGAGATTTTTCGCTGGGCATCATTAGCAATTTTGTCGCGGAGCTGGAGAATTTGGATTTCTTTTGAGAGCGCTGCATAGAGGCTGCGCAACAGGTCGATGGCCGATAAGGATTCCAGCAGTCGTTGCTCTTCCGCCACTGTCAAGTTGACCAGTGGGGCTATGCGATAGGCCAAGGTGACGGGGTCAATCTCGTCAATTAAAAAGGCGCTTACTTCCTCAATACCAGGTGCTTGGATCAAACGCGACAGTTCAGCTACCAGTTCTTTGATGGCACGATGAAGCGCTTGTGCCTCGGTTGTCGTGACGTCTGATGGCTGCTCGAGCAATCGAGCCCGAACCTGAAGGTAGGGTGTCTTTTGTTCCTCTTTCATTAAGACCACACGGTGTAAGCCTTGCACCACGACGTGGAAGGCGCCTTCTGAAGATTGGCCGATCTGTTTGATGATGGCCTTTGTGCCGATGGTGTAGAGATCGGTCAGACTGGGTTCTTCGGTCTGAGCATGGCGCTGAGCGACCACGATGATGGTTTTGTCCTCTGTCTTGAGGGCGGCATGAATCGCTGCAACTGACCGCTCGCGTCCAATGGTCAATGGCATCATGACGCCCGGAAAAAGGACCGTCCGTTTAATCGGCAGAACTGGCAAGGTCATTACGACATTGGTTTCCACGACACTAGTCCTTCTTGCGTAAGTGGCTCTTTGGGTTGAGCATGTTGTTGGTGTCTTGCTCTTTTCTAGGCTTCTTTTTTTATTATACTGCTTGTTACGAGTGATAGGTTCTTCGCTGAGAAAGTCAAGAGTCGCTTGCACAAGAGACGGGATTACTGGAGAGGCACCAGGTGGTGACAAGCGAATTAGGTAGCCGGTCTCCCATTAAAAGAAAGTTTGGCAATGGATGCAAAGCAACCGGGATTATGCTATGCCTCACCGAGGGCCATGCTATGGTGGGCCAAGCTTCATGCGAAGGAGGACGATATCATTCGCGTGATCTCGACAGCCGGGATGATGAGCGTAAGGTCTGAGCAATGATGAAGTACTGTAGTCAGTGCGGTGCTCCGGTTGTCAAAAAAATTCCTCCGGGAGATCATCTGATCCGGCATGTCTGCAATCAGTGCGAACACATTCATTACCACAATCCAAAAATCGTCGCTGGATGCATTCCTGAATGGGAAAATCAAATTCTTCTGTGCCGCCGTGCCATTGAGCCGCGGGTTGGACTGTGGACCTTTCCGGCCGGATTCATGGAACTAGGGGAAAGCACCGAGGAAGCGGCTATTCGAGAGACTCAGGAAGAGGCTCATGCCGTGGTAAAGATCACCGCCCTCTATGCGGTGCTGAGTCTGCCCCATATTGGCCAGGTCTATTTGGTCTTTCGAGGGCGTATGGTGGCGCCTTCTTATGAGCCAGGGCCGGAAAGTCTGGAGGTACGGCTTTTCCCGTTGGCTTCGATCCCCTGGGATCAGATCGCTTTCCCGGTTGTGCGCGAGACTCTGCGGCGTTATGTTGAGGATATGGCCAGCGGGCGATTTCCGTTGCATCTTGCCAGCCTTGATGACAGCCTGCCTTCGTCATGTGTACCGAGTGGTTAGTCAGTCAACATTCTCGAAGGGCTTGCTTGTATGCTGACAGCCGTGTAAGGAAACGCGCCTCCCTTGTTCTCGCTAAGGCAAGCGTCACGGTAAGGAACTCAAATCCGATGCTGTCGGGGGCTAGTGGACCGGTGGACGATTGTGCAGCCGTGGTGTTTGGCCTGCCGCGTGTGGATGGTGATGGGGGCAATGTGCAGGGCGGGAGAAAGGGTGCCACGTGTAGTTTGGTGAAGGGGCCCAGCATGCTCTCCACCAGGCAACTCCCTTTTCGTGAGGGATGTGGGGCTATGCCTGCGCACTGTATGGTCCCTCTGAATGGGGACGATGATGACGCGCATGGCAATAGGTGTAGCGTCAACTGAACCCTCCCTTTGTCCATGCCTCTTCGCTGGCCAAACCGTCCCTCGCTGAGTTCATCCCTTGTCGGGAGGAAATGATCTGGGACACAGAGGTGGGAAGGGGGGTGATCTTGTCCGTCAACTAACAACTACTTAAAACATCGCTCTTCACTTACGACCATTCTAGATGGTTGGAGAGGTGATTTCGGTTGATAGTCTGATGTGGATGGCAAAAAGACGCCGTGCGTCGGCGCCCAGGAATTGATTCAATAAAGCCAGTACCAAAAACGATAAGGTCGCGGGTTCCACCAGAGACTGGCATATGGATAAGAGGGACCAATAGTCCAGATGTGACCAAACGAGAACCACAAACCAGGACGAGAATGAAGGGTCACGACTGGAAATGAGGGATAAAGGAAAAGTGGGGAGAGAAGGGGGGTCAGGTGGATTGTGAAACGGTTGGTCTCTTGGTGAAACGGTTCCCTTCTGATTGCTTGTTGTGCTATTTGCGTATTGAGCTGGTTTACGGTGGTTTGTTGAGCGCGTAATTGGCTTTGAAGCTGTGCGAGTGTGTTGTGCTGGAGTTCATTCAAGATTGTGATACAGCGGGCCTGGGTCTCACCTCGGTAAGAAGAACATTCCCAAGGAATTGATAGTGGTTCGGCCATGGTGGCTTGTTGGGACATCACAAGAAACAGCCCCATGCTGCTTATTGCCATGAACAAGAGGGTTGGTCGTGTGCTTGATATCATGGAAAGCAGGTTTGTTGGTTGTGATGAACGTCTCCATCATACCATGCAAAAAGAAACTCAGCCAAGCTAGCGTTTGCTTTTGAAGAACCTGACTTCTACAATGCCGTCTGCTCAGTGGACGGGGGATATCTAGGAGATCGGCCAGGGAGATGAATGATGGCACGGCGGGACAAGCGGCAAAACCGTTTGGTGAAGCGAGGGTACGGGGAATTGTTCAAATTGGATCCCTCAATCAAACGTCGCTTTCAACATCGTCTCCTAAAATGGTATCAGGAACATGGTCGGGAGTTACCATGGCGCAAGACATCAGATCCCTATCATATCCTCGTATCTGAAGTGATGTTGCAACAAACTCAAGTGGATCGAGTTATTCCGAAGTACCATGAATTTTTGGAACGCTATCCTCGTTTGGAAGATCTAGCTGCTGCTCCGGTGGCTGACGTCAAAAAAACCTGGTATCCACTTGGCTACAATATTCGACCGGAGCGACTCCATAGTATCGCGCGCGAAACAGTTGAAAAATATGGAGGACAATTGCCCTCGAGCGAGGAAGCCTTGCTTTCCTTTAAAGGCATCGGCCGGTACACCGCCGGAGCAATTCGTTCGTTTGCGTTTAACGAGGACGCCCCGATCTTGGACACCAACGTGAGCCGCGTGCTCCATCGGGTGTTCATTGCGGAGGGAACCTCTAAGGAGCACAAGTCGAAACTGTGGCAATTGTCCAAGGCCTTAATCCCTCGTGGCAAGGGCTATGATTTCAACCAGGCCATCATGGATTTTGGCGCCATGGTCTGCACAGCTCGCGATCCCTATTGTCTGCTGTGTCCCATGAAGTCGTTTTGCAAAACCTATCCCTTTACGTCCCATCCTGCGGGGACTCTATCTCCATAACGGCATTAGGAAGATGTGGGAAGTAGTGGTGGGGCTGATCCACCGAGACGGCCGTTATTTGATCGCCCGCAGGAGGGCGGGCACCCACTTTGCCGGTTTGTGGGAATTTCCAGGGGGAAAACGGGAGCCAGGTGAATCGTTGGTGGAATGTTTACACCGGGAATTATATGAGGAATTGGGAATTCGAATCGATGTTCCTGTTCCCTATCGAGTCGTCCGACATTGCGACCAGGAACGAGAGGTGGAGTTGCATTTTTTCCGCTGTTCCATCAAAGAAGGAGAGCCGGCGGCGATCGAATGTGAGGAAATTCAATGGGTACGTCCGGAGGAGCTGTCCAATTTTCAATTCCCTCCGGCTGACCATGCCATTATCGAATCCTTACAACGCGAAGAAGAAGGACTGTGCGATGAAAGTTGTGCTCGATATTGAGACTGTGCAAGCCCCTCGCGAAGAATGGGCTCGTATCATGGGGAAATTGCCGCAACAGGAAACGGATATCAGATGGGAGCCGCAGGTGGATCTTTTTATGGCCAGTGCGATGGATGAGCGAAGAAGAATGGAAGAAGAGTTGTATGCTCGGTCGGCGTTCGACGGCACCTTCAGCCGTATTGTGTGCATTGCGTTGCTCGAGTTTACTGATCAGATGGAGATCAGGGGTGCTCTGGCCTGGTATGGATCCAATGAGCGGGAGTTACTGCGTCGGTTTTGGGCACGGTTGGACCACCTTCGACCGACGCTCTTTATCACCCATAATGGGCTGGGGTTCGATCTACCATTCCTTAAGAAACGATCGATCATTCATCAGGTAAAACCGACGGTGGAGATCAACTTAGCTAAGTTTAGGACGGAACCAGTCTACGACACGATGGCGATTTGGAGCAATTGGGATGCCCGAGCGTGGATCAAGTTGGACGTCCTCGCCCGTGCTCTGGGGGTTGAGACCAAATCCGGCAGTGGAGAACAGGTGGCTGCGATGTGGGAACAAGGTCGCGGTGTGGAGCTGGCGCACTATTGTTTGCAGGATACGTATGTGACCTATGCTTGTTATTGTCGCATGAACTTTAAGCAACCATTGTCCCGAGAAGTTGTCTTACTGAAACCAACGTTGATAGAAATCAGTTGACGTGATGCTCGTCAGTGCGCTCATCGGTCAGTAACGCTCGCCAATGAGGAGGCCGTTTCTTAGCTGGTGTATCGCGTGATGGCTCCTGGTCCGCTTGTTTCTTTGGAAGGAGTTGTCGAACGGAGTCAAACTGGGTTTCCAGGGCTGAAGGGGCACTCGACCATTACGGGGTGTGAAGACGTTCAAGGTTAATCACAGCCACTTGTGTTCCGGGTGTCCAATCTTGTGAATAGGCCGGGGCTCGTTCAATGTGGGCTGCGGCTCGGGGGCGAAATCCTGATACCTTTCTTCCGCTGGTTGGTGAAAGAAGCACATGGAGTGCATTGTGATGTCGATAAATAATGCCCGCAGCGGGTTCAGCGCCTGACCCTGCCGATGGGGACACCGTGAAACCAACTGTTTGAGTTGGTTTCGCTCGCGATAAACCGTCGGCTAGCAGGGGAGCAAGGAATTCGGCGTCCGCATCGCTGAAGACTCTCATCGGCGTGTCGCCGTCTGTGGGCATGGTCGAGGAATGCACCAGGGGTTCGGCTGTCAGTCCTTGAAGAACGGTTCGAACGGTCTCGTGGTTGATCAGTGTAGGATGGTCGGCCACAAACGACTGGTCGACGATCGGCAGGAGCTGTACTGTTCCTTTTGGGCTTTTATGAATCAGTGACGCTCCTGGGCTAAGGGTGATCGTTGAGCATCCGGTCGCTGTCAAGATGATAGACCACAGAAGTCGGTGCAGGAGCAGGTCTTTCATGAAAGGTGTCCTTGTCATGACAAAATGAGGAACCTTATTCTTCTGTGAGACACGATCGCCTGTCATCCTTCGAGAACAGAGGCCACGTTCTCCACCGGTATCAATTACCAAATGCCGAGTGCCATGAGAATCATGGCCATTGCCAGCCAGCCAGCCACCCCCAGTGCAATGATTGATTCGATGGATATCCGAACAGGTTCCTGATCAGAAGGAAGGGCGTCATGCTCTCTTTTCATAGCACCTCTGTAACGGCAATGAGCGGCTGTTTCTTGAGTCTTGCGAGAAAACAGATTCATCGCCGAGGGAAAGCAAATTCTATGCCTTCCATACTTAGGAGGTGAGAAAGGGGATTGGAACAGATGGGTGGGAGGTAGAACAGAAGGGGTTACGTGGATTTGGTAGGATGATGTAGTCCAGGAAGATTGGCGGCGCGAGGTGTTGGCTTGATCAATAGCCAGATCGATTGGTTTTGGTGTCAATCTGTTTGCCCCAGCAGCGATGGAGCAATGTCAAGATTCTGACGGACGTTGGAGAACGAGATCGATTCAAGACAATTGAGGTAATCTCTGCTGTCTCAGAACCGGACTCAATTCAGGACGGGGCACACATGCTTGTTCATTTGTGATGATGATGTACAGAAATGAACAGCAGTATGGTAGAGGTGGCGTGCGGGGTATTGCCGTGATGAGTGTCCAGAAGGTTACTTGCCGTAGAGAGTTGTGGATGAGACGTCAACGATGTGTTTCTTCAACAAGATGCCTGGCTGAAAGGGCGCCGTCCCCTTTTCCCAGACGACGGTAAGATTACCGTCTGTCCTCCCCATTCCTTGAGTCGGAGATTTGGTCGCGTCCCGTTCCACTAACACTTCAACCTCTGTTCCGAGGTATCGACGGTTACGTGCCAGGCTGATTTGCCGCTGGATGTCTACCAAAGTGGCGACGCGGGCGCCTTTGACCCGCTCCGGCACATCGTCTTTGTATTTTCTGGCAGCAATGGTGTGTTTGCGTTCCGAGTATTTGAAGATATAGGCTGCGTCGAACTGAACCAGCTCGATCATCCGTTGTGTTGCAAGGAAATCTTCTTCCGTTTCAGAACAGAAACCGCAAATGATGTCGGTAGTCAAGGTGACGCCAGGGATGGTGTGCCGGATCCGTTCCACGAGCGCCAGGTACTCATCGGCTGAATAGGTTCGTCCCATCAATTCCAAGATTCGGTCACTGCCCGATTGAAGCGGAAGGTGAATGTGTTTGCAGATCTTTGGATGGGCAGCGATGGTTTGGAGTAAGGCTGGGGGGAAGTCCTTGGGATGAGGGGAGGTGAACCGAACGCGCAGGATACCAGGTATCTCCGCCACAGCACTGATCAAGCGCGCAAAGTCCCATTCGCCATAGCGGTACGAATTGACGTTTTGCCCTAATAGCGTGATCTGGGTAAAGCCACGTGCCGCTGCCTCACGGGCCTCGGTTAGGACTGATTGAGGATCCCGTGACCGTTCTCGTCCTCTTGTGTAGGGTACCACGCAGAAAGAGCAAAAATTATCGCATCCCCGCATGACCGTGATCCAAGCGTTGACTCCTCCTTCACGGTCGGGAACGATCCCTTCATAGGTTTCATACTCCGAAAGATCAAGCGCAAAACCTCGCTGCGCGAATCCGTCTTCCTGTGCGGCCAGAGCCTGTGAAAGGAGGGCGGGGAGCCGCCGATAACTGTCAGGCCCAACCAAGACATCGACCAGCGGCGCTTGCTCGGCCAATTCACCCTTGAGATTTTGTGCCATGCAGCCCAAGACGCCAATCACCAGAGGACGGTGTTTCTTGAGTTCGCTGAGTTCTGCGAGCTGGGCGTAGACTTTGTTGTGAGCATTCTCCCGGATAGCGCAGGTGTTGAGGAGCAGCACGTCGGCCCGCTCTCGATCCTGGGTGAACAAAAACCCCTCACGTTTTAGCAGCGCTCGGACTATCTCGCTGTCCGATTCGTTCATCTGGCAACCGAAGGTCTCAATATGGACCAAGGGGGCAGACGGTGTCGATTTCATGGCAATCTCATGAGTTTGAGAGTCGGTTGTTGCACAGCAAGTTGGCCAATGGCGTAACGTTCGGTTGCCGCACTAATGGCAACCGGCTTGATTTGATTACAGAGGTTGTCGGCGGAAGCGACGGCAACCCGGGTGAAGTTAGGCGCTCTTCCATAGCGGAGCCCATCCTCAACACTGGTTTCAAAAAGGACGGGCACGGTGGTTCCAATCTGCTGATGATGAAAGACCAGTTGCTTCGTCCGTCCAATCTCGTGCAGGAGCTTGATCCGTCGGTTGATGACGGAGGAGGGGACTGTCTGTTTCAGGCGGGCCGCTGTGGTTCCCGGTCTTGGTGAATAGGGAAAGATGTGAAAGTATGCAAATGGCAGATCCGTCGCGATCGCAACTGTGTTGCGAAAAGCTGTCTCGGTTTCGCCGGGAAATCCCACCATCAGATCAGTCCCTAATCCCAGATGAGGAATCTTGATCATGGCCCGTTCGATTAACTTCACATAGGCTTTGACGGTGTAGCCGCGGTTCATAGTCCGGAGAATCTCGTCATCCCCGCTTTGCAAGGGAATATGAAGCGAAGGACACAGTTTCGAGGAATCAGCCAAGAGGTCCAACAGGTCGTCTCCAACCGTAGTTGGCTCGATAGAGGAAAGACGGATGCGGACAATACCGTCAATGCGTTCAAGGCGACGGAGTAGGGAGCAAAGATCGCGATCCTTATGGCAGTATTGTCCAATATTGACTCCACTCAACACAATTTCTTGATAGCCTCGATCGGCTAGGTTGGCGACCTCCGCTTCGATATCTTCTAATTGTCGGCTCCGTTCATGCCCGCGTGCGAAGGGGATGATGCAAAAGCTGCACATGGCATTACAACCATCTTGGATTTTGACCGAAGCTCTGGTCCCATCCGGTTCGCCGAAATAGGGCAAAGCAAAATCGTCGCGCCGAATCGTCTTGGTATGTATGACGTGGGGGGACGAACGTTTTTGCAACTCATGGGCTGGTGGGACGTAAGCAGGCAGATCCCACTTGAATTGATTTCCCACGATCAAATCGATACCAGCCTCACGGGTAAGCCGTACTAATCCTGTTTGAGCGTAGCATCCAGTTACGGCAATGAATGCATGGGGGGAATGTTTGAGAGTTTTACGGATCAGATATCGTGATGTGCGTTCGGCATCTTCCGTTACGGCACAGGTGTTGAGCACAAACAGATCGGTGGGCTGGCCAAACTCGACCAGCTCGAATCCTTTTCGACGAAGACCTTCCCCTAACACCGCGGACTCTGCATGGTTTAACCGGCATCCTACAGTATAAAGCGACGCCCGGCGCTTGGTTGTTGTCATAGGGATAACATTATAGGGAGAGCGCTTCTCGGTGAGCAAGCTTGGATCCGGAGAGTTTTTTTAAGCGTACAGGTTTTGAACTGAAGGGACGCTCATGGTAGGATGCCTTGCCGTTTGACAATCTCTCAGCAGCCGGTTCCGGTCTCAAGGGCGGGAGCACAGGTTCCCGGAGCGCAACGTCATGGTGTCTCGGTTGATGACAATCTTGGCCTTGTGGGGATTCGTGATGGGGGTGGTAAACGGTTGCCTGTCCTCAGCTATCGCGAGTGACCAACTTCCTGTGGAGCCGGATGTCGCTACCCGGTTGGATGAGCTCTACGATCATGAGGCCAGACTCTTTATTGCGCTCTATTCTTTGGCTGGTAATGGTCGGGTCGATTACGTGACGGCGAGGGTCGTGCGGGAATTTGCCCGCAGCGCCTATGGAAATCCTGTCTACCAGACGGAGGCTCAACCTATCTTTTATTGGTGGAACCACACGATGTGGAACGATCCCGAGCAGGACGGGGTTAACGGTAATGAACAAGTCTATCAAGAGAACACGGATTTTGACATCTCTCGCTACAAGCCCTGTTCATTCAACGGGCAGTCCTGCTGATCCGTAGCCATTTCCGAACGTATTTCCCCTTGCCATTTCGAGATTCTGCTGAAGAACCGCGTCGGCGATGATATGCTCCCTCTCTATGAGAGTTCGTTTGACGTGAGTGCTGCTTCGTGACCGACTCTGCCTTCCAGTCTCGGTTCATCAATCGGCGTCTCGCCGTGATGTTGCCATTGGGGTTTGCCTCTGGCCTGCCGCTTGCTCTCACAGCCGGCACCTTACAAGCCTGGCTGACCGTCGAGGGGGTCGATCTGAAAACCATCGGGGCGTTTACGCTGGTTGGTCTCCCCTATACCCTTAAATTTCTATGGGCTCCAGCGATGGATCACCTTGTGCCTCCCTGGCTGGGGCGACGTCGGGGCTGGATGATGCTCACGCAATCGTCTGTGGCGATCGGACTAATGCTCATGGCGATGGCCGGGCCTGGTGATCACCCGGAGATGCTGGCTGTTTTGGCGTTGCTGGTTGCGTTTTTCTCGGCCTCGTTAGATATCGTGTTCGATGCCTATCGGACCGAGACGTTACAGCCCCATGAGCGAGGACTGGGTGCAGCAGTCTGGGTTAATGGGTATCGCATGGCCTTGTTGGTCGCCGGCGCCGGCGCGTTGATGCTGGCCGATGCTATTGGCTGGCGGGCGACATATTTGGTCATGGCTGCTGTCATGGCTGCAGGGCTTGCGACGATCGTTGTGAGCCCTGAACCTGCTTATGTGGCCAAGCCTCCGCGGAGTTTTGCCGAGGCGATTGGCGCGCCGGTCAAGGAATTTTTTTCTCGTCCCCGTGCGTTGGGATTGTTGGCTGTCGTGGTGTTGTATAAGCTTGGCGACGCGGTAGCCGCGTCCCTCCAGACAGCCTTTTTCATCGGGGGGGTCGGCTTCTCGTCATCGGATGTGGGGATGGTCAAGGGGGTCGGGGTCGTCGCTACCCTGGTTGGTGCTGTACTCGGGGGAACAATGATGACGAGGATGAGATTGATGACAGCTCTGTTGGTCTTTGGATTGCTGCAAGCCCTCTCAAACTTGGGGTTTGCCTTGGTGGCTTTGATGGGAAAAAACACGATTCTGCTGACAGTAGCAGTTGTGGTGGAAAATGTGACAGGGGGAATGGGAACCGCAGCGTTCGTGGCGCTAATTATGTCGTTGTGCGACCCTCGCTATACAGCGACCCAGTTTGCCTTGTTGTCATCTTGCGAAGCGTTGGGTCGGGTCTTTGCTGGTCGGCCGTCCGCCGTTCTCGTAGAAACAATTGGATGGGTGGAGTTCTTCATCATGACTTTTGTGGTGGCGTTGCCTGGTCTAGTGGTTGTATGGTTTCTGAAGAAGCACCTCGGGATAGAGAAAAATGTTGAGAAAATAAATTGGTCTCAAGCGGTGTGATTCTCCCCTCAGGGGATGGTGCGTTGGATGCACTCGGAGAGATACGTTCGTGACAGGAACGCGCAGACAGAGAGGGGACAGTCTGACGAAGATACACAGGGGATTGGGCGACGAGCAGGATGAGTCTTTGAGGCTTGGGCGATGGGTTACCCTTGTGCTCGTGCTGACAGGAGCGGTATGGTTAGCCTGGTCGAATCCTTCAACGGATGAATATGTTCAATTCGTCGAGGCGGAGTTGCAACGGGTACTCCATCAAGCAGGGGATCGCGTTGCTGTGCCGAGTCGGCGGTTTCTCCTAGAGATTGTTCGCCCTTCCAGCGGGCAACTGGTTGCACGTTTCGTTCGACCGGCGACGACGAGACACAATTGGGGGTTCTTCAGTCGGTATGAAACGCTGGTGGGAGGGAGCAAGGTTGTTGTGCTTGGGATCGGCGGCCGATTCATTCCCCTCACCGACGTAAAAGAAGCTCTCGAAAAGATTAAAGAAGAGTAATCGAGTGCCCGGACAAACTGAAATCGTGCTCTCTTAAAAAGAAGGTGCATGTTGTTCCCAGCCAACCAGTGATCCTCTTCCGCCTTCCTCGAATCTTCCCTCTCGACTCACTGAAATGCTTGATTCGTGTCGTCGCCTTGTGGTGGTCTGTTGGGGACGCCTAAGTGGCTCTGCTGTGAGAGGGACGTCTATTCACAGGTTCTCCCCACATTCCACAGAAACACTACTATATTTAGTGTTGACAAAAAATAATAATAGCTATATGTAGTTGCTCCTCCAGTGGAGGTCCCATAATAAGCATGAGCTCGTTTTTGTTCTGGGAAATACAGACTCGGCATGACAATCAGAGAAGGCGGTTTTGATAATTTCGTCTCCCTAAGTCCCAAGGAGGAATGCTGTGAGAATTGAACGACGATTCACCCAGCGAGGTCGAAGTCCCTATGAAGGGATCACCTTTGTCAAACGATCGTCCGAGATTCGCAATCCGGATGGTTCTATTGTCTTTCAGCTCGACAACATTGATGTGCCGGAGCAGTGGTCACAGTTGGCGGTCGATATTCTGGCACAGAAGTACTTCAGAAAAGCTGGGGTCCCTCAGCGCGATGAACAGGGGCAGGTGTTGAAGGGCCCGGATGGGAAACCGGTGTTGGGGGGCGAGCGTGATGCCCGGCAGGTTTTTGAACGAATGGCTGGCTGTTGGACCTATTGGGGCAAGTCTCATGGCTATTTTACAACTTCTGAAGATGCCGAGGCGTTTCACGATGAACTGTGCTACATGCTAGCCCGGCAGATGGTGGCTCCTAACTCACCTCAGTGGTTCAATACGGGCCTCCATTATGCCTATGGCTTATCCGGGCCCGCTCAAGGACACTATTACGTTGACCCCGTTACTCGCGAGGTAGTCAAGGCGACCAATGCTTTTGAGCATCCCCAACCGCACGCCTGTTTCATCCAGTCGATTGAGGATGATCTGGTGAATGAAAATGGCATCATGGATCTGTGGGTTCGTGAGGCAAGGCTGTTTAAGTATGGTTCAGGCACTGGCACCAACTTCTCCAAACTGCGTGGTGAGGGAGAGGAATTGTCCGGTGGGGGTAAATCGTCCGGTTTGATGTCTTTTTTGAAGATCGGAGACCGGGCGGCAGGAGCGATCAAATCAGGGGGAACGACCAGGCGAGCTGCCAAAATGGTGTGTTTGGACCTAGATCACCCGGATGTTGAGGAATTCATTGACTGGAAGGTGATCGAGGAGCAGAAAGTGGCGGCGATGGTAACCGGCTCAAGAATTTGCGCACAGCGGCTCAACAGCGTGCTCAAGGCCTGTCATGTCGCCGATGGCAAGGGAGGGGTTAAGCTCGACCTGGATCCCAAGACCAACCAGGTATTGCGAGAGGCTTTGGCTCAGGCTCGACGGGACATGGTGCCAGAGGCCTATATCCAGCGAATGTTTGCCTATGCGAAGCAGGGATACACCCACTTCGTTTTTCACGAATATGACACCAATTGGGATGGCAAGGCTTATCAAACTGTCTCAGGGCAGAACTCGAACAACAGTGTCAGAATTCCCAACGAGTTTTTCGCCGCTTTGGACGCCGATGGGGATTGGCATTTGCGGCGCCGGACTGACGGCAAAATTTGCAAGACTCTCAAGGCACGTGATTTGTGGGACCGCATCGCCTGGGCAGCCTGGGTGTGTGCAGATCCAGGAACGCAATATGACACCACGATCAACGAATGGCATACCTGTCCAGAAGACGGACGCATCAATGCGTCGAACCCCTGCTCGGAATACATGTTCTTGGACGACACAGCCTGTAACCTAGCCTCGCTCAATCTTGCAGCGTTCTACAGCCCCGATGGACGGTTCGAATTGGAAAATTTCCGACATGCTGTGCGGCTGTGGACCATTGTGTTGGAAATCAGCGTGTTGATGGCGTCGTTTCCCAGTCGGTCGATTGCCGAGAAGAGTTATCGGTTTCGAACGCTCGGTCTAGGGTACGCCAATTTGGGGACCGTGTTGATGCGCCAGGGGATTCCATATGACTCCCCCAAGGGTCGTGCAATTTGTGCGGCCATTACGGCCATCATGACGGGCGAAGCGTACAGCACGTCTGCGGAGATGGCAGCAGAATTGGGGCCGTTCCCGGGCTATGAGCGAAACCGCGAGCATATGCTGCGGGTGATCCGCAATCACCGCCGGGCAGCCTACAATGTTCCGCGAAGCGAGTATGAAGGCTTAACCATTAAGCCCATGGGGATTCAAGCCGAACACTGTCCTCCAGACCTCTTGCTTGCTGCTCGCCGGGCGTGGGATCGAGCGCTTGAGCTGGGAATGGCCTACGGCTATCGCAATGCCCAGGTAACAGTCATTGCTCCAACCGGTACAATTGGCTTGGTCATGGATTGCGATACGACTGGTATCGAGCCGGACTTTGCCTTGGTGAAGTTTAAAAAGTTGGCCGGGGGCGGATATTTCAAAATCATCAATCAAAGCCTGCCGGTGGCGCTAGCAACCCTGGGCTACACGGAACAACACATCCAAGATATTGTCCGTTACTGTGTCGGGGCACAGACCCTGAAGCAGGCGCCCTTTATTAATCATGACTCGCTGCGAGCTAAAGGATTTGATGATGAGGCTCTGGCTCGCATTGAAAGTAATCTGGCCCAGACGTTTGATATTCAGTTTGTCTTCAACAAATTTATTCTTGGCGAGTCTTTTTGCAAAGAGAAGTTGGGGTTTAGTGAAAGCCAGCTCAACAGCCCTTCCTTCAACATGCTCCAGGCGCTTGGTTTCACCCAGGAAGAGATTGCTGCGGCAAACGATTATTGTTGCGGCACCATGACGGTCGAAGGAGCGCCGCATCTCAAGCCTGAACACCTTCCGGTTTTCGACTGTGCCAATCGTTGCGGTCGGATCGGGCGTCGCTCCATTGCTGTGGAAGCTCATATCCGCATGATGGCGGCGGCACAGCCGTTCATCAGTGGCGCAATTAGCAAGACGATCAACATGCCGCATGATGCCACCGTGGAAGACGTTAAACAGGCCTATCGGTTGGCATGGGAAAGTATGCTCAAGGCGGTGGCGATCTATCGGGATGGGTCAAAGTTGAGCCAGCCGTTAAGTACCTCCTCAGAGATTGGCAAGGCGGCTGAAGCCGAAGGATCGGTCGAATCGGTTGCCGAGCGAGCAGCTGAACGGGTGGTGGTGCGATACCTAGCCAAGCGACGGCCGTTGCCGAGCCGAAGGAATGGCTATACGCAAAAGGCAATCATTGGAGGACACAAACTCTATCTTCGGACCGGGGAGTATGAGGATGGAACGTTGGGCGAAATTTTTCTTGACATGCACAAGGAAGGGGCGGCGTTCCGAAGCTTGATGAACTGTTTCGCCATTGCCATCTCTCTAGGATTGCAGCATGGTGTGCCGCTCGAGGAATTCGTGGACGCATTTGTCTTTACCAGGTTCGAGCCCAATGGGCCGGTCAAACTCAATGACCGGATCAAGATGTCTACCTCGATCATCGATTACATCTTCCGTGAATTGGCCATTACATACCTGGATCGGTACGATCTGGCGCAGGTTAAGGAAGAAGATTTGCGGATGGATTCCATTAAAAAAGACGAAATGGATCCAGAATGTGTGGAAGACGAAGTGGATCTTAAATCGTTGCCCACATCAGCGCTCCTCACTAAGCATCTGCCGATCCGCCGAAACGGTGGAACAGTGAGAACTGATGACAATGGGCACAATGTGGCCCGACAAGTAGAATTTAAGCGTGAGACGCTTACCTTGACAGAGGTACAGAGTGCCAAGATAAAGGGATATGAGGGAGACCCTTGTCCCGAGTGCAAGCAGTTTACGATGGTGCGCAACGGGACGTGCCTGAAATGCGTTAGTTGCGGCGCCACAAGTGGATGCTCGTAACCGGGGCCACGCTTGAAGCTAAGTCTGCCGATACTGGTTTGACCAGAGTGAACCGTGTCGGTCGGTTTTCCTTGCAGTGCGTGGCCAAGCTAGTTTTTTGAGAGTGGCGGAATCTATGCCAGCATTCCACCTCGTCGGCTCGTCCAGCTTAAAGAAGACTTCGTTGGGCACAACGTTGGTGGATGAGGCCTGGGCTTGGACAGGATCCCGTTCAGCGATGGATGGCAAGAAAGGAGCGTCCATATGTGATTACGAGGCCATGGTCTCATGGCACTCGCCAGTACAGTAGACCGCTCTGTGTGGCCAACTGCGTCCGGTTCCGGAAGAACATCGAGTGGTTCCATGGCGTCTGATCCGGATCCAGCTCCACAAACTGGGAGGGCCAGGTTCCCTGTTAGTTCCCTGACCCACGACAATAAGAACGAAGCGAACTCGTGAATTCACTTGTCACATGGACAAAAGTCGTGTACGCCCTACACGCCTTCAGCCTGCTGACCGGCATCATGGGCACTGCCACGGTGGTCGGCTCTTTCCTCACTGGTTGGCCCTCGATCATGGCGGTCGTTCTGAACTACATCAAGCGGAAAGATGTTCGCGGTACTTGGCTTGAATCGCACTTTCGTTGGCAGATCCGAACCTTCTGGTTTGGACTGCTCTGGATCTTCCTTTGCGGGGTCTTCATTGTCGCAACCCTTGGGATCGGCATCCTCTTCGTATGGCTACCGATCATGCTGGTGGGATTCTGGTTTGTGTATCGCATCGTGCGCGGCTGGGTCACTCTTAGCGACAATCGGCCAATGTATGTGTGAGTTTGACCGCTTCACGCGCACAACACGCCCCGATCGTTTGGAAAGCTCGTTTACGAGGGGCCTCCATTGCAAGGGACCAGACACACCTTCCGACCCGGTTGTACACGTCGATCCCTGACGCGTCCATACTGAAGATTCCTGAACAAAAGCAAAGGGATGTTTGCTGAGTCCAATGGAAAACCGTAGGCCGTGCCATCTCGGTAAAGAACCGTTGCTATCAGAGGTCCGCTTTCTGGGCCGCGGATAAGACTGGGTGCTCCATGGAGGGCACGTTGATGACCCTCCCATCCCATAAGATTTTAGTTGGTGTTGCATTGATTACTTGAGCCTCGGTTTCCTTCCCCTCAACAACGTCTCCGCGCACATGAAAGAGGTGAAGTGGTTGCGACCAGGGCAACCGATGCGCCGGCAACACAGCATCAATGATGTTTGATATCTCCGTTCACGACCGGAGAATGTTCGTCTGAAGAAATAAATATTGTTCCATAGCAACAGAGCGTTGCGGGGCATGTGTCAACTCCAAACATTGACAGCCATAGTCCCGGCTTATCGGATCACTCTGACGTTCGAAACGATGATGACCGTCCGATCTCTTGCGCAGTTCCTCTTCCGTGGACGCGTCTGATTGCTCGGTCTTCTGAACTTGTTCGAATATCAAGTCTCATCGAAGAGGGCAGGCAGGGTGCGAATACAGAATTCCACGGGTTTCGTGTCGCCTGTCTCCATGCATCCCCTCTCCATCCAAATAAAGAGACCATGTGACAGGTTGCATGCGTTCCATCGCGTAGGTCTGCGCTAGAGTGTCTGGGCAGGGTTCCCTAATATGCGTGAGGCGGTCGGCACTGAACTTCTGACTGTCGACCACGGCGGCTTCACAAAGACCGACAGCGGCGTCTTGTCCTGCTTGAGATGAAAAGACTGAGACTATGAGTTCACAGGTGTGAGCGAACATGCTCAGAGGGTCACTGAAAAGGAGTCAGTATGACGTAGATCTCTCGCTGAGTTGGGATCATCGTGCGGTGGTGGGACATTACGATTTGGGCTTCGATTGCAGAGGAGGTAGGAAGAGGGACGGCATTGATTGCACCGTCAGAGAGCGGACAAGGTGCAACGCTACTTTGTCGCTTGTTCGCCTATGGCGAGGCGGTCTACCTGTCGAGTAAGGATGAGGATATGCGCAGTATGTGAGGAGAAATGATGGAGAACGTTGTTGAATTGGCTAGACATGTCCATAATCGCACGAGCTGGGGTAGTGGCAGGCTGAAGCAAATCCCGAAGCCACTAGCGTGGTCGCTCCTGCGAAACCGAGACGCGGCGATGTTTTTGACGTGGAGAGGAACGACGGTATAAAGGCCATCGCTCGTCATTCGCTCGTCGTGGGCAATCGGTTGGTAGTCAGTCTGTCCGAGCGGCCGTGCCAGTCAAGCTGCGTTTCTCGTATCTTCTTTTCGATCGTTTCTGCGCGCCGGTCTTTGGTGTAGTGGACGGAGGATGATGGTTACGATCGACTCGTCGTGTCGTGTGAGCCGCGATCCCGGGCCATCGGCTCGGTGGTTTGGGAGGTGGAGCCTGGTGCTTGCCCTGTGATGATCTTGCGATGAAGATCGACGTCCGAACCGGAACCCCTCCCCACTAACGTGTTGCGAGGAAGATTCGTTGATGCCAATGTCTGGGGTGACGCCCATGATGCGTGGGGGGTGGGCCAATGCTGCGGCCATCCAGACGATCCACTGACTTCTGCAAAACGATTCTCGACCGTTTTTGGATCGACCTCGAGTGTGTGAGCAGCGGTTCCGACGTTTTGCTGAGCGTCTGCTTCGAGATCAGTAGTAACGAGATGAATCGATAGTGTTCTGCTCAGAGTCCATTCCAAGGTTGTGCTTCACGGCGGTGGTCTTCAGTGATCCTCTGCGGATGACTCATTGGGTGGAGACGGGCAGAGGTACCAATACCATCGTTCACGTTGACAGGATGATGATCCATCTATATACACTGATGAGCATTTCTTATGCCGAATGGGTACTGCGTTGGAAACAGGGCAGTGCAGGGCAAGGGGTGAGCAAGATGTACAGAGGGACACCTGAAATTGTATGTGGACTGTCGGTGAACTAGCCGGTATCGTACATACTTTAAGAATGGAGTTGCAGGGGGTATGCCTACCACTACTCAATTTGTCGTCAGCAGCCTCAGTAAACCCGGTGTATTGGCCAAAGTGGCGTCGGTTTTAGGCGAGACGGGAGTCAACATCAAGGCGTTTTCAGCGCCCGAGGTGACGGGCAGGGGCAAGCTTCGGCTGTTGGTCGCCGATGTTGAAGGGGCCAGAGCCGCGCTTAAGGCAGCAAAAATCAGGTTTAGTGAGGAGACTGCGCTGTTGCTCAGTCTCGAAAACAAGCCGGGGGCACTCAAGGAGGTGGCTGATTTGTTGAACAAACACCGCATCAACATTAAATGCGGATACTGTACGCCGTCTAGAGAAGGAAAACGGGCCATTGTTGTCTTGACCGTCTCAAACATCAAGAGGGCCTTGACGGTCCTTCGTCACCAATCGCTTGACGAGTTTTGAGCTATGCGGCCTCAGCCGTATGCGCGAGTCGTCTACGGATTGGCTGCCGCAGTCGCTCTCTGCGGCGCTCTTGCCCTTCAAAGTTGCAGATCGTCTCCTGCTCCGGTTGATCACCCTCCTGGCTACCCAATCGGGTTTATCCAACGGGGCATCGCTTCGTGGTATGGGCCGGGCTTTCACGGGAATAAGACCGCCAATGGTGAGCAGTACGATATGTATCAGTTGACAGCAGCCCATCGTACGTTGCCTTTGGGGTCTATTGCCGTTGTTCGCTCCCTGACATCGGGACGCCAGGTGACGGTGCGGATCAATGACCGAGGTCCTTTTGTGAAGGGGCGAGTGCTGGACTTGTCGCTAGCGGGAGCTAGAGCCATCGGGATGCTTGGCAAGGGAACGGACGAAATTGAATTGCGGGTAATCGGCTATTCTCCTCGATCCAGTGGTGCGGGTGTGTTCAGGGTCCAGATCGGTGCCTTCGCGAGCCTGGAGAATGCCAGGGCCTTGCTGGCTTGGGCTGAGTCAAAATTTCCAGGAGGACGAATCATAGGAGTGAATTTGCCAGAGGGGCGTCGATATCGGGTGCAAGTGGGGCAATTTTTGACGGAAGGCCAGGCGATGGCTGCCTCTGCACATCTTGACCGTATGCTGGACATTGAATCGTTTGTAGTGCGCGATGATGGTGAGAAATAAACGAAAAGGATCATCATAACAAGTTGATTTCTTTAGCTATTTCAAGCAATCTCTTGCCTCGACCCCGCCCCTGTGGTAGATGTATCAGTACGCAGGAAATAGCAAATTCCTAGGAGAATTCCCATATGACAACCCCATGCCTCCTTTGTCTCAACCCACGTCTGATTGATCGACTGCCCGTTGCTCTTAAGCGTTCCTAACACCACGAACAGATAACAATGGATATCCTCATCCTTCTGGGGTTGATCGGATTGTCGGTTGTGATCTCGACAGCCGAGATTGGCTTTTTTGCGGTCAACGAAACCAAACTCAAGGCCTTGGCTCAAAATGGCAGTAAGCGTGCGGCCAAAGCATTACTGTTGCGGAGTGATCCCCAGAAACTGTTGTCAACCATTCTCGTGGGTGATCGACTGGTGGGAACGGCGATACCAATGTACGCCACCTTTATGACATTGAACATCTATGGTGGGCAAAACATCTTTGAAGAGGCTATCGCCGTCATGGTGGGAGTGTTGACCTTCGTACTTCTCGTGTCAGTAGATGTGGTCCCCAAGACCCTGGCTGCCAAATTTGCAGTACCGGTTACGTTGAATATGGCCTATCCGGTCTATTGGGTTCAGGTCCTCATGCAACCCCTTTTGTTCGTCATGGTGCCCTTGATCTACAAATTAACCGGCGGGAAGGGGCTTACGCTGCCGTTGGTTACGGAGGAAGAACTCAAAATCATGTTAGATCAGGGTGGGAAAGCTGGAGAGCTTGAGGTGGAAGAGGTCAAGATGATCAAAAACGTCTTCCAATTAAAGGATATTACGGCGGAGGACGCGATGACTCCTCGCATCTATGTCTTTGCCCTTGAAAGCTCACTCCGGCTGAAGGATGCCGAGACGGCTCTTTTTAATTCAAAATATTCCAGAATTCCCGTCTATGAGGGTACCCTCGACAACATCACAGGGATTCTCTACAAAACCAGAGCGCTCATCGAATTAGCGAAGGGGCACTCTGACTTACGGCTTCAGGATATCGCACAGCCTCCCCTGTTTGTGCCGGCGGGAAAATCCGCCGACGATTTGATGAAACAGTTTCAGCAGGAAAAGCGACATATGGGAATTGTGGTCAACGAATTTGGGGGGGTCATGGGGCTGGTGACGCTAGAGGATCTGTTGGAAGAAGTCGTCGGCGAAATTGTCGATGAGACTGATATCACCGAAGAACTAATCAAGCGCATTGGGAAGAACCAGATCCTGGTTCATGGGCGGACTGAAGTCCGCAAGGTCAATGAATTTCTTAAGGTTGATCTTGGTGACGATGCCCTCACGATTGGCGGGCTGATCCAGGAACGGCTGGGCCGCATTCCAAAGACTGGCGAAGAACTGCGAATTGAAAATTGCCGCCTCGTAGTGCACGAAGCAGACCCTCGTTCGATCCGCAGCGTTCAGATCTTTAAGGAAGAAAAGGCCCCGGCTTCGGTCGAGACGCTGAATCCGGTTAGCTCGTAACTAGTAAGAAGATGGTGGGTGCTCAACCAGCTTGAGGAATTCCTGTTCGGTCAGAAGGGGAATACCGAGTTTCTTGGCCTGCGCCAGTTTTGAGCCGGGGTTGGCACCGACCACGACGAACGAAGTTTTTGCACTCACAGTCGAAGAGACTGTGCCGCCCAGCTGCTCAACCAGAGAGGAAGCGTCCTCTCGGCTGAGAGTCTCAAGCCCCCCCGTAAAAACGAAATTTTTCCCCGCCAAGGGATGAGCGGCTTTTTTCTGAGGAAGAGCTGTTTGCTCAATAAGAATACCGGCTTGGAGTAAGCGATCAAGCACCCGTCGATTGGACGGTTCTTGAAAATAGGACACGAGGCTGGCGGAAATTTCCGGGCCGATTTCTTTGATGGCTTGGAGTCGCGCTGTGTCCGCCTGCATAATGGCCTGGAGGGAGCCAAATTCTTTAGCCAAAAGCGAAGCGATATGTCGGCCGACCTGGCGGATGCCAAGTGCGTAGAGAAACCGATCAAGCGGCACATGTTTGCTGCGTTCAATAGCCTCGAGCAAAAGTGTCGCTGAGCGGTCAGCGAAACCATCAAGTTTCAAGATGTGTTCTCGTTTCAGATCGTAGAGATCAGCCAGATCTCGGACCAATCCTCGATCAACGAGTTGGGCGACCGTTTTTTTACCCAATCCTTCGATATTCATTGCCGCTTTTGACGCAAAGTGCTCAAGCGCTCCTTTCAACTGAGCCGGACAGGTTGCATGGCCGGTGCAGTAGTAGTATGCGCCCTCTCGTGCGACGGTGGAGCCGCAGACGGGACAGTGATCCGGCATTGTGAACGGGGCGGCACGCAGCTCTCCGGGAATCGGCACTCGTTCGGCAATGGCAGGAATCACGTCGCCGGCTCGCTCGACCTTGACCGTGTCTCCATCGCGCACGTCCTTGCGAGCCACCTCGTCGGCATTATGCAGGGTCGCACGGCTGATGGTGACACCGCCGACTTCAACGGGATTGAGGAGGGCCAACGGCGTCAAGGTGCCGGTCCGTCCCACGGAGACGATGATCTTGTGGATCTTGGTGATTTCCTTCCGCGGAGCAAATTTGTAGGCCATGGCCCATCGAGGACTTCTCGATTTCATGCCTAAGCGATTTTGAAACTCTCGCAGGTTCACCTTCACTACGATGCCGTCGATTTCGTAGGGGAGCTCGTCTCTGAGCTGTTCTGTCTCGTGGTGGAAAGCCATAACATCCTCGATTGTTTGACAGAGCCGGCGAAGGGTAGGGATGGGAAAGCCCCATGCGGCAAGTGCTTCCAATTCTTCCCAGTGGGATGGAGGGAGGGCTCCGGTCATGGCCATGACCTCATAACAGGTCATCACCAGCGGCCGTTCAGCGGTGATGCGAGAATCCAGTTGGCGTAATGATCCCGATGCAGCATTGCGTGGGTTGGCAAACGTTTCGTCGCCTCGCTCGGCCATCCGTCGGTTGAGGGCATGAAAATCGTCGCGTCGCATGTAGACCTCTCCCCGAACAGCCAAATGGACTGGCGGGTGACTGTCAGCCAAGAGAGAAAGCGGCACAGACCGAATCGTGCGGAGGTTAACGGTGACATCCTCACCCACCATCCCGTCTCCCCTCGTGGATCCCCGGACGAAGAGACCTCGTTCGTATACCAACTCGACGGACAGGCCGTCGAATTTGGGTTCCGCTACGTAATCTACTTGGTCCAGTCTCAATTCCCGCTTGATCCGTTGATCGAAGGCGAGGACCTCCTGAGGGGTGATCAGGGAGTCCAGACTCAACATTGGCTGTTCGTGCGAGACCTTGCCCAACTCATCCAACGGCGGGGCGCCAACTCGTTGGGTAGGTGAGTCCGGCGTAACGAGTTCGGGGTGGGCTTGCTCTATTTCGAGCAATTCGCGGAACAATTGATCATAGTCGCTGTCAGAAATTTCCGGGCGATCTTTGACATAGTAGAGATAGTCATGGCGCCTGATTTCAGCCTTCAGTCGATCCAGCCGATCTTTAAGGGCGGAGGGCGCGTCGGCAGAAGGGGCACTCTTCGGATCAAACAGGTTCTGCTGCATGGAGTGGTAGAGCGGCTTGGCAGGGCGACCCTATCACAGGGCGGAGTGGACGGTCAAATTCTACCAGGATAGGCACTTTGACTTTCGTGACGTCGGCCACTATCCTGTAACTTTCATCGCAGAACGTGCTGCTGTGAGTGGCTGGACTGCGTACAAGGTATAGGAATGGTGACGGAAGGAACTTGCGGGGTGAACGCGGCGGAGGGGGGATATGACGAACGAGGTGGAGATGGGTAAGAGGGGCAATTGGCGCCAGGCGTATGGAACTGTTCAGACGGGGGCGCTGATTGTCTCTAGTCTGCTGCTCAGCGGCTGTGTTGTGTTGGAGGAAAAATACGAGGCGGAAAAGGCGCGGAGTTTGAATTTTCAACGGTTGCTGGCCCAAGAAGAACGGCGAGCTGCGGAACTGGAACGAGAAGTCAAACAAACGAAGCGGGAATTAATGGAGTTCGAGGCCCGCAATCGGGAATTACTTGCGCAGGTTCAAACCCTCCGAGAACAGATGACACGGCTGCAAGAGGAGGCTGAAGCGGTGAAAGAGGCAGCCCTGCTTGAACGAAAGGCGTTAGAGGAGCTGCGCAAGGTCGGTGGTCAACCGATTGCCAAGGCCAAGAAAAATGATCCTCCGGCAGAACCGCTCCCTTCAGATGATGAAGGACAGAAGAGCACGCCAAAAGCGGCGTCATCCAAAGTAACCAAAGTAACCAAAGGAGCAGGGGCATCCCAGGAGTCCCTCTCTCTCGTGCAGTCCGGCACGATCATCCATGTGGTGAAGCCGGGAGATACTCTGTTTCGCCTCAGCCGGCGATACGGAGTCGAAACTGAGAAATTAAAAGAGATGAACAAGTTGACCGACGACATCATCGAAGTAGGTCAACGGTTGGTGATCACAATTGAGTGATTACGCCAGGCGTATGGGATCGTCGCTATATTCGCTTGATTTCCAGGAATTCCGCTCCTATGCGAAGGAAGGGAATCTCATTCCGTTGTATCGGGAGATCTTGGCGGACCATGAGACACCGGTCTCTGCTTTTGCCAAGATTGATCACGGTCCCTCCGCCTATCTACTCGAGAGCATTCAAGGAGGAGAAAAGTGGGCCCGCTATTCCTTTCTGGGGAGCGGTGCGACCACCGTTCTGCTTGAAGATCGCGGAGATCTCCTTGTGCGGGAAGGAAAGCGGACTACAAGAATTCCTGGCCGTGGCGCTCCCCTCGATCGATTGCGGGAGTTCATGGCAGCCTATCGACCTGTAACCGTCCCTGGTTTACCACGCTTTGTCGGCGGTGTTGTTGGATATATCGGCTATGATGTGGTCAAGACGTTCGAGACGATTCCATCCTGTCCTAAAGACCAGCTCAACGTTCCTGATTTCGCTCTGTTGTTGACGGAAACGCTGCTCATCTTCGACAACGTCACGCAAAAGATCAAAGTTGTGGCCAATGCGCACATCAAAGGGCCGTCCGATCAAGATATCCGTCTTGCCTATCAAACTGCCAGAGACAGTATTGAGAAGATGATCGCTCGTTTGCGCCGGCCTCTTCGGCAAACACAGCCGAAACGCCGTCGCTCACCCATTCGTTTTACGCCGAACATGAGCAAGGCGGATTTTGAAAAGATGGTGGAGACGGCAAAAGAGTACATCAAGGCCGGAGACATTTTTCAGTGCGTGTTGTCTCAACGATGGGAGACCAATCTTCACGCGCCGCCGTTTCAACTCTATCGGGCGTTGCGCGTCGTCAATCCCTCGCCATACATGTATTATCTGCGCGTCGCTGGTGTCGAGCTGATCGGATCCTCGCCGGAGATTCTGGTTCGTTGTGAGGATGGACTCATTTCGGTGCGTCCCATTGCAGGCACTAGGCGCCGCGGAACTACTGCGGACGAAGATCTGCAGCTTGAGCGCCGGCTGCTAGCGGATACCAAGGAGCGAGCGGAGCATATCATGTTGGTGGATCTGGGGCGGAACGACGTCGGGCGGGTGGCTGAACCGGGCTCCGTACAAGTTGAATCACTGATGACGGTCGAACGGTATTCCCATGTGATGCACATCGTGTCCAATGTGACGGGAAAATTGGCTCCATCCAAAACTGTCTATGATGTGCTGAAAGCCTGTTTCCCGGCGGGAACTGTTTCCGGCGCGCCAAAAATCCGGGCGATGGAAATTATTGAGGAGCTGGAGCCGACCAAACGGGGGCCCTACGCTGGAGCGGTGGGGTACATCAGTTTTTCCGGTAACATGGACATGTGCATTAACATTCGAACAGTGGTGGTGTTTCGCCATCGGGCTTTCATTCAGGCTGGTGCCGGCATTGTCGCCGACTCGATCCCCGAGCATGAATATGAAGAGACTTGCAATAAGGCGCGCGCCATGATGCGCGCAATTGAATTGGCCGAGCGAGGGCTGGAGTAGAGTCGGAAGCGAAGGGGGAAACCAACAAATCGTGTCGCTCGCGAGAATACGCTGATAAGAAAAAACGCATCGTGAGGATGCCGATTGCGAGGGGCCAGTTTTTAGGCTTGGATGAATAAGCAGGAGATCCCTTTCACCGTATGCTGTTGATCATCGACAACTACGATTCATTTACTTACAACCTGGTGCAATATTTTGGCGAACTGGGCGAAGACGTCCTTGTCTTTCGCAACGATGAGCTGACAGTGGAGCGTATTAAGGACCTCCGTCCTGCTCGTCTCGTGATTTCGCCCGGTCCCTGCACACCCACAGAAGCTGGTGTATCTGTCGAGGCGATCCAGACCTTCGCGGGAAAGATCCCTCTTTTGGGGGTCTGTCTCGGGCATCAATCGCTGGCAGCCGCTTTTGGGGGGACCATCATCCGTGCGCCGCGCCTGATGCATGGCAAGACGTCCATGATCAAACACGATGGCCGAACGATCTATCGGTCATTACCCAATCCGTTTGAAGCCACCAGATACCATTCGTTGATCGTTGATCGAGCAACGCTTCCGGAGTGTTTTGAAATTTCCGCCGACACTGATGAGGGAGAGATCATGGGGATTCGACATAAGACATTAGGGGCTGAAGGAGTGCAATTTCATCCGGAGTCGATCCTGACCATAGTCGGAAAGGATCTGCTCAGAAATTTCCTGAAGCTCTAGCCATTCCTACCGATTCGTCACCATGATCAAAGATGCCATTGCGAAACTAGCCGATCGCAATGACCTGTCCGCCCAAGAAGCGGAAACGGTCATGGCTGAAATCATGGATGGGTTGGCCACACCAGCCCAGATTGCCGCCTATCTTATGGGACTCAGACAAAAAGGGGAGACCGTTGACGAGATCGTCGGTTCGGTAAGGGCCATGCGTGAGCGATCGGTTCGCATTAGGGTGGGTGCCAAAATTGTCGTTGATACTTGCGGGACAGGGGGCGATGGCGCCCATACCTTTAACATTTCGACTGCTGCCGCCCTCGTGGCTGCAGGTGCTGGGGTGACGGTGGCGAAACATGGGAACCGTTCCGTGTCGTCCCGAAGTGGAAGTGCCGATGTGTTGGCCGAGTTGGGTGTCAAGATCGATATGGAGCCAGAGCGAGTGGCCGAGTGCATTGATGAAGTAGGGGTGGGGTTTCTGTTCGCGCCGCTCTATCATCGGGCTATGCAGCAGTGTGCTGGGCCCAGGCGTGAGTTGGGCATCAGGACGATCTTGAATCTGTTGGGGCCGTTAGCCAACCCGGCCGGTGCCACCCATCAAGTCGTGGGGGTATATGAAGCCAAATGGACGGAGGTGCTGGGACGAGTCTTGCTGAACCTAGGTACCCACCATTGCTTCGTCATTCATGGAATGGATGGGTTGGATGAGATAACCCTATCGGATCGTACTAAAGTGTCCGAAGGCAAAGCAGGAGTCGTTACCAGTCGCTTTGTTGCGCCAGAGGATTTTGGTCTCCGGCGGGTGGCCCGTAATGAGATTGCAGGCGGTTCCCCGGCTGATAATGCTCGCATCATTCGGGATCTCCTGCAGGGGCGTAAGGGACCGCCCCGCGATATCGTGTGTCTCAATGTCGCGGCAGCCGTGGTGGTTGGAGGAAAGGCCAATACGTTGCAAGAGGGGTTTCGATTAGCCCAGGAAACGATCGACTCCGGAGCCGCTGCGGAAAAGTTGGAACGTTTGATTGCATTTACGAACAAAGTCGCACGATCATGATACTTGGTCGTATCCTAGAACACAAAAAAGCGGAATTGCGGCACAAACAAAGCCGAGTGTACTTGGCCAATCTCAAGGCGATGATCAGAGATGCGCCGGCTCCCCTGGGATTTGCCGTGGCACTTGATGCGACCAGAACGTCTCAGAGTCCAGCCTTGATCGCCGAGGTCAAGAAAGCGTCACCCAGCCTTGGGCTGCTGCGGGACGAGTTCGCTGAGCGGTTCGACCATGTGGGCATTGCCAAGGCCTATTTTGACCACGGAGCGTCAGCAATCTCAGTGCTGACGGACAAGGACTTCTTTCAGGGCGACCTTCGTTATTTAAAAGACATCAAGGAAGCTGTGCCGCTTCCCGCGCTCAACAAAGAATTCATGGTTGGTGAGATCCAATTCTATGAAGCCAGGGCGCACAGAGCTGACGCTGTCCTCTTGATTGTTGCTGCGTTGGAGCGCCGACAGTTGATAGATTACCATGCGTTGGCTACAGAGCTTGGCATGGACGTGGTGTTTGAGACTCACCATGAGCGGGAACTGGATCTGGTGTTGGAATGGATTCCTGACGCTCGATTGATCGGCATTAACAATCGTGATCTCAAGACTTTCACGACCGACCTCGAGGTGACCTTTCGGCTGGCCAAGCGAATTCCCTCCGATAAACTCATCATCAGCGAAAGTGGCATCCGTACGAGACAGGAGGTCCAGCGGTTAGTTGATGCGGGGGTACATGCCATGTTGGTCGGCGAATCCCTCATCCGGGCCGAACGGATCGGCGAGAAGGTTCGGGAGCTGCTCGGTCTGAGCGCGGAGCAGACGTTGAGAAGGTAAGCACTCTTCAAGGATGTTCAAGGCAATGAGGAGGAAGTGCTCGCGCCATGGTGAAGGTAAAAATCTGCGGCATCACCAATCATGAAGATGCGCAGGTCGCGGTCGAGGCCGGCGCTGATGCGTTGGGCTTTGTGTTGTATCGGCAAAGCCCTCGCTATGTGAGGCCGGATATGGTGCGGGCTATCGTGGCATCGCTGCCGCCGTTTGTCGTATCAATTGGCGTGTTTGTCAACGAGCACGCAGATGTTGTGCGACAACTGATGGATGACTGTGGTCTGGCCCTTGCACAACTGCACGGAGACGAATCCTCGTCCTATTGCGAGACACTGGGCCGGCCGGCGATCAAGGCGGTCCGGATCAAGGACCGTCATTCATTGCTTGCCGTGGCGGAATTTCATGGGCGAGCGGGAGTGCGAGGGTTCGTTATCGACGCATTCTCTGAACAGGCTTACGGGGGTACAGGTCGGCCTGTCGATTGGACACTGGCAGGGGAAATCGCACGAACAGCCCCGGTACTGTTGGCCGGAGGATTGAACCCGGACAATGTTGATGAAGCGATTCGATCGGTGCGGCCCTATGGGGTGGATGTCAGCAGCGGTGTGGAAGTCTGGCCGGGGAAAAAGGATCCGGTGAAAGTCAAATCGTTTATTGAGGCAGCAAAGCTTGTGCGCTAAACAGAGGTGGTTCTCACCTACTATCCCAAGCGAGGAAAGGGAGCTGTGCCATGGTGGTTTCTTCCACACTTTCAGAGGAGAGAGAGTAAATGATCGCCACATTGCCTGACCGTGATGGCCGATTTGGACCCTACGGAGGGCGCTATGTGCCGGAAACCTTAGTGCCGGCGCTCATCGAGTTGGAGGCCCAGTACGAGAAGGCCAAAAAAGATCGCCGATTCCAAGCCACACTCACCGATTATCTTCACCGATATGTTGGACGTCCCACGAGTCTCTATCGAGCCAACCGGTTGAGCGCTACGTTGGGAGGAGCCACGATTTATCTCAAACGCGAAGACCTCTGTCACACGGGGGCGCATAAGATCAACAACGCGATCGGTCAGGCTTTACTGGCTCTGCGGATGAAAAAGCAGCGCGTCATTGCTGAAACGGGCGCTGGTCAGCATGGGGTGGCTACGGCTACGGCAGCCGCGATGTTCGGACTCCAGTGCGAAATCTACATGGGTACGGAGGACATGCAGCGGCAGGCGCTCAACGTCTTCCGCATGCGGCTGCTAGGGGCGACCGTAACGGGTGTGGATACGGGCAGCCGCACGTTGAAAGATGCCATCAGTGAAGCGATGCGCGATTGGACCACGAACGTGCGGACGACCCACTATGTGCTCGGTTCTGTCCTCGGCCCTCATCCTTATCCGATGATGATCCGGGATTTTCAATCCGTGATCGGCCGCGAGGCGCGCAAACAAATTCTCGCCGCGGAAGGCCGGTTGCCTGATTACTTGGTGGCCTGTGTCGGAGGGGGTAGCAATTCCATGGGGCTCTTTTATCCGTTTTTGCGAGATAAGACAGTCAAAATGGTAGGGGTGGAAGCGGGGGGAGCTGGAATTGTGAGCGGCAAACACGCGGCCCGTTTTGCAGGAGGGAAGCCGGGAGTCTTGCAGGGCACGATGACCTATCTTTTGCAAGACGAGGATGGGCAGATCAACCGTACCCATTCCATCTCGGCTGGGCTGGATTATGCTGCAGTGGGGCCGGAACACAGTTTCTATCACGACCAAGGACGCATCGAATATGTCTATGCCACGGATGAAGAAGCACTAGAGGCGTTTGATCTCCTCACGCGAGAAGAAGGGATTATGCCGGCTCTCGAAAGCGCCCACGCAGTGGCCCATGTGATCAAACTTGCCCCCACGCTGAGAAAATCGCAAGTTATCCTGGTCAATCTCTCTGGCCGGGGTGACAAAGATGTGCAACAGATTGCGCGGATGAGAGGAGTGACCCTGTAATCGCCAAGTTGTGGAGTGCATGATGATAAAGACTGTGAAAATGGTTGGTCGGATGCGAGGCTTGGCTCAAGCGGCACATTCCAGCGGAAAGAGCGCTTTGGTTGCCCAGCAAGGATCAGCCGCCCCCAATAGGCTCGACTCTGTCTTTGATCGGCTGAAAGCCGAAAACAAAAAGGCGTTAATCATCTATCTGATGGCTGGAGATCCCACCCTCGATGACACGAAACGGTTGGTGTTGGCGTTGGAAGGAGCAGGTGCTGACATCATCGAACTGGGGGTGCCGTTTTCTGACCCCATTGCCGATGGACCGGTCATCCAACGAGCGGCTCAGCGGGCACTGGCTAATGGTGTGTCGCTACGTGCAATCTTGGCCATGGTCAAATCCCTTCGTCTGCGTACGAAGATCCCGATCGTGTTGATGCTCTATTACAACTCCGTGTGCGCTATGGGTTACGAAACCTTCTGCCAAGCGGCCAAAGACGCTGGTGTTGACGGCGTCATTGTGCCGGATATGCCGCCAGATGAAGCGGGGCCGCTTAAGGGACCGGCGGAAGAAGCAGGATTACGGTTGATTTTCTTGCTGGCGCCGACTAGTACCGCCGCGCGGCGGGCATTTGTCGCGCGCCGCTCCCGAGGTTTTTTGTATTATGTGTCGCTGACAGGCATTACGGGCGCGAAGCTGACCGACATCGCTGATGTTGGCCAGAAAGTGGAAAAGATCAAAAAAATCGCCCGTGCCCCGATCGCCGTTGGCTTTGGCGTGGCGACGCCGGAGGACGCAGCGCGGGTGTCACAATTTGCTGATGGAGTGATTGTTGGTTCGGCGGTCGTGCGGCGGATTGAGGAATGTTGCCATGCTCCTGACATGGTGGAACAGGTGGCAGAGTTCGTCACCTCTCTCAAAACGGCGATGACACAGAAGTAGTAACCGTGCGCAGTGGCTTGTGCAAGGGGGATTGGGTGTGAGCGAAGAAGGTTGCGGGGGCTGTTCGAGTGCATTGTCCCGCCAGTGGGTGTATCGTTGTTCTTAGAAAGATCCAAACAGGACGGGAAGCACGGCGCATATCTCCTGTGAGGATCTGCACCGTGTTCTGATCGGGTGAGGGATGCCTCGGCACGGAGAAGGTGAATGGCCTATCCATTTTTCAGTCAACGTCAGGGCTCCCATTCCTTGTGGTAGGAAGTCCTCTTCGATTTTTATGAGGAACAACGAGGATCCATTGGGTGCTCAGCACTGTCGATGTGGTGCCGGTTCCGGCGGCTGTGTCTCTGTTCGGGGCTGGGCTCGCAGGACTAGCTGGCTTTGCTCGATGGCGGTGAGCCGAGGCGCCGGCTGAGTCTTAAGCATGTGGCGGGATGATCGGGGCCTGGCCAATGATCGGCAGGTGACCCTCGCCCCCTTGAGGGGCGAGCCTTAGGGGGCGAGGGTAAGACAAACGACGACTTACTTTCTACGATCTCGGCTGGGGCGGCATGTAGGAGATCATCTCTACCGCTAGATCCTTGGCGATGTCCTTGAGATTGGGCCGGAAGAACATGTAGCTTTTCGAGCGTTCATGGCGCGCTTTCCAAACCGTGGTGCCGTTGGTGGCGTCCACGAGGCGCAAGCTCAGCCCCACGCGTCCTACGTTATCGCCTTCCTTGCGGACGTATTCCCACGAGTTGACTCGTACGACGAGGAACGAATCCACGTTGAGCGCCTTGCCTAGTGCGATGGCTGATTCTTTGTCCGATTGACCGGTCATTTCCAGGCGGGAGAAATAAAACACCAACGAATCGAACGCGTCTTTCGATCCTTGAAACACGTCGGTCACGCTTTCGGGCGAGACGACCCGTTCGATGTGACCGACCTTTCTTAATGCATAGGCCAGGACTTCTTGAATATCCTCCCGCGCGCCGTCGTACTGGCTTGACATCGGCGGCAATACGGCGATGGCCTGCGGCCGAAACACCTTGGCTCCTGGGCCTTCCCACATTTCCTGGAGCCCCCCACAGCTTGTCATAAGGAAGAGAAGTGAAAAGATGGCTCCTAATCTCATCCGTGTCAGGCTCATGTTCATTACAGTGATGGTCTTCATAGTGTTGTCAGTATAGCACGTCAAAACGTCGCGGAGATGGAGGCGGAGACAAGCGCGCCCTGTTCACGGAAGTCATAACCGCCTGCTGCGTCGGCGCGTAAGAAGAACAGTCGCATTCCCAAGCCTGCCGTCGGAATGAACGGCGTGGTGGCATCTTCTAGGTTTTTAAACGTTCCAATCCGCAGCGAGAGAAATTCCGTCAGGAATGTTTGTTCAGCCCCCAAGCTCATAATCCGGCTTTTGATGCCGGGCAACAGCGTCTTGTTGGCCGTGAGGTCGATATCCGCCGTTAGGGTCAAGGTGGACCAGGGGTTCAACGCCACGCCGCCGCGGACCTGCGGATCCAGTTTGATCTTGCCCCCGCCGGCATCGTCGAAGGTCGGAGAATTGATGTCCTTGGCTACGATACCGACCCGAATCCATGAAGCAGGTTTGTACAGGGCGCCGAGGTCGATGCCATAGGTCGTCGAGATCGTCGGCTTGCCGAAGCGATTGCTGATTGTCACGCCGTTGCCGCCTTGGAGATCAACGAAGCCTGAGTAGGAGGCGCCTTGAATGACTTTCGCCGTGATGCCGACGGCAAACGTTTTGTCCGAAAAGGCGTAGCCGTAAGAAAAGGCCAGTTGCCTGGCTTCGAGCCCGCGCAAGGCCATACGGCCCCTGAGTGTGATCGGATCGACGGGTTGGCTGATGTAGCCACCGCCAGTCGCAACGTCCGAGACGTTGACGCCGAACGCATGTCGCTCCCAGTGTCCTTTAAAATATAAGCCAGCCGAGCCGGCGATTGACAAGGTTGCGCCTGGTTGATTTAAGCGAGTCGCAATGTCCCTGGCCCGAGCTGCTGCTGACGGGTCAGAGGCGGAAAAATTCTCTAGATCCCGAAGGGCCTCTCCTAGTCCTCGCCGGTCGATAGCGAGGCCCAAACCTTGGGCGCGAAGGTCGAGGCTCTGGATCATGGCCAGGCCGGCCGGGTTCCAATAGGTAGCGAGGGCATCCGTCGTTACCGCGACACCAGCGCCACCCATACCGGTTGCTCGCGGGCCGACAAAGACAAATTCCACCGCTTCCGTACTGGCTGGTGCTCCGAGCAAGACACCAAGCAGGGAGCAGAGCAGCAGTGAAGAGAGGGATCTTGTCGAACTATTGGAGGTTATCCTGTCAAAGACCTGTTCTGCCATAATGGTCTGAAATGGTGAATCAATATCAGATAATCATTCCGTCCTGCATGTGAATGATCCGATCTGCTTGCGCCGATAGTTTGTCGTTGTGCGTGACGATGACGAATGTGGTGCCCTGCGTTTTATTTAAGTCCCGTATGAGTCGAAACAGCGCATCGCCGGTGTGGGAGTCCAGGTTACCAGTGGGCTCGTCAGCGAGGACGACGTCTGGTTTCTGCATCAACGCCCGTGCGATGGCCACCCGTTGTTGCTCGCCGCCCGACAGTTCGCCCGGTTTGTGGTGGAGCCGATGACCCAGGCCCATCGTCTCGAGCAAAGCCTTGGCATCGGCCTGGACAGAGGTCGCATTGCGCCGCTGGACGAGGGCTGGCATGCAGGCGTTTTCGAGAGCGGTGAATTCTGGCAATAGATGATGGAATTGAAAGACAAAGCCGATCCGTTTGTTGCGAAAGTCTGCCTGCTGGGTCTCGGACAGTTGAAAAAGATCTATTCCATCAAACGTGACGGTGCCGTGGCTTGGTCTATCAAGGGTGCCGATGATGTGCAGCAAGGTGCTTTTGCCAGCTCCAGAGGCACCCACGATCGCGATGAGCTCGCCTCGGCGAATTTCTAGATTGATCCCTTTGAGTACTGGCAGTTCAGACGAGCCGATGGGGAACGATTTGTACAGGTTGATGACCTTGATCATTCGTATCGCAGAGCTGTGACTGGTTCAAGCTTGGCTGCTTGATTGGCCGGATGCACGGTGGCGGCAAAGCTGATCAGGATGGCAGATCCCGCCACCAGCAAGACGTCCTCGGCCAACACGTGCACAGGAATTTTCGAGATGTAATAGACCGTGGGGTCAAACGTCCAAAATGTTTGGATGAGCCACAAGAAGGTATAGCCCAGAGGGATACCGATGGCCGTACCGGCAAGTCCGATGATCAGGCCATTCAGCATGAAAATGCGCCGGATACTACGTCTGGTGGCGCCCATGGCCTTGAGGATCGCGATCTCTTTCTGCTTTTCCGTGACGATCATCGTGAGCGTACTCACGATATTAAACGAGGCGACGATCGTAATCAGAACCAGCAAGAGAAACATCATCGTCTTTTCCAGCTTGAGAGCGGAGAAGAGATTACGGTTCATCTGCATCCAGTCCCGCGCACCGTGGCTGAAGCCCAACTCCCGCTCGATCGCACGGGCGATGTTGTCGGCGTGGAATACATCTGCGACCTTGACTTCGATGCCGGACACGGTGTCGCCCATATTGAAGAACTTCTGTGCTTCCCCCAGTTCGATATAGGCGAGCGAGGTGTCATACTCATACATACCGGATTGAAACAGGCCCACGACGGCGAAGGAACGGATCTTTGGTACCATTCCCAGGGTGCTGATTGGACCGCCCGGAGACACGACATTCACGGTGTCTCCCGGAAAGACACCGAGCCGCAGGGCGAGTTCTTTTCCGAGAATAATGCCGGGCCGTTCGATCACGGTTGGTTCACCGACGTGGTTGTCGGTGGGCGGTTGTCGAACCTGGACTGGCTTGCCCAAGTCGGTTAGCTGGCCGGCGGTCATATTGTGCGCCAATTCAGTAACACGGGCTTCGTGGTGAGGGTCGATCCCCCGCAGGATGATGCCCTGCACGGCTGATTGAGAGGTGAGTAGGACTTGCCGCAGGACAAAGGGGGTTGCTGCTATGACCTCTGGCACCGACTCGATGCGTGTGATGAGCGAATGGTAGTCGCTCATGTTGTCGCTCATTCGTTCTTGCACGATGATATGGGCGGTGGTGCCGAGGATCTTGGCCTGAATGTCTTCCTTGAATCCTGTCATGATGCCGACCGTGCCAATCAAAGCGGCCACGCCCAGCGTGATACCGGCAATCGATACGAATGTGTTGAGCGAAATCGTCCGATTGCGACGCTTCGCGCGCAGGTAGCGAAGACCGATGAGGATCTCGTAGGGAAGGCTCACGACTGCTTCTCCGGCCTCAGTTGGGGAAACAAGACGACATCTCGAATGGATGGTTGATTGGTGAACAGCATAATCAGACGATCGATGCCAATTCCTTCACCGGCAGTTGGTGGCATGCCGAATTCCAAAGCACGGAGGAAATCCTCATCAATCCGATGGGCATCCTCATCACCAGCGTTGCGTTGAGCGGCCTGCTGTTCAAACCGTTCCCGCTGATCCAGGGGGTCGTTGAGCTCTGAGAAAGCGTTGGCGATCTCTCGGCCAGCGATGTAGAGTTCAAAGCGCTCGGTGAGAGATGGGTCGGCATCTTTGCGTCGGGCTAGGGGAGAAATCTCAATTGGATAATCGGTAATGAAGGTGGGCTGTTGGAGGTTCGGCTCGACGGTTTCTTCGAAGAGATCGTTCACAATTTTAAACAGCGGAGCCTGAGGATCGACCGGCACCTTGAGCCGCTGGGCGGCTGCCAGCACCTCAGCTCGATTCTGAAGGATGGACGGATCAAGGCCGTTCACTTCGCACAGGGCTTGACGGTATGACCAACGTCTCCAGGGCGGTGTCAAGTCGATGGTCGTGCCTTGGTAATTGATGATGGATGTTCCTAAGATAGCTTGGGCAATGGAGGAAAGCATTTCTTCCGTTAGTGCGATCAGGTCCTGATAATCCGCATAGGCGACGTAAAACTCGAGCATCGTGAATTCGGGATTGTGGATCGTTGAGATACCTTCGTTGCGAAAGTTGCGATTGATCTCGAACACTCGCCGGAATCCGCCTACGATGAGGCGCTTCAAGTATAGTTCAGGTGCAATCCGTAGGTAGAGGTCAATGTTGAGAGCATTGTGGTGGGTGACGAACGGTTTGGCCGTTGCGCCGCCCGGGATGGGATGCATCATCGGCGTTTCAACTTCCAGGAATCCTCGTTCAACGAGAAAAGAGCGAATGGCAGCGATGACCCGACTTCTGGTCACGAAGATCTGGTGGATGTGGGGGTTGGCGATGAGATCTACATACCGTTGTCGGTAGCGCGTCTCGACATCGGTGAGGCCATGCCACTTTTCGGGGAGCGGGCGAAGCGCCTTGCTGAGAAACGTTAACCGGTGGACCTCGATCGTCAACTCATTGGTTTTGGTGCGAAACAATATGCCGGAGACGCCGATCCAATCGCCCAAATCAAGCTGATCCATAATCAACGAGGCCTGCTCCGTCAGCAGATCCTTTTTAAGATAGGTTTGGAGCCGGTCAGCGCCGTCCTGCAACACGGCGAAGCAAGCCTTGCCAAAGCGGCGAAGAGCGACGATCCGTCCCGCGATCGTACACGAGATGCGTTCCTGTTCAAGATGCTCTTTGGACTTCTGGCCGTGTAGTTGGACAAGATGACTGACCCGGTCCTTAACCTCGAAACGACCGCCGTAGGGCTGTACCCCCGCCCGGCGAAGGTACTCGAGTTTCTTGATCCGTTGCTGTCGTTGCTCGTGCAGTTCATCCATCATGGCTTACGTATGGTATCACAGTCTGTCAGTTCAGCCACTGATGTGACTCCAGCGGCTTGGCCTGCTTCACACGACAGGCGATCGGAGCGGCTTGGTTCCTCAGAGCTGGGTGATTATAGATCGTGGCTCGATTGCCCAGCAGTCGGCAGCGGTTCGCTTCCCTTTGCGAGTTGTTTTTTTAAATAGGCTTCAATGAACCCGTCGAGATCGCCGTCCATGACGGACAACACATCGCCGGTTTCGTAACCGGTCCGATGGTCCTTAACCATCTGATAGGGCTGGAACACATAGGATCGAATCTGGTTCCCCCAGGCGATGTCTTTTTTTTCACCGACGATTGCGTTGAATTCCGCCTCTTTTTTCTGGCGCTCCAATTCGAAGAGGCGAGCTTTCAAAATCTTCATCGCTCCGTTTCGGTTCTGAAGCTGCGACCGTTCGTTCTGGCACTGCACGACGATGCCGGTCGGCAGGTGGGTGATGCGGACGGCTGTTTCGACTTTGTTGACATTTTGTCCCCCTGCGCCTCCCGAGCGGAACGTGTCGATTCGCAGGTCTTTTTCCTCAATCGTAATCTCGATGTCCTCGCTGAGCTCGGGATACACAAACACCGAAGCGAAGGACGTATGACGGCGTTTGTTGGCGTCGAAAGGGGAGATTCGGACTAGACGATGAACGCCTGCTTCTGCCTTTAAATAACCATAGGCATAGGGGCCGGTGATTGACAGGGTTGCGCTTTTAATGCCGGCTTCCTCGCCGGGGAGAAGGTCTAGCGTTTCCACCTTGAATTGTTTGGCTTCGGCCCATCGCACGTACATGCGCAACAACATCTGAGCCCAGTCCTGGGATTCGGTCCCCCCTGCGCCCGGATGGATCTCAAGCAAGGCGTTGTTGGGATCCAGTTCACCGGCGAGCAGTGTCTCTAGCCGTAAGGTGGTGACACGAGCCTCCAACTGATTCAACTCTGTGCGCAACTCTTGCTCAAGACTCGCATCACCGCTTTCCGTGGTCAATTCGAGCAGGGCGTTCACATCTGCCAGCTTGGTTTCGATGTCACGCCACGTGTTCAGTTCGCGTTCGATGATTGATTTTTTCCGGCTGACAGTGGCGGCTTTGCGAGGGTCATTCCAGAAACCAGCCTCACTCATGCGAGCTTCAAGTTCTTGTAAGTCAGCGGTCATGCGGGCGAGGTCAAAGATGCCCCCGTAATTCGGCGATTTGTTCCCCTACGGTCCGTGCTCGCATGTGAAATTCGTCAAGCAGCATGGTCTGTGGTCCTTTCAGAAGCGATTAAGCTGGCTCGATCACGGAAGTCGTTGGCGCTGGTTCCTCCGTGCGGAAGAGGCCATACAACCATAAAATTCCACAAATTATAGCACAGGCGTAAGCAAAAACGTCGCCATAGTAGCTGTAAAACGTCTGTGAGTAGGTGAGGGGAACAGTGGCCTTGATGGCTTGCTCCGTGAAGAGAGGTGTTTGATCGACAATGCGGCCGAATGGATCAATGAAGCCGGAGATGCCCGTGTTGGCAGAGCGGGCAAAGGCCAGACGATTTTCAATGGAGCGAAAGACAACCATGGAGAAATGTTGGGCGGGTGCCGAGGACGGCCCAAACCACCCGTCATTGGTGATATTGACCAAGAATGCGGCGCCGTTGGCCGCGAATTGTCTGACCAAATTGGGGAAAATAACCTCGTAACAAATAACTGTTCCAAACTTGACCGCTCGCGAAGAAGGAGCCTCGCCAGTGTGCAAGGATTTGGGATAAAAAGACAGGAGAGTGGCGCCAGGTCCCCCTACAAAATCACCGATGCCTTCTACCAATTTGTCCAGGAAGAACAACAGCGAGGACTTCAGTGGGATATATTCTCCAAAAGGCACAAGATGGTGCTTGTCGTAACGGCCTAAGAGGGTTCCATCCGGGGCAACCAGATAGGCGCTGTTGAGGAGATAGGGTCTGCGGTCGGGGTAAAATCGCAAGGCTGGACTGCCAAGAAGAATTGGAGCCTGGGCCCGTGACGCCCATTCGATAACCTGCAGCTGATAATCCGCCTCGCGTTCCAGGATAAATGGCGTGGCTGACTCAGGCCAGATGATCAGATCGGTTTCTGTTCCCAAGCGGGCGGTGAGGCGGTCAAACCGGCGCATCGTTTCGTTGCGGTAATCGGCGTCCCACTTAACTGCCTGATCAATGTTGGGTTGCACCACTCCGACAACAATGGAGGTGGATGGTCGGTCTGTGTGTCCATCACTCAGCACCGCGGCAGAGTATGACCATGACAGCACAAGCCCTCCTGCCGCAGCTGTTGGTAACACCCACGGAAGCTTAGCCGGATGGAATCCGCGGAACAATGGCATTGCCCAGAGCAGCAAATCAGCCAACGCCAGGTTCACGAGAATAATCAGAAAAGAGACACCATAGACTCCGGTCAGGTCAGCGATCTGGATGAGGCCGAGCCTCTGGTACTGCGAATAACCGAGCAGACACCAGGGAAAGCCAGAGAAGGCATAGGTGCGCAGCAGTTCGAGCGCAACCCAGAAACAGGGAGCGAAGAGGATGCCGTATCGAGGAATCAACTCGCGAAGCCAAATAACGGCGAAACTGTACAGTGCGACATATAGCCCGAGATACGCTGTCAGCAGCAGAAGGATGGCATAGCTGATAAGGATAGGCACCTTGCCGTAGGTGGTCATAGCCGTCACCACCCATGCCATGATGCCGGTGAAGCCGATCACTCCGCTGAGCCATCCGAGCCAGAATGCCCGCTGCCGCGAACACTGATCGAGGGCAAGGTGGAGAGGAATGAACACGATCCACGCTAGGAAACCAAGATCAAATTTGGGGAAACACAGCGGCAGCAGCACGCCGCTTACACAGGCGAGGAGAATCTGGCGTGAACCAGCCCGCTTCATTTGTCGGTACGATAGCGAAAGCCTCTCATCACTTGCAAGGGAGCTCCTGACAAGACCGATGCAAGTCTCGTCCTGTTCTCCGGCTTCTGCGATAGGGTTCCGGTGGAGGGCTCATGATTGCACGGCATCGGTGTCGGCGGGCATGAGAGAGGTTCAGAAACGAGGTGATGGTCAACGCGCATGAAGTCAGCGGCAAGGCGGTGACGCTCTCGCTGGGGGGCCGCAATTGAAAGCGTGTCATGAATTGTCACAGGTCAGCAGGTGACGGTCACGCTAATGGACCCTAACGCCATCCCTATCGAGATCGAAGGGGCGAAGATCCGCTGGGTTTACGATCGGCTGTTTGGAATCCAGTTTCTTGAGATCCCAACCAACTCAGCGTGATGAGCGTGAGTGGTTGATTGATGAATATCTTTAAAGCCGATGGACCGTGAATGGCTTCGATTGGTCCTCTCATGAATGGGATGAGGGAAGAAGGGGTGTCACGCCTTCCTTGTAGAGAGACAGTGCACTCCTTCGACAGTAAAGGGTGAGGAGTTGAAGAGGGGTTGGTGGGTTCCTTTCCTCGCTGCTCCCTTTCCACTGGATGGTGAAACCCTATAGAATACAATCATGTCCTCTACTCTGAGACCATCCAAAGGTGAGAGGCGCTCATTGGGTATGGCGAGCGTGGGGCTGTTGCTGGTTGGATTGACGGCAGGTGAGGTTCCTGTGGCTGGGTCATTGTCGTCACCTGCGTCCCAGCCTGAGATTGAGCGAGGCTTCTGGCGCTTGGCGGCGCCGATGCCTGCCAAGCGAACCGAGGTGGCAGCAGTCGTGTTGGATAGGAAGATCTATGTGGTTGGAGGATTCGAAAAGCCTAGCCTTGGCAACATGATGAATCTGGCAATCACCTCTGCGGTGAATGTCTATGATCCGGTGACCGACAAGTGGACTGCGGCAGCACCGCTCCCGGTTGGCCTTCACCATGTGGGGATTGGCGTGGTACAGAAACGGCTCTACGTCATCGGCGGATACACCAGAGCTGGTGTCAATATCTGGAATCCAGTTGCCACGGTCTATGCCTATGATCCCACAACTGATCAGTGGACTGAACTGGCTCCTATGCCGACGGCGCGTGGTGCTCTTGCCGTGGCAGAAGTGGGAGGGCACCTGTATGCCATCGGTGGGTTTGATCGAAGGGCCAATGTGGCGGCAGTTGAAGTGTATGATCCGGTGCACAACAGATGGGAGACTCGGGCGCCCCTTCCCACGCCGCGCGATCATCTAGCCGTGGCGGTGGTCGATGGTGCTATTTATGCGATCGGTGGACGGGTCAATGGCGATTATGGACGCAATCTTGCCGTGGTTGAACGATATGATCCTCTGATCAATCGCTGGAGCAGGGTGTCGGACCTTCCAACCGCACGCAGCGGCATCACGGCGTCAGTCTGCGAGGGGATGATTTACGTGTTCGGTGGTGAAGGATTGGGTGGCACGTTTCGAGACAATGAGGCCTATGACCCTCAGCGAGACCAGTGGCGACCGATGGCACCGATGCCAACGGCTCGACATGGGCTCGGGTCGGCAACAGTTGGTGGGTACATCTATGTGATCGGGGGCGGGCCGACACCCGGAGGCTCCTTCAGCGATGTCAACGAAGTCTTTGTTCCTCCATCGCGGCGCAACTGAATGATCAAGCGATCCATAGCATCTCCAGGTTGAGACCGCGTGAGGTTCCGGTATTCCCAACAACACTGTCCTGTAGGAAGAGGGACACCGCGATCAACAGGTCGCTTGACTCTTTCCAACACGAGGTCTATGGTATTGCCGTGGGAGGAGTGAACGCCCCGAGGGAACATTGATGAGGAAGGGGATCGAGCGCAGAGGATGGTGTGCAGGCCCGGCATGGACCGGGAAGCCTAAAGTTCTCCCAAGATCTCCATTGTACCTAATCGTCCTCGGTTAGGTGCGTGCTCCTCCCACCCTAAAAATCGTCATTATGAGTGTTCGGTGCCTCCCCGTCGAGCTACCCATCCGTTGAGTGTCCGTGTTGTCGGACTTCCGTGAGTTTCGCGATGTACAGCGTGTCATGATGTGAGGGGAGTGATGCGTCTGTTGAGGTATGGAAGAAGATGATGTGTGCGCGCTGTAGGACGGTGGGCGGACCGCTGAAATGTGAATCATCAGGTTTCGGTAAGTCAGCAAAGGCTGTTATGGTACCAATGGGCACGCGGCTGGTCGCCCGTTGTTTCAGTGAGGTTCAATGACGACGAGAGATTCCAAATCAGTGGCTGGGCCGACCCTCGCTGGTGCTGGGGTGGATTCCGGTGCCCATGCTGGTGCACGCAAGAAAGCCTCATTACAACCGGCGGAGCGAGTGACCGCCATTGAAATGGGGGCACGCCAGCGGGAAATTTCGGTGTCGGAGTTTTTCACGAAAAACCGGCACCTGCTTGGTTTCGACAATCCCCGCAAGGCTCTGTTGACCTGTGTAAAAGAAGCGGTCGATAACGCTTTGGATGCGTGTGAGGAGGCCGGCATCTTGCCTGATGTGACGGTGCGATTGGAAGTTGTACCGACCGACGGGGTGATGTTGCCGGCCAGTCAGGCGACACGGTTTCGCGTGACGGTGACGGACAACGGACCAGGTATCGTGCGTCAACAGATTCCTCGCATCTTTGCCAAGCTGTTGTACGGCTCTAAGTTTCATCGGTTGCGTATGAGTCGGGGGCAACAGGGTATCGGGATTTCCGCCGCGGGGATGTATGCGCAGTTGACAACCGGTAAACCAGTACGGATTATCTCGCGCATTGGTCCTCGTGCCGCCGCTCATTTTTTTGAAGTCCAAATCGATACCAAAAAGAACGAACCGTTGGTGCACGAAAGCAGACAGATCGAGTGGGATCAACCCCGGGGAACCCAGGTTACACTGGAAATTGAAGGCCGTTACCAGAAAGGGCGGGCCTCGGTGGACGAATGGATTGAACAGACCTCCATCGCCAATCCCCATGCCAGACTGATTTATCACACCCCGGAAGGCGAGACGAAAGAATACGTCAGGGCCTATCATGAACTGCCGCCTTCGCCGCGGGAGATCAAGCCACATCCCTACGGCATTGAGTTCGGCATGTTCCTGAAGATGGTGCAGGAGACCAAGAGCCATACCGTGGCGGGATTTTTGGCAAGTGATTTTTGCCGGGTTTCCTCTCAGTTGGCCGAACAGATGTGCCGGCAGGCTGGTGTCTCACCAGCAATGAAGCCACGAGATCTCAAAGGGGCCGTCGCCGAAACCTTGTATCGAACGATCCAAAACACCAAACTGATGGCTCCGCCAACCAATTGTCTGTCGCCAATTGGCGAGAAAGCGATCTTGGCTGGTCTCTATAAGCAGATCAAGGGTGAGTTTTATACGGCAGTGACAAGACCCCCATCGGTTTATCGCGGTAATCCGTTTATCATCGAGGCGGGATTGGCCTATGGTCAGCGACCGGAGGCGCACAATACGATGGCGAAACCCGCCGTTCCCAAGGCCGAGGGGGAGCAAGAAGAGGATGACGTCGAGCTGGCGCGAGTGATCAGATACGCCAATCGCGTGCCGCTCCTCTATCAACAATCGGCTTGTGCGACCTTCAAGGCCGTGCTCGGCTTGTCGTGGAAAAACTACGGGGTGGCACAGTCGCGCGGTGCCTTGCCGGCCGGCCCGATGGTGATCTTCGTCCACATGGCGTCGGTGTGGGTGCCGTTTACGAGCGAGTCGAAAGAAGCGATCGCTGACTACGACGAGATCCACAAGGAAATCACGCTGGCGTTGCGGGAATGCGGCCGGCGGCTGGGATTGTATCTGCGCCGGCGGGAGCGGGCTGCGAGCGAGTATCGGCGCAGGAACATTTTCGAGTTGTACATTGAAGAAGTCGTCGAGGCCTGTAACCGCTTGAAGGGTGGTAAGGTGCAGAAAGAGAAACTTAAGAAACAGTTGCAGCACATCGCCCTGTCGCGTACCGGAGGAACCA
>JANDJK010000089.1 GCA_024330925.1 Nitrospira sp.
CATCTGGAGGCGATACTTGCGCAGTCGGCGGAGAGCAAGTTTCCAGGCTCGGCACCGTGATCTCTTTCACCCCATGGTCACCTCGGCGGCGTCCAAGACGTCGATCATTCCGGTTGTATTCGCTGATGCGTTGTCTATGGTGCGCCGACGGTCTCTGACCTGACATGAACAACGAGGCGGCTGCATGACATCTCACCATCATCTGCCGGCGCACGAGGTCGTGCTCCTGCTGGAGACCGACGTGGCCAAGGGATTGACGTCGAACGAAGCGGCGCGGCGGCTCGCGCGGTTCGGTCCTAATCTGTTGCCCAAGTTCCGGCGCCATGGGCCGTTGATCCGGTTTTTGTTTCAGTTCCATCACCCCCTGATTTACGTCCTGTTGGCGGCGACGGTCATCACGATCTTGTTGGGCGAGTGGGTGGATGCCGGCGTGATCTTCGGCGTCGTGTTGGTGAATGCCATCGTGGGATTTATCCAAGAATCGCGCGCGGAGGCGGCGTTGGACGCCTTGGCCTCGATGATGACGACGGAGGCCAAGGTCCGGCGGGATGGGCAGACAGTCCGCATTCCATCCGAGGAGGTGGTACCGGGCGATGTTGTCTTGCTGGAGTCGGGCGACAAAGTTCCCGCGGATCTTCGATTGACCAAGGTTCGCGAATTGCGGGTCGATGAGTCGGCACTGACCGGGGAATCTCTTCCTGTTGAGAAAGTCGATCATGTCTTACCTTCCGAGACTGTGGTGAGTGATCGCAAGAACATGGCGTTTTCCGGCACCTTCGTGACCTATGGGCAGGGGATCGGGGTGGTTGTTTCGACGGGCGTGGAGACGGAACTGGGGCGGATCCATCAGTTGATGGGCGAGACGACGCAACTGGAGACGCCGCTGACGCAAAAATTGGCGGCTTTCAGCAAGGTGCTCACGGTAGCCATTCTCGGATTGGCGGCGCTCACCTTTCTGTTGGGCCTCTGGCGGGGGCAGGAGGTCAAGGAGATTTTCATGGCGGCGGTGGCGCTGGCAGTGGGTGCGATTCCTGAAGGGTTGCCGGCTGCGGTCACGATTACGCTGGCGATCGGGGTGAGCCGTATGGCGAAACGCAACGCCATCATCCGCAAGTTGCCGGCCGTCGAAACCTTGGGCAGCACCACCGTCATTTGTTCGGATAAGACCGGCACGTTGACGAAAAATGAAATGACGGTCCAGGCCCTGTGGGTCGGCATGCGGTCGTTCCAGGTCGAAGGGGCCGGCTATGAGCCGGTCGGAACGATAGGGGAGGAGGGCAGTGATCCGTCAAGGCCGCTTCCCGCTGCGGTGGTCGACCTGTTGACGGCAGGGGTCCTCTGTAACGACGCGCAACATGTGGAACGGGACGGTCGGTGGACGATCATCGGGGATCCGACGGAAGGAGCTCTCCTGGTGGCGGCCAGGAAGGCCGGTCTCGATCCTGCGCAGCTCAACGAGTCGCGGCCTCGCCTCGATGCGATCCCGTTTGAATCGGAGCGGCAATTCATGGCGACGCTTCATCGGGTCGGTACGTCGGAGGCGCAAGAATCAGAACGATTCGTTATCTATCTGAAAGGAGCGGTGGAAAAACTGATTCCCCTGTGCGAACGCATGGTGGACATCGATGGGGCCGAACGACCGTTCGATCCTTTGGCCGTCCTCGATCAAGTCGAACGGTTCGCCGCGCGGGGGCTGCGCGTGCTTGCTTTTGCCCGCAAGGCGATGCCGGCGGCCGTGTCGCTGACAGAACAAGACGTGCAAGGGGGCCTGACGTTGATAGGGTTCCAGGCCATGATCGATCCGCCGAGGCCGGAAGCCGTCGCGGCGGTGCGGGCCTGTCAGCAGGCCGGCATCGCCGTCAAGATGATCACGGGCGACCATGCGGTCACCGCGAGGGCCATCGCAGCGCAAATCGGGCTGGATGGCCGAAGAGGTCCGGATGGGGGAGAGTTGGTCACGATGACCGGCCAGGAGCTGGCCTCGACTCCGCGAGAGCAACTCGTTGAAGCGGCTGAACGCACAGCCGTGTTTGCGCGGGTGTCGCCGGAGCAGAAGTTGCGATTGGTGGAGGCGTTGCAGGCTCGGTCGCACGTGGTCGCCATGACCGGCGACGGCGTAAACGACGCCCCGGCGCTGAAACAGGCGAACATCGGCGTGGCGATGGGCCGAGGGGGAACCGAAGTGGCGAAAGAGGCCGCGGACATGGTGTTGACCGATGATAATTTCGCGTCGATCGAAGCGGCGGTGGAGGAAGGTCGGTGCGTCTTCGACAACCTGACCAAGTTCATCGTCTGGACCTTGCCGACCAACATGGGGGAAGGATTTGTCCTGCTGGCCGCGATCGCGCTCGGGACCGTGCTGCCGATTCTGCCGGTCCAGATTCTGTGGATCAACATGACGACGGCGGTCGCACTCGGCTTGATGTTGGCCTTCGAACCCAAGGAGCCGGGCATCATGACGCGGCCCCCTCGCGACCCCGATCAGCCGATTCTGACGGGGGTGTTGATCGAGCGGATCATCATAGTGTCGATCCTGTTGTTGGCCGGCGCCTATGCCGTGTTTCTCTGGGAACTCGATCGGACCGATTCCATCATGGCGGCCCGCACGACGGCGGTGAACGTATTCGTCATGGTGGAATTGTTTTATCTCTTCAATTGTCGGTCGCTGGAGCACAGCATGTTTTATGTCGGCGTGTTCAGCAATCCGTGGATCTGGATCGGCGTCACCGTCATGACGGTCTTGCAACTGCTGCTGACCTATGTGCCGGTGATGAATCGCTTGTTTCACACGGTTCCGATCGATGGGACCGCGTGGGCGTTGGTGTTGGCGGTGGCCCTCGTCGGCTATGCCGTGGTGGAAGTCGAGAGCTGGTTGCGCAAACAGTGGAAGCAGCGTGATCGATTAGGTGAAGCGGCGCGCGGTCGCGCGGCGTAACCCCACTCTTCGCGTGTGGGGTTCCTCGATAGGCCGTCTCAATGCTGGAGCAACCGGTCGGCAGAGCTTTTCGCAAAAAAAGGAGCTGGAGGATGGACCCGCTGTTGCTGTTGGGAATGCTGGCCGTTGTGATCGGATTCGCCGGGGTGTTGGTCCTGATCAAAGGAAAGCGCCGGAGCGGCTCGTGAAGGAGACTGCTCTGCGTTTCCGCCCCGCTCTTCCTCCTGCATCATACGGGGTTGTGTTTAACGACGAGCCGATCGTTCCTGCAATCCACGCCTCATCGAATGTGCCGAAGAATTTTTGTCGTGACCGTGCTTGGCATCGGTTTATGTTTCTCTGACTCGTGGTGTCATGCCGAAAAGCCGGGGCCGCGGCTTCCGGCCGGGATGATCCGATCTGCGTCGGGGGCCCGGCCGACCCGTCTCATTCCTTCCTATCGAGCGGCGGGAGAGGAAAACGGCCGGGCGTGGGCCGATCGAATCCTCGCAGAAAGATGTGAACTTCACCGGGAAAATATGCTATCGAATGAGGGGTTTCGTGCGTCTACAGGCAAGGATCAATCACAAAGATCTCAGCATAGAGGGAGGCCATGAATCGGGGACGAGCGATTTCATTCTGGGCGATCAGCATTGTCGGGGTGACGGTCTTGTTGGCGGGAGCAGCGTACGCCGATCAACAGGACACCAAACAAGGTGGGAAACAGCCTGAACCGGTTCGTGATTGTCGGTTCGGCCAAAGTGACAATCGGGCGACCAGCGAGGCGTTTCCATCCGATGATGTGTTTCGCCCGCTCATGGCTGATCCAAAACAGCCGCAGTTCTTCGCGATCTGGCAACATTTCCGCCCGCGTAACGGTGGCTCGTCCTTCAATTGGGGATCGGTGGCTATCGGCGAAAATTTCGGCTTTTATACCAAGCGGCAAGGGTGTGACGGCTGGCAGGTGGGGCTGCTCACGGGCATCTTCGCCCAATTCAATTTGGATCAGAAGAACGCCGAGTTGATGAACACCGATTTCAACGTGGGCATTCCGCTGTCTTGGCGATCGGGGCATTGGTCGGCGCGACTGCGGTATTATCATCAGAGCAGTCATCTGGGCGATGAATTCTTGGAGAGGAATCAAGGAACTGGGTTTCGGCGGCTGACCATCTCGTTCGAGGAGGTGGACGGGATTCTGTCCTATGATGACCGGTGGCTGCGCCTGTACGGAGGAGGTGGCGTTCTCGTGCATCGCGAGCCGGACACGGTGGATCGGTTGCGGCTTCAATGGGGATTTGAGGCGCGAGCCCCCTCGTTGGCCATGCCGGGGCCGTTCACGTTTGTGAACCGCTTGATGGTGACGCCGCTGCTGTCTGCCGACTTCAAGTCGCTGGAACAGCACGGTTGGCTCATCGACACCAGCGTGCTGGGCGGGTTCGAATGGTCTCGACCGGATTCGCAACGGCGGTTTCGGATCATGGCCGCCTACTATTACGGCCACAATCCATATGGACAGTTTTTTATCAATCAAAAGATCGAGGCGGTCGGCGTGGGGGCTTACTTTATCTTTTAGGCCGGGAATGTGAACGGAGGATGCAAACCATGGGACCCAAAGGAGGGATGCCGCCGATGAACAACAAGGTTTCTTTCTCCATTTGGTACATCTTCCTCGCCATCATGGCCGTGGTGTTGGTGCATGACCTCATCGTGGCCCTGAACAAGGTCGAAGAGGTTCCCTACAGTCAGTTCAAAAGCTGGGTGGCGCAGAACAAGGTGGCGGAGGTGGCGGTCACCAGCCATGTGCTCACGGGCAAGCTGAAACCGGAAGGGGAAGAAAAGGTCGGACAGTTGTTCACCACGGTGCGCGTCGAGGACCCCGATCTGGTCCGTGAGCTGAATGCTCATGGGGTGGTGTTTACCGGCGTGATCGAAACCACCTTCTGGCGCGATCTCTTGTCCTGGATCGTACCGGTTGCGCTGTTCGTCGGGATCTGGATGTTCATCCTTCGCCGGATGGGTCAAGCCCAGGGTGGGTTTATGCAGGTGGGCCAGTCCAAAGCGAAGATCTACATGGAGAAAGACATCAAAGTGCGGTTCTCGGACGTCGCAGGTGTGGACGAGGCGAAAGAGGAACTGCGCGAGGTGATCGAGTTCCTCAAGACTCCCGAAAAGTTCACAAAACTGGGCGGGAAAATCCCGAAGGGGATCCTGTTGGTCGGTCCGCCGGGAACCGGGAAAACGTTGCTGGCCAAGGCGGTGGCGGGAGAAGCGGGTGTGCCGTTTTTCAGCATCAGCGGTTCGGAATTCGTCGAAATGTTCGTGGGCGTCGGCGCCGCCCGGGTACGGGATCTCTTCGAGCAGGCCAAGACAAAAGCACCTTGTATTATTTTTATCGATGAGCTCGATGCCTTGGGGAAGGCGCGCGGCATGGGGCCGATGGCGCACGAAGAGCGGGAGCAGACGTTGAACCAGCTCCTGGTCGAAATGGATGGATTCGATCCTCGTGTCGGTGTGATCCTCATGGCTGCGACCAATCGCCCGGAGATTTTAGACCCGGCGCTCCTGCGCGCGGGACGATTCGATCGCCACGTGACGGTCGATCGTCCTGACAAGCTGGGCCGTCTGGCCATCTTGCGCGTGCATGCCAAACAGGTTGCTTTGGGCGACGATGCTGATCTCGATGCCATTGCCGGCATGACGCCGGGATTTTCCGGCGCTGACTTGGCGAACGTCGTCAACGAAGCGGCGCTCTTGTCCGTGCGGCGCGGTAAAGACAAAGTCGGGTTTGCCGAGTTACAGGAGGCAGTCGAGCGTGTGATCGCCGGGTTGGAGAAGAAAAACCGTGTGCTGAATAAAATGGAGAAGGAACGGGTTGCCTACCATGAGACAGGCCATGCCTTGGTCGCTTTGTCAGTGCAGGGAGCGGATCAAGTCCAAAAAATCTCGATCATTCCGCGAGGGGTTGCGGCATTGGGCTATACGCTTCAGCTCCCCACAGAAGACCGGTTTCTGATGACGAAATCGGAGCTTGAGAACAAGATCGCCGTCTTGCTCGGAGGGCGAATCGCCGAGGAATTGACCTTCGGCGAAGCCTCGACCGGCGCGCAGAACGATCTGGTGAAGGCCACGGACATCGCTAAGAGCATGGTCAAGGCCTACGGCATGAGTGACAAACTGGGGACGATCGCGCTGGAGCGGGATCGGCAGCCGCAGTTCCTCCAGATCTCCATGGGTTCCGAGAAGGGCGATTATTCCGAGCAAACGGCCAGGGAGATCGATTGCGAGGTGCGCCGCATCGTCGATGAACAGTACGAGCGGGTGAAGCGGTTGCTAGCAGCAAAAAAAGCCGCATTGCAACAGGGGGCGAAACTTTTGCTGGAACGGGAAGTGATCAGCGGGCAGGAGCTCCAGGCCATTATGGAGAAAGTATGAGCAGGTTACCGAGGTCCGGTCATCCACCGTCTCGGCAACGGCTGCCGCATCGATCGGAAAATCCACCTATTCGTCCTGGATCATGCCCATGGACCATGCAAGGGATCATGCCAACAGACCATGCCGGTTGATCAGCAGACCCTCATTGCCGTGATCGGCAACGTGGTGCAGTGCCGGGGGGCCTGGACCTTGTCGAATCTGAACGATCTGGAACGCCGCATCGAGCGACTCGGATGGCCGACGGCGTTGGAGGTGATCTGCGACGTCGGCGAGGTGACCGCCATGGATACGGGCGGGGCGTTGCTGTTGCAGCGAATTGAGAGCGATCTTGTTCGGAGGGGAAAGGTCGTCTCCGTTCGAGGGCTCAAGCCGGAGTTTGCCGAGCTAGTCCGGATGGTTCAAGCGAAGGCGCGGCTCAACCACGCTTCCCCGGCTCAACAGGCCGGATGGGAGAAGCCACCGCTCGTTTCTTCCGTCAAGATCGGAACGGACGGCGTGATTCGCGCGCTTGCCTTTCTTGGGGAGACCACCGTCGCTATTGGCCGCTCTCTGTTGCGGCCTGGTCTGATCCGATGGAAGGCCATGTTGCGGGTTATGGAGCTTGACGGAGTGCGGGCCTTGCCGATCACTGGTTTGTTGACGTTTCTCGTCGGCGTGGTGATCGCGTATCAGGGGGCCGAGCAATTGCGCAAGTTCGGCACGAACATCTTTATCGTTGATCTGGTGGGCATTTCGCTGCTCAGGGAAATCGCGCCGTTGATCGTGGCGATCCTGATTGCCGGTCGGTCGGGGTCGGCCTATGCCGCTGAGATCGGGACGATGAAGGTAACGGAAGAACTGGACGCGGTCCGCACGCTCGGCATCTCGCCGATCAATCTGCTGGTGCTGCCCAGGACGTTTGCCTTGGTGCTGACCTTACCGTTGCTGACGGTCTATGCGGACATTCTCGGTGTCTTCGGGGGGATGTTGATCGCTGCCGGTCAATTGAACGTCGGTTTTACCGAATTTCTCGATCGATTTGAGGAAGCAGTGGCGGTGCGGCATTTGCTGATCGGCCTCGCCAAGGCGCCGTTTTTCGCCGTCATCATTGCGTTGGTCGGTTGTTATCAGGGATTTCAGATTCGAGGGGGCGTGGATGACGTGGGGCGGCATACGACGATCAGCGTAGTGCAGAGCATTTTTCTGGTCATTGTGTTCGACGCCATCTGCAGCGTCGTGACGAGTTGGTGGGATCTCTAAGATGGTATCGACTCCTCCTGTCGGCGTGCCAGTCATCGAAGTCAGTCACGTCTCGACCAAGTTTGGGAAGGCCGTCGTCCATCAAGACGTGAGTCTGACGATCAATCAGGGCGAAGTGTTCGCGATTGCGGGAGGCAATGGCTGTGGAAAATCCACTCTCTTGCGGGAGATTCTTGGGTTGACGACTCCTTCGAGCGGAACCATTCGCTTGTTTGGCATCGATAGCCGGCGACTCGATGTGAGCAACGGAGGCGCAATCCATCGCCGGTTTGGCGTGATGTTTCAGCACGGGGCGCTCTTTAGCTCCTTGACGCTTGCTGAGAATGTGGCCGTGCCGCTGCGTGAACATACCAACTTGCATCCGCGGCTGATTCGGGAGATCGTTGAGATCAAGATCGCGATGGTGGGATTGCCTCCTGACAGTGCAAGCAAGTATCCCAACGAACTGAGCGGCGGCATGAGACGGCGGGCTGCACTGGCACGGGCCATCGTGATGGACCCCGAATTGGTCTTCCTGGACGAGCCCACCGCCGGATTGGATCCGATCATCGCGGCGGGATTCGATGACCTCGTTCTCTCTTTGAAAATGCATTTGGGGCTGACGGTGGTCATGGTCACGCACGACCTTGACTCCCTCTGGCGGATCTCCACGCGCGTGGCTGTGCTAGGTAATGGGCGGGTGCTGGGTGTCGGGACCAT
>JANDJK010000090.1 GCA_024330925.1 Nitrospira sp.
GACCGTCCGTCTTGATCTTGTCGAGCACCATCCGCACCTTGTCCGGCTGCTGGCGCGCCTTGTCGAGCAGATTGGCCTTGCCGAACTCCACCAACATCCGCTCCGTCCCCTGCGAGACGACCGAACAGACCGTGCGGATCAACAGATGACCCGGCGGACAAGCCGGACAGGGCACCTCGGCGATCTCGGTTTCACCGGTTTTCAGGTTTTGCAGGATTTGCTTCATAGATGACTAGCGCGCCACCAGCTTCTCCACCACACGAAGAAACTGCGCCGCCGCCTGGCGCGTCGTTCTGAGACCACTTGCCATAGCCAAACGGGACCGTTCGTCGCTTTCGCACATTCACACAGTTCGGGACGCTGATGATCAATACCTCACCTCTCGCGGCTTCAGCTTCTCCCAGGCCTGGTGAAGGCCCCTGCACTTCCCTAGAGTTTTGTCGCCCCTTTCTTAAGGAAGAGCCGAATAATTCCGATTTCGATCGTCAGGACTCCGGAACGCTTGACCTCGACGAGATCAGCGCCTCACACTTTGAATGAATCAGACCTTCCCTCGCTTTGAAAGAGTTTGCCGAGTAGGGCGATGATGTCGAACACCGTTTGCTGAGCAGATTCAGGGGACTATCCCCTGACTCGGTCCAACTTCCTGGCAATCCTCACCCGCACTGTTCCACGCCGTCGGCCACAAGAAGCCTTGCGAACCGTGACCTGGACGTCTTGGCCGAGCAGCGAGAGAAAATGGACGAGGCGTTCGATGGAAAATCCGGCCATCTGGCCGGCTAAGAGCTTAGACACTTTAGCTTGGTCAATCCCCAACTGAGCCACGGCTTCAACTTGCTTCCATCCCCGCTCCTTGATCGTCTCTTGAAGCGCTTGCAGCAGGCTGCTTTTGAGAATCAATTCCGCGGACTTCTCTTCGGAGAATCCCAGATCCCGAAACACATTCCCGCTGCCTTTGGTGACCGTGACGCGTGTCATAGCTGTTGCTCCTTCCTCCACTTCAACAAATCGGCGTATCGATTCTTGGCAAGCTGAATATCGCCTTTGGCGGTTTTGGGAGAGCGTTTTTCAAAGACATGCAGCACGTACACGGCCTCCTCGAACTTGGCCACATAGAGCACTCGATAGGTCCCGCTTTCATCCCAGACTCGGATTTCCTGGACGCCAGCCCCAACTGTGGGCATCGGTTTCCAATTGTCTGGCTCTTTCCCTTGCTGCACCTTGAAGAGTTGGTGCCCTGCCGTTTCCCTGACACTTTCAGGAAGCTCCCGCATAGCTTCCCGCGACGATCCGACGAAATGAACCGGCTTCATTCAGGTGTTCTGACATTATGCCATAACCGGCATATCCGCAAAAGACCCAAGGGGTGCCGGCAAGTGAATCAGAGCGGAAAAGGACGCTGGGGAAGGTTTGATTGATTCCCCGTTGATGATGTGCGATCAGGAATGCAGCACGGAACAGGAGATGCGCTCATACACCAACAGACCTTTGCAAAAGTCACCCTCGAACAGCATCGCAAGCCTGCTCGCCGCGAGCACCGTGAAGGCTGCCGCCTCATCGCTGACCCCATCCGGCACCTTGGCACAGAGATGCTTCGGCACCGCCACCACCTGTGCATGTTTGCCGTTGGACGCCACCCGATCGCCGACCGCAAAGCCGGTCACCCCCGCCCCTACCTCCATCACCACGCCCACGTTGCAATAGCCCATGGCAAGCGGCTGATCGAGCTTATGCCGCACAGCATCCAACGTCGGCAAGAGACCGTCCGTCTTGATCTTGTCGAGCACCATCCGCACCTTGTCCGGCTGCTGGCGCGCCTTGTCGAGCAGATTGGCCTTGCCGAACTCCACCAACATCCGCTCCGTCCCCTGCGAGACCACCGAACAGACCGTGCGGATCAACAGATGACCCGGCGGACAAGCCGGACAGGGCACCTCGGCGATCTCGGTTTCACCGGTTTTCAGGTTTTGCAGGATTTGCTTCATAGATGACTAGCGCGCCACCAGCTTCTCCACCACACGAAGAAACTGCGCCGCCGCCTGGCGCGTCGTGATGGTGACCCGCAAACCGTTGGGGACCGCTTTGCTTTTGTCACGCACATAGACTCCATGTCGCTTGAACTCCGCCAGCGCGTATTTGGGGTCCGGCAACTCGAAGAGGATGAAGTTCGCATAACTCGTGCTGTGCGTCACACCCAACGTTGTCAATCGGTGGGAGAGCCAGTCCCGCGTCTCGACAACTTGACGAATCCACTGTTGAACATCCGTTTTGCGCTTGAGCAGTTCAACACCGAGTTTTTGAGCCAACATGCCGAGGTTCTTCCCGTTTCGGATTTTTGCAACCTGTTTCAAGATGTCGTGAGAAGCGACAACGTATCCCAGCCGCAACCCGGCCAAGGAAAACGCCTTCGAGAAGGTGCGTGTGATGGCCACATTGTCACACGCTCGGATCAAGTCCACACAAGAGGCGTCCGGTGAGAAATCCACATAGGCTTGATCGAGGATGACCAAGGTGTCGGGGAACGCCCGGCAGATCTCGCGCACGTCGGATTGAGCAATGAGATACCCGCACGGATTGTTGGGGCTGACCAGATAGATCACTTTCGGCCGATCATGCCGGTAGTCGGCAATCAACGACGCGGCGCTGAACTCAAAAGGCGGCTTGAGAGGGACAAACACCAGCTCGCCGCCCGCCGATGCAGCGAAGGTGAAGAAGTTCTCATAGGTGGGAACGGGGATGAGCACGCGCTCCCCCCCACTCAGATAGACCCGACACAACGACTCCAACGCCACATCGGACCCCGGAAACGTCAGCACGTTCATCACCGACACACCCAGCGAGTCGGCCAGTGCTTTCGTCAGTTCGATGGCGGCGCAGTCGGGATACCACGAATAATACTCGTCATTGGACAAGAGCCGCCGCGCTATCCGCTTCACAAAAGGGGGAACGAACGCCCCTTCGTTCCAATCCAACTTGGTCACGGCATAGTCCTCGTAGATCTGCCACGGTTCCTGTGGAGTAATCTCGTAGGCTTCCAGCGATTGGAATCTTGGGTTGGGAATCACCGCCATGATACTCCTTATGGGAGAGGCACGTACTCCGGGGTCGAGGGGCGGTAGGATCGGTTGCGCCAACGATAGGCACGGAGTTTGACCGCCCGTTTCAACGCAAAGGGGACATTCCTGACAATCTTCTGATACAGATGATTCCGTTGAAGAGGCGTGAGGGAGCGGGGTTTGCGGGTCACGGTACGATCGACCAGCAACCGCCCCTGCACTTCTTTCAAGGTCGCGAACCAACTATTTTCAGCGATCGTTTGATAGGCCGTCACGTAATAACCGACATGCTGCGCCTTGTGGGCATCGCTCGCCGCCACCATCTTAATGCCATGTTTCTCGCATAACTGTTTGATGGTCGCCACGGACCTGTCCTCATCGAAGACGCCTCCATTATAAACTTCCATCAGCGAGATATGGCCGAGGTAGTCTTCATAATCGGGATAGAGAGTGCAAAACCCCGTTGCTGACTTAAACGGATGAGGAATCATGACCAGCCCCCCCTGTCCTCGGATATGCTCCATGATCAGGCGGGCCGGTCGCCCCTTGGCCAACCCCTGACGAAGAAACAGCCCGATGATGTGGCTTCCCCGCTCGCAGGTGAACTCACAGCCCTCGATGATCTGAATCCCGTGCTGCTGAAAGCGAGGGATATTGACGGAAGGGAGCCGGTCATGCTCCGTGATGGTGAGCACACCGATCCCTTTGGCCACACAAGTCTCAAGCAATTCATCCTCGGTGGTCAGCCCGTCGTATGACGCGCAGGTGTGGCAGTGGAACTCCGCCAAGTATCCATGCGCGCTTTTTGCAGTATGGGAAGGCATTTCCCTTCTCCGCTTTGCTCGAACTCCTGAGTCAGCACCACGTTGACATCGCCTCCGAATCGTAACTGCATTTCATGCCGCACGCCCCTCGCCACCTTGTCCGGATCGACGCCAGCCCGAGGCGCGATGCGCACTTCGACCTCTTCTTGCGACCATTGAATGATTTGGAAGCGCACCACATCATCTTGCTTGGCAAAATAGGTATACAGATTGATAGAGGGAATCGGGTATCCGTCGCGGTGCAGGAGCAATTGATCGGAACGTCCTACGACGCGCTTCACCAGCGGAAACGTGCGCCCACAGGAGCAGGGCTTGTCCGCCAATTCAACCAAATCCCCGGTATCGTAGCGTAGAAGCGGCATGGCGGTGTTTTGGAGATTGGTGGCGATCATTCGATACAGCCCCGTCTGGTCGGACGGCAGAAACTCCACATATCCGTAATCCGAGAGCACATGCAGCCCCTCGTGCGCCTCACATTCGTGAAGCATCGCGGTGATTTCGGCCTGCCCATAGTGATCGAAGACTTTCACCCCGAAGGCTTCCTCAATCTCGGTTCGGTACTGGGGCAGCAACGTCTCCGAGGCTGTGAAAGCGGCCCGCAGGCCGGGCAGCCGTCGTTTCTCGCTCTTGGCAACTCGTGCCAGCACATACAGAGAGGATGGGTACCCTCTCAGGTACCTCGGCTTCCATTGGGCCAACACATCCAGATAAGCCCGACACTGCTCCTCGCTCAAGTGATAGGGCGAACAGTACAGCCAATTCCGCAATCGGTCGAGTTTCCAGAGCGGCTCGCCTGCCTTGGGTGAATAACTGCGAATGATGGCCATGCGATCGCGGAATCGATACCCGGCCCATCCCCAGTGACGCCAAATGGCTCCCTGCTCTACCACCCACTGTCCGGCCGATGTGTACACGCTCAAGGGCGTGCCGGTGGTCCCGGAGGTGCGGAGCCGAATCGCCGTCCGCAGTTCCTTCATGCTGCAGAAATCCGCCAATTTCGTGCGCACCGTGTCTTTCGTCAAAATCGGCAGGCGCTTCAAGTCTGCCGTCGCCTGAATGTGATGGGGATCAAAATCATGTTCCCAAAACAGCTTTTGATAGTACGGAACATACCGATAACAGGCATCGAGCACGGTGCGGAGTCGCTCGAGCTGATAGGCCTCAAGCTGGTCTTGAGAAAAAAACGGCGTGGCCGCCATCAGCCCCCTGCTTAACCGGTAGCCCTTCCACGTCAACGCGGCGTCTCGAATCCGCTCTTTGAGAGTGTCCAGGTTCATATGAATATCGGTCCGGAAACCCTGGGAGCCATGGCCATCTTCGATCGATTCCCCCGTCGGCGGGCCATGATGTCCTTACAGAGTGACCGACGCCCTTGCCTGGCGGCTCTTACAGTGTAGCGATCTTTCCGATGCAGCAAAACACTTGCCTCTCAACGCCGTGTTAAGAAATCGTTAAGGTTGAGGACCGGCAGTATGTCCAGAAGCTCCCTTTCACCGATTGCCCCCCGACACTTCCTTTTCACCGATCAGATAGAGGTCCGAGCATAATGAAGGTCTCAGTTGTAAGAGAGCATCAGCCATGCCGGTGCACCAACGAATAAGAGCCGAACCAGACACGTACCCCGCCCAGTTTCGGCCTTTAACGAGCACCTGCTTCATCCCAAGATCGCGCGCGATGTACCAGAGATCCTCCACATCCGGCTCGCGAACATGGCCTCGAAACCGCTCGGTCTCGTACCAGTCTTTCATCTGAGACCACTTGCCGTAGCCAAACGGGACCGTTAGTCGCTTTCGCACATTCACACAGTTCGGGACGCTGATGATCAATACCCCTCGCGGCTTCAGCTTCTCCCAGGCCTGGTGAAGGACCCTCTTCGGCGAGTGATGCCAATGCTCAATTGTGGCAAAGCAGGTGATGACATCAACGTCAGACCCAAGTTCCGATGGCAGCCCATCTTTGATCACATCGCGGGTTATAACCTCGACCCCAGCTTGCCGGTGGATGTCGAGAATCCCATCCCCCAGCTCCTCATTCACCGGATCACGAAAATCATCAATAAGGACAACCCGCCCCCATCCCAACGCCCGGCACAGCAGGGTAAACATCCCTACTCCCCCCCCGATGTCCATCACCGTGCAATTCCCTGGAGTTTTGCCAACCCTTTCTAGGTAATCAAAGAGAAGCCTCGCATGATACGCCTGCCGGGGAACATCCCTTTCTTGCGCCGCCCGCAAGTGGGGTGGATATTGGGCGACAACCTCTAACAGAGTCTTGAACAATGCCTTCTGCATAGGCAATCCTCCAGCCTACCGGAATTTCTTTCGGGTGCCTGCCCCAGTTGTCCATCAATTGAAAGACTCTCGCCCGATGGCCAACACTATGACGTCTCTCCCATTGCTCCATTCCCCTCCGCTGGGTTGGCTTCGCTGAGAGGCTAGTCGGCAATGATCCAGCTCGGTTTTTCTGCACCGAGGGCAATCCACCTATAGGCGCGAATCATTTGATCGCTCACGCTATCCCACGAAAACTCATCCTGCATCCAACGCCGTCCTCTCCGACCCATCGCACTCAGCCGATCCGGCGACAGGGCCAACGCTTCTTCCAGGCAAGCAACCAGCGGATCGACACCGATGTCGATCCACCAACCGCAGTCATGCGCCACTAGACCAGCCCATGGCGCACCTTTCGAAACAATCGCCGGGAGACCAGCGGCCAGCGCCTCGGCCACCACAAGACCGAAATTCTCCGAGTGGGTCGGCAGCACAAAAAGATCGGCTTGAAAATAGGTCTCCCACTTCTGTGCCCCTTTGACCGCACCAACAAACTCAACGCGCTTCAATTTCAATTGAGCCGCCAACGCCTGCATGTTCTCCAAGTAGCCATCGCTGTCGTTCGGCCCGGCAATGACAAGCCGCCACCGGGGAAACCGGTCCTGCACCCTGCCCCACGCCCGCAACAACAGATCGAGGCCCTTTTTCGGGTGAATCCGGCTCAGAAACAGCAAGGTGCGCAACGGCTGTTCTCGCTTCGGAACCGGATCGGGAATATCGATGCCGTTTGGAATGATCGCCACCGGTTGGCGAAAGCCGAGACGCCTGATGTCTTCATATTCCGACACCGCCGTCGCATGAAAACACGCGGCTGCCGAAATCGCCGGTCTCTGTACCAAGGGCCAGAACCAACGTTTCACGGCGGAACCGCTCGCCATCGCCCATGGTGAAAGCGTACCCCGGGGCGACACCACCAGCGGAATATGATATCGGCGTGAGAGGAAGCCGGGATACACGTTGGGCATCATCCACATGCTATGAACATGGAACAGATCTACGGTTCTCGCTTGCGCCTGTTGAGCAAGCCAGCGGGCCATTGCCGGTGATCGGCCCAGTTTGCGCGGACCAATCCCCATGGGAAACGCCTGCACAAAATGCGGATAGGAAGGCCGCGGTGGATGGTTGAGAACGGACAGCGTGATGTCATGCCCTTCTTTCAGAAGCGACTCACACAGGCGCACCACCGAATAAGACAGTCCTCCCGCTTCATACGAAATGGATGCCACCGTGTGAACGACCCTCACCGCCTCCCTCTGCGCAATAGCCTCTTCCCCACACGCTCAATACGCCACGGCGTAGTAGGCCAGCTTGACGAGCTCCAGCCCCACAAACTTAGCCCAGCCCTTCTCTTCCCACCATCGGCCGGCGTTCCACGTCGGCGGCTCACTCGCAACCAGTCGATACTCGATGCCGTACCGGGCCGCCACTTGACGCCAGACCATCTCCAACCGACGGAGATGCGGCGGGTCGCTCACCACCAGGGCCGACGTCCAGTGTCGCTCACGCATCAGCCTCGCCGCATGCTGAGCCTCGTCGTACGAAGTGCGCGAATCGGTGTCGAACAAAATCGCCTCTCGCGGCACCCCGTTGGCCACTAACCACCGCGCCCGCC
>JANDJK010000091.1 GCA_024330925.1 Nitrospira sp.
AAGCCGTAACTTCGAGGACGGATCATCCGTGGCCTCGACCAGCTCTCGATACCACTGAATGGCCAGCAGCCGTTCATAGTCGTTGCTCCCGACCATCCATTCGGTCAGCCACTGTTGCCAGGGGGGAAGACGACGAAATTCCTCTTGCATCTCCATCATGCGCCCGACTATGAGAGCGAGCGCTCGATCCGGTTCTTCAACACGATTGAGCGGCGGTACCGTCGCAGAAAACCAGAGCAGCGATCCCAAGAGCGAGAGCAGCAGGGCAGCCGAGATCAGACTCACCACGCGCGAGAACGATGACCCGAACGGATTGGCGGGACGATGAAGGGCCGGCTCAGGAGCAATCGTTTCCTTACCCGCCCCCCTGTCCGTTTCCACGTTTTGGGGGTTCATCGTGTGGGTGAGATCGGGAGTCATCGGGCATGACTGTACCACGGTCGAAATCCGGTTCCCTACCCCCCGAAATGGCTAGAGGGACAACCCAAAATAGTTGCCGGACATGGTGGGATGGAGACGATGGCCTCCCCCACAAGAACTTGGCTATACTGGGGCCGGCATAAAGGAGAACATCGGAAAGAGGCGACCGTGAGGCAGGGTCGAAGACCAGGACACAAGACGATCGCGATCCAACGGGCCCGTCTCATCGACGGAACCGGATCAACGATCGATCACGCCACGATTCTGATTCGAGGGGCTCACATCGCGGCTCTCGGCCCCAGCCGGACCGTCACCGTTCCGCCTGACGCGATGCGGATCAATGGCCGGGGCTTGACCGTCTTGCCCGGGCTAATTGACTGCCATGTCCATCTCTGTCTGGGAGCAGAACCAGATGTGGTTTCCACTCTCGAAGCAGAACAGCCGGCCTACACGTTGCTCAAAGCCGTCCGCCATGCCCAACAGACGTTGGAAGCCGGCATCACCACTGTTCGTGATGTTGGGTCACGAGATCACTTGATCTTTGCTCTGAAACAGGCGATCGAAGCAGGCCTCCAACCTGGACCTCGTATCATCGGAGCCGGTCAAGTCTTATGCATGGTGGGCGGCCATGCCCGTTTTATTGGACGAGAAGTCCAGGGAACAGAGCAGGTTCGTGAAGCCGTCGCCGCTCAAGTCACCGCGGGAGCCCAAGTCATTAAAGTGGTCGCCTCCGGCGGGGTCCTCACGCCGGGCACCTCTCCCGACCAGGCCCAAATGACGGTTGAAGAACTGCAGGCCGCGGTCGAAGAGGCGAAGCGACTGGGACGAAGGGTCGCGGCTCACGCCCATGGAGCGGCCGGTATGACCAATGCGATTCGCGCCGGCGTCCGTTCGATCGAACATGCGACCTTGTTGGACAAAGAAACCGCCGACCTGTTTGAACGCCATGCGGTCTACATGGTCCCCACCCTCTCGGCCCTGGCCACCACCGCCGCATGTCGGCGCGGATGCGGCATTCCCGACAGTGCGCTTGACAAGGCCAGGGCGATGACCAAACGGCACCAGGCCAGTTTCAAACTGGCCCATCGGCGCGGGCTCTTGATCGCCATGGGCACCGACGCCGGCACACCCTTTAATCACCACGGAGACAATGTGCAGGAGCTTGAACGAATGGTGGCGCTCGGTATGACGCCGATGGAGGCCATCATGGCCTCGACCGCGCAAGCAGCCCGTTTGATCGGCCTCGACAAGGAAATCGGCACACTTGCGCGGGGCATGATCGCCGACCTGTTGGTGATTGATGGCGATCCGCTGACCTCTATCGACCATCTGCGCGATCGGAGCCGCATTCTAGGCGTCATGCAGGCAGGGCGTTTTGTCGCGGGACCTTTAGCACGGTGACCCATCTATGGTCGTACGTAGAACAGCTCCAGCGCCGACGTGATGCCATGAAGCCGTCCCTTTTTCATGGCGGCTTCCAGCCGATGAGACAGTTGCCGGACTTCCCGTTCGTTATCGCGGTTGACCGCTCCCCGCGACATCATCATCTCCGTGGCGACGTGAACCAGCCGCTCCGCCCGATTTCGCATGACGTCCGTCAGCAACTCATCTATGATTTCGGCGGCTCGGCCTTCGACAATCGGCTCGACAAAGGAATCGTAGCCTTGGGCCGCCACCGTCCGCTCTCGAATCAGCGCCAACTCCGTCTTGATACGGGGAAGGTCCTGCATCATGACGGCGAACAATTCTTTGCGCCCTTCTTCGAAGAGCGTTCGTTCCATGTCTTGAAGAACGGCGTCGAGATCAACCGCCTCGGCACGAGGCTCGACTCCCCAGGACAGCCGATCGTAACTGCGTCTCGTCTCGGGGTTGCCGATGATTTCGTAGGCGGCGTTGATTCTTCTGATGGTTTCTTCGGCTTCGCGGCTTCCGGGATTGCGGTCGGGATGATGTTGCAAAACCAGCTTGCGGTAGGCCTTTTTAATGTCGTCGTCCGAGGCCTCGCGGGAGACGCCCAAAATCCGATAATAATCCACCCATGCCATGGTGACGACTATAGCATGGGTCGGATGCCGCTTCACATGTCGGCCTGTCTTCGAACGATGCAGTTTGAGGTGATCCTGCCCACGCTGCTTCTATGGCCTCTGTCGTTTCGACAAACCACCGATTTGCGCAACGGAGTCCGTTCGTGAAGGGAACATCCTGGTGGAGCGACGTGACCTCGTATCACTGGCTGGTGCTGTTCGTCGCTTGGCTCGGCTGGGTGTTCGACGCCATGGACGCAACGATCTACGCTATCGTGCTCCATCCGGCTCTGCATGAACTGCTCATGGTCGGCGACAGTTCTCCTTCCTCCGACCAAATCGGATGGTACGGCGGCATCATTTTTTCGATTTTCCTGATCGGCTGGGCGATTGGCGGCATCACGTTCGGCATCCTGGCCGATCGATTCGGCCGGACCAAGATCCTAATGGCCACCATCCTCATCTATGCCGTCTTTACCGGCGCCGCGGCTCTTTCAGAAACCTGGTGGCACCTGGCTCTGTTCCGTTTCCTCACGGCGCTCGGCATCGGCGGAGAATGGGCTGCCGGCGCTTCCCTTGTCGCAGAGACGTGGCCGGAAGAAAAACGGGCCAAGGCAGCCGGCCTGTTACAGTCGGCCTGGGCCGTGGGGTTTTTTCTGGCCGCCGGATTGAACCTGGCACTCAAGGCATCGAGCTGGCGGACACTCTTCCTCGTCGGTGTGCTTCCCGCCTTCGTCGCCTTGTTCGTGCGATGGTGGGTCAAGGAGCCGGAACGGTGGCACCTCGCGCATGCCCGGCAGCCCCTCCCTCTCTCCGCCATTTTTGAAGGCAACCTTCGGCGATCCACCGTGGTCGGCTCGACCTTGGCCTTTGTTGCCGTGTTCGGCCTCTGGGGCGCCACCAATTGGGCACCAATCCTGGTGCGGGAGATGCCAGAGGTCAAACACCTGGAACAGGCGGCCGTCTCCGCCCATGTCAGTTATGCGATTATGGCCTTAAATGGCGGCGCAATCTTTGGGTATCTCTGTTTCGGCCCCTTGGCCGACCAGTTCGGACGTCGGCCGATTTTCGCATTCATGTGCCTTGGAAGCCTGGTGATGCTCCCTGTCACCTACCTGCTCCCGGAAAGTTATGTAGGTTTGTTGCTGTTGCTTCCCATTCTCGGATTTTTCAACAACGGGATCTTCAGTGGGTTCCCCATATATTTGCCCGAACTGTACCCAACCCGGCTTCGTGCCACTGGATCCGGCTTTTGTTTCAATGCCGGGCGAGTGTTGGCTTCGATCTCGCCGTTTCTCACCGGATGGCTCGTTGCCTTGATGGGCTCATTCGCCTTAGCAGCCAGCACCATTGCCATGATCTACCTCCTCGGGCTCACCGTCGTGGTCTTCGCCCCTGAAACGAAAGGGCAACACCTGCCAGAGTAACCCCTTCTCGCACCAACCCCTTGACTCCCAGATTCTCTGAATTATCTTCGAGCCATGGATATGGCACGACCTCCACGACTCCTCACTCACGATGAACGGAAGGCTGCCGAAGCAGCGTTTGAGGGCCGTCCCTGTAATCCCCGCTGGTCTGAGTCAGCCAAACGGGTGTATGAAGGGCTTGTTCAGGCTATGTTGCTGTCGTCCGGGCTCAAGGATAAGGGCCCAGCAGAAGGGAACCCCGCCGATGAGGGAGAGTCATCGAATACGAATGAGTCCCCATCCGTGTTTCCAACTACCTTCCTCTCAACAGAGGCCAAGAGCGAGTCGCACGAATCGCCTGAATCGCCATCCACCAGGGGTGGCGAGCCATACTTTCCTGTTTTTTCCACAAGGCCAATCATCTCAGGACAGAAAACAGGGGGACAAGATTGGCTCATCGATGTTTCTGAGGCAGCTCAGAAGCTGGGCTTGCCTTTTCCCGTCACGGTGACGAGGCCTTTGTGGGAGAGGGGAATTGCACCAGCCCACGGTCTCTCGGAAGAGGAGGCAGCACAACGACTACGCGATGTCCTCATGGCATTTCGCCTCCGACTGGTCGGCCAGCCAATTGTGGCACCGTTGCTGTATTTCCCTGCGATGTTGGCTTTTCCACCCCAAGGAATCCCACAACCGGTGCTGTTGTCTGCCCTGATCCAAGCAGACGAGCAACGTCATCCCATCGTCACTTTGTTGCTCCCCCATGAAATCGTCATGACGCCGCTGTCCCTAAATTAAGTCAAGAATGAGAGGACCGCGCCACCTGTAAGACAAAGGCCCGTTCTTCCGCTTCTGTCTTCACGATGCCATTGAGTTTCGCGTCCAGTAAACGGCTCAGAATCTCCTTAAACTGCGGCCCTGGCTTCAATCCCATTGCCTGCAACGCTGTTCCTGACAGAATCGGTTTAACATGTTGATAGGTTGTGAGGAATGCTGAGATCCGGCGTTTCACGAGATCCCCTTTACTTTTTGCCATAAGCCCCAGCAGAGTCTCGTCGGACAGGCCGGACAACAATCGATAGATCTCTGCCGGTTGCAATTCGGCCGTCTGCCCCAACCGTCGCATCACAGTGCGACAACCGCTCCGCACAAATCGAATGGTGCAGACTTCTGACTCAGAAAAAGGAAATCGTTTCAGCAGGTCTCTGACGGCTGGTTCCGGCAACATTTCCACCAGTCCCGTCATATAAACCAACCAGGTCTCCATTCGACGGTTAAAGTAGGAAAGCCGATACCAATCGATCACTTGTTCGATGGACTCCAACAGAGTCCGCAGCCGCTCGGTCCATTGCAATTGAGGATGGATAAACCGAAGCAGATCCAACTCTGCCATCCGTTTGATAATTTGTTTTGGCTCCTGCTCTGAGAGCGAGAGCTTCAGTTCATCAAGCAGTCGGTGACCGGAGAGCCGGTTGAACAGGTTCATCTTAACAGCCCCGGCAATCAACGCAGCCGTATCCCGACCCAAGTGAAACCCAAATCTAGCCTCGAACCGAATGGCACGAAACACACGCGTGGGATCTTCGACGAAACTGAGTCCGTGGAGGACACGGATCACCTTATCGTTCAAATCCCGTTGTCCACCATAGAAATCGAGCACGTCGCCAAATCCTTTGCCGTTTAAGCGAACCGCAAGGGCGTTGATCGTAAAATCGCGGCGATACAAATCTTTTTTAATTGAACTTTGCTCGACGGTGGGCAGCGCGGTGGGATATTCATAATACTCGGTCCGGGCCGTCGCCACGTCAAGTCTGAATCCATCCGGCAGCACGATGATCGCCGTTCCAAACCGTTCGTGTGTCTTGACCCGCGCGTGTAATGTCTGTGCGAGCCGACGCGCGAAGGCGATCCCGTCCCCTTCGACGACCAGATCAAGATCTAAGTTTTCGATTCCCAACAGCAGATCCCGTACACAGCCACCGACGACAAAAAGCGAGACACCACACCGATCCGCTAACTGTCCCGCTTCCTCGAGCACGGTCACCAGATGGCTCGGTAAACGGCTCCGCAACAATGTGGCCACGTTCCGACGTGGCCCCCTCATCTCAGCGTCCACCTCACCTGGCTTGAGCGTTCTCATCCGGGCAAGCCGCAACACATCGTCATGCAACGTCCGTAACAGATCCGTCCTCGTAATGACCCCCACAATCTTGGTTTCTTGAAGAATCGGCACGAACCGCTGATTGCGTTCAATCATGGCCGTTTCAATGTCGTGAAACGGGGTATCGGGCTTTGCCGTGTAGGCATCGGTCTGCATGATGTCCCGCACCGGCAGGGTCCCTAAGCGATGAAACAGGGCCTTCTGAATCAACTCGCGGCTGACGATTCCTACATACCGCTCTTGCTCATCAACAATGGGAAACACATTGAGTCCATAGGCCGTCATCCGTTCGCCCGCATCTTTAACCGTCGTGTCAACCTCGATTGTCTTAACGGGCCTCGTCATGACATCCTGCGCCAACAAAGTCGGACGGTACTGGGTCGTCAAGAGACGAACCATCTTTTCTTTGACTTCCGCAAGCGTGGCACGTTTAACCGTCGCAGCAGCCGCCACGGCATGGCCCCCGCCACCGAATTCACGCGCGATCCATCCAACGTCAATTTCTGGTCTCCGGCTCCGGCCGATCACTTCCACACGGTCGTCCATCATCACAGCGACGATCACCGCGTCGACACCCTGCAATTCCGCCAGCCTGTGCACGACACTAGCCGCTTCTCCCCGACAGCGATCAATAGTACTCGTCGCCACCAACACCTTGCAGCCTTCGAGGTAGTGCACTTCACTGTGTTCCAGCAGGTCGTTTAAGAGGGCGATGGCATCCGGGTCGAGAGGGCAACGGAGTGTATCCGTCACTACTCGCAAATCGGCACCGGCTGCAACGAGAAATGCACCGGCCTCCAAATCACGGCTGGTCGTGGAAGAGAAGCTGAAAGAGCCAGTTTCTTCATACAGTCCTAAAGCCATGACAGTCGCCTCAAACGGCGTAATCGCGATCTGACGCCGCCGAAGTTGCTCAACGAGAATCGTCGTCGTCGCGCCGACCGGTTCGATGACCGACTGTGCGGAACGGCCGGCGTAGGCCGACTCCGGCTCAGAATGGTGGTCATAGACCACGACCTCCACGGCTGGGTTTTCGATGCAGGACTTGAGGGGACCGAGACGGGAAGGGTCTTGGGTATCGACCACGATCAATCGAGTCACCCGATCAAGATCGACGTCCTTGAGTTTCGTCAGCCCCAAATCATGAACGGCCAGGAAATTACGCACCGTTTCTTGCGCCCCAGCCGGCAGAACCAACTTGGCGTCCGGAAACAATTTCCGTGCCGCCACCATGGAAGCCAGGCCATCAAAGTCGGCATGACTGTGCGTGGCAATAATGTCCATGGCTCCATTGTAGCAGGACCTTATTGCTGACAACACGCCGATGCACGGACATCATTTCTTTCCACTCTGACTATCTATGATAGGCCGTGCTGCCACTGCCGGTTGGGGCGCATGCATCGATTCTCTTACTCTCTTCCCCGCCCGGAACGATCGAATCGTTCCGGGCGATCGGAGCGTTCCAGCTTTTCCGGGCGATCGGGGCGTTCCAGCCTTTCCGGACGATCGAAGCGATCCACGGTCTCGGATCGATCCGGTCGGTCAATCCGTTCGTACCGTTCCTGATATATCTTTTGATCGCCTCGGTCATCATGATCTGCTCGCCCATCCCGTTCTCCTCGATGTTGCCCGGACCGGTCCCGCTCGGAACCTTCCCGATCCCCTCGATCACTTCGATCGCCACGT
>JANDJK010000092.1:0-943 GCA_024330925.1 Nitrospira sp.
AGTGGGGCATCCGTGGGGCTTCCGAATTCTGGGCGGCATCCGCAACGGCTTTGGAGATCGCAGCATAGTCGGGACTCCTCCTCAATCGGGAGGGACAGTTGCGCTCATTCCTGATCTCCAGCTGTTCTACCCTCAGCAGCAGATGGTTGTGGGGGGCTCGATTCATCTGCTGCGTGGGTTGATGGTCAATGATGAGTATGCCGAGTTGCAGCAGGCCGAACTGGCGGGACCGTTGGCAGAAGTCAAGGTAGCCCAGAAACGGCAGGATCTCTACCTGGCGGGGGCCATTCAATACTGGGATTGGCAGTTGGCAGTCAAGCAGGCGGAGGTGCGGAAGCAAAATCTGGCGGTGGCCGAAGCTCGCTTTGAGCAGATTGAGGGGCAGGCCAAGGCGGGCAAGGTGTCGCCGCTCGATGTGGTCGAGATCGGCCAGGAAGTTCAACGCCGGCGGGAGGCGGCCATAGCCGCGCAGCGGAAGGTGGAGTATGAGCAGTACAAGCTGTCGCTGTTTCTCTGGGAAAACGGCGAGCCGGTGACGCCGCGACCGGAGTGGGCGCCGGAGTTTCAGGGCGAAACCCCCTTGCCGACCGAGGACGAGATTGCCGCTTACAAAGTTGAGGCGAAGGAAGATCGGCCGGAAGTGCGGGCCCTGTACATTGAAGCCAAGATGAACAACATCGATCTCAAGCTGGCCAAGAACTACCTGCTCCCCAAATTCGATTTTGAGGGAGGACGAACGGATGCGCCTGCGGACTGGATCGTAGGCGTGGGATATCGCTATGCGACACAGTTTGCCATGCCGCTCTTCCAACGGGAGGGCCGAGGGAAGGTTCTGTATGCGGAGGCGGAGCAACAACGGTTGGTTCTGAGTCAGGTGTATACAGAGCAGCAAGTGAGTATTGATGTAGACAATTGGCTTTCGGCGATTGTGCGGGCGAGGGAC
>JANDJK010000092.1:953-7650 GCA_024330925.1 Nitrospira sp.
AATCTCAAGCATTTTGTTTGTGAACCTACGTGAGCAAAATGCGGTCGAAGCGGCGTTTGAGCTCTATCAAGCGCAGTACGATTATGATCTGGCACGGGGCGGCCTTCTTTTGGCGAGAGGGGCCTTGTCGAAGCCGGTGGGGGATGCGGTGTTGGCGAAATATGGAGATCCTCTGACGGCGGCAGGAAAGAACGGTTCCAAAAAGTCTGGACGCGATTAATTCGACAACAAAGGAGTATCCTTTCGTGATCGCTTTGTTGGTAGCGTTGTTAGTCTCGTTGATCTGGATACCAGTGACCGTCCTGGCTGAGGCCACAACGGTCATGGGGTTATCAGGACAGGCTTCGATGCGAACCGCTCCGCTGACCATTGAAGAGGTGCTGGCCAGAATTGAGTTGGCCCACCCGCTGATCCGCGCAACTGGATTGGAGCGGGCGCAGGCTCGAGCAAAGGTCCTGAAAGCGTTGGGGGCCTGGGAGCCGAAGTTAAAGAACGAGGTCGAGGTTGACCGCTACCAAACGTGGAATCTGACGAACGCGCAAGGCGTGCCGAATACCTTGGTGGCTGGTTATAGCGATACTATGCTCAAGATTGGGCACCCCTATGGGTTCAATATTTTCGGCGGTATCCGTCACGGTTTTGGAGATCGTGCGACCATCTCGAGCTCAGGAGCGATCCTTCGCTCCCCATTAGGGGGGCCGGTGGCGTTCCCTGAGGATCTCGAACTTTTTTATCCAAATCAAATGGCCATCTTTGGCGGAGAACTCAATCTCCTGCGCGGCTTTATGATCAATGACGAGTTTGCCGAATTTCAGCAGGCCGAGCTCGCGGGGCCGCTGGCCGAGGTGAAAGTAGCTCAAACGCGGCAGGATCTCTTTTTGGCCGGGGCCGTTCAGTACTGGGACTGGCAGCTTGCGGTGAAGCAGGCTGATGTTCAAAAACAGGCGTTGCGGGTCGCAGAGGATCGGCTGGTTTTCATTGAAGGACAAGCCAAGGCGGGATTGGTCTCGCCACTGGATGTGGTGGAAGCCGGTCAAGAGGTCCAGCGGCGCCGAGAGGCCGCCATTGCCGCTCAGCGAAAATTGGAATATGAACAGTACAAACTGTCTTTATTCCTTTGGGAGAAGGAGGAACCAATCACGCCTCTCCCCGAGTGGGCGCCGGAGTTTGGGGGGGAAACACCCTTGCCGACCGAAGACGAAATCGTCGAGGCGAAAGTGTCCGCCAAGGAAGATCGGCCGGAAGTGCGGAAACTGGCAATCGATGTCAGGATGAATAACATTGATCTCAAACTGGCCAAGAACAAACTGCTTCCCAAGCTGACTTTGGAAGGAGGACGATCGACCGGCGGTATCTATTGGATTGGAGGATTCGGCTACCGGGTAGGAACCGTACTCAGCATGCCGTTGTTCAACCGAGAAGCCCGTGGCAAGGTGGCCCATGCAGAGGCCGAGCAAGAACGACTGACGTATGACCTGTGGAATGCCGAGCAAAAAGTCAGCCTCGACGTTGATAATTGGGTATCCGCCATCGTGCGGGCTAGGGACCGCGTGAGGGCTGCTAAGGAAGCGTATCAATTGGCGCAAACCCTATTGGCTGGTGAGCAGAAACGATTTGACATGGGTATCACCAGTCTCTTGTTCGTGAATCTACGGGAGCGAAACGCCGTCGAGGCTGCCTACGAGCTGTATCAAGCGCAATATGATTATGACCTGGCACGGGGCGGCTATTTGTGGGCCAAGGGAGCGCTGTCGAAGCCTGTGCCCCATAATATTTTGGCAAAGTACGGTGATCCTGCCACCGCGGCCGGTTTGTCAGGCCGAAAGCTGCAGGGGCGTGATTAAGGAGTTTGTGAGGGTAAAGGCCGATCCCTCATTTTTAAATCACAGGGGGTGTTCATGAAAGAGCCTTACGGTTCAAGCTATCCGAACTTGTTTCAAGCGCTGATGAGACAGCTCTCTGTAGGGTCGCGTGTCGAGAAAAAATTGCTCACCGTCATCCTGGCCTATGCTCTCGCGATCGGATTGTTCTCCCTTATCGTCCCCTTAACGGTTCAAGAACTCGTCAGCACCTTCTCCTATGCCGTTCAGCCCGTGATGATTTGGACGTTGACCGGCATCATGCTGGCGGTCTTGCTATTCGTCGGCATGTTTAAGACGTTTCACTTCTATGCGGTTGAAATCGTGCAGCGGCGGATCTTTGCTCGGGTGGCCATTGCCATGGCTCAACAGCTGCCGCGTTATCGCTTCCAAGGTTTTAGGCCGGAAGCGGCCAATCGCTTTATTGAGATCGTGTTCATGCAGCGTGCCTTGTCCACGCTCCTCATCGACTTGGTGAATGTCGTCGTGGGCGGCACGGTGGGCATGGTCCTGCTGGTGATTTATCACCCCTATTTTCTTGTGTACGACATGCTGCTGATGGTCGGCTTTGCCATCACCTTTTTTGTTCTTTCCCGTGGCGCGTTGCGGACCACAATGGATATGGCCGAAGCCAAGTACGAAGTCTTCGATTGGATGCAAGATATTTCGCGCAATGTCTTGCAGTTGAAGGCCACGGACAGTTCCGCATGGATCATGCAGAAGACCGACCAGCTTGTTAACCGCTACACCGAGACTCGAAAGGCCAGAATTCGCGTGTTGTTGCGTCAGTATATCGGTTCCGTCTCCGGACAGGCGGTCGCGCAGGCCGGTGCGTTGGCGCTCGCCGGATGGCTGATGGCGCAGGGGCAAATGACGCTCGGTCAGTTAGTGGCGGCCGAAGTGGTGGTTGGCGCGTTAGTGCTGAATTTTGACTCACTGATCAAAAATATGGGCCACGTGTATTATTTCTTTACGGCCGTCATGGAACTAAGCGATTTCTTCTCGCTTCAGAGGGATCCGCTCCCCACTGCCTCGACAGTCGCATTGCCCTCGCATCTGAATGAGGGAATTCGTGTTACCTGTAAAAGCGTGGGACTGGTCCACGACGGAGCGCCCGTGTTCGATAGTTTCAATTTGGACGTTGCTCCGGGAGAAAAGCTTGGGATCTATGCTCGTACCACCACGGCAAAAACGGCGTTGGCCAGGGTGTTGGGCGGGTTGGAAGCGCCGACCAGCGGCGTTATCCAATATAATGGGGTTGATTTGCGATACATCGATCCTACTGTCCTCAGCCAATGTCGGAGCGTCATGATCGATTCTCAGCTTTCTCTGCTGAAGGGGACGATCGAAGACAACATTGTGCTCGGACGATCCTACGTGACGTACGATGACATTATATGGGCGCTCCGTTTCACGGAACTCGAAGAAGATATCGATGTTCTTCCTCAAGGCATCAAATCGGATATCTCGGAACTGGGTGAAGCCATCTCGCCGAGTCATGCCGTTCAAATCCTTCTTGCCAGGGCTATTCTTGGTCGGCCTCAAGTCCTGATTTTCGACGGGCTCATTCACAGTCTCGAACCGTCGCTACGGGAGAGAATCTTGCGTCGGCTCTGTGCGAAAGAAGAGCCTTGGTCGGTGATTTTTGTATCCACTGATCCCAATTTGACGGATCATGCTGATCGCCGTGTGATGCTGCATCATGCCCATATGTAACTGACTTTTGTCATGTAACAGCGAATCAAGGGAGGCTCCATGGCTCGCCAACAAGGTAATTCGGAAGAAAGAGCGCTCGTGGTATCACAACCGGGTCCGGGGATTGCGGCTGCTGATATCGACATGATGGGCAGTGTGGCCAGCATGTCATCATGGCAGGCTGTGAAAGTGCCTAGAAGCTTGCTCGGCTCATCGCGGGTAACGTTAACCATTCTGCTTCTCATACTGATTATCGTCGAGTTTGTCCCGTGGACACAGACGATCAGCGCCACGGGGAAAGTCTCGGCGTACACGCCATATGAACGACCGCAAAACATCGAGTCTCGTATCACTGGTCGATTGAAGGCGTGGCATGTTTATGAGGGTATGCCGGTCAAGAAAGGCGATCTCATCGCTGAGCTTGAAGACTATGACCCAAATTTTATGGCACCGGAACTTATTTCCCTGTTAGAGCAGCGGAAGCTCGCGCTGCAACAACAGCGGCAGGCAGCTTTGGCTAGGGCTGAGCAGTTAAATAAGCGGATTGGAGAAATGAGGAACTTAGTAAAGGCGGCGGTCCCATCGGCTGACGCAAGGGTGGTCGAGGCGGAAAATAGGGTGCGCGAGGCGCAACAAAAGCTTGAGGCAGCCAAGATCGATTTGACCACCGCACTGCTCAACGTTGATCGGCACCGACAGCTCGTCAAGGACGGGTTGGTTTCCCAACGGGAGCTCGAGTTGACGATTCAAGCTGAGGTGACGGCACAGGCCGCCTTGCAAGCTGCGCAGGCCAATCTGAAGGCCGCTGAGCAAGCAAGGTCGGCGTTGGCATTCGGCCGAGATCAGGTCTCCGCTGAGGTGTGGCAGCGGTTGATAGAGGCGGAAGCGGCTCGCGACCAAGCAGTGGCTGCTGCCTCAAAAGCGGCCGACGAACTGGCTGACGTCACGGTTCGTTTGCAAAACAACCAGCAACGTATCGATGCAGCCAAGATCTACGCAACGATGGATGGAACGGTCGTTCGGCAGGCGAGAATCGGGATCATGGAAACCGTCAAACAGGGAGAGACGCTCGTCACACTGTCTCCAAAAGCCGGGGACGTCGCGATCGAAATGGTCGCCGAGGGGTTGGATGCCCCGCTCTTGGTACCGGGACGAAAGGTGAAAATTCTCTTCTTTGGAGTTCCGGCGATTCCATTGCCGGCATGGCCGGAATTGATGGCAGGCACCAGGACCGGTATCATCAAGGTCGTCGATCAGATCGATGATGGGAAAGGCAACTTTAGATTCTGGGTGGTGCCGGACCCCGAAGACGGTCAGCCATGGCCAGACCAGTCGCGGGTCCGGCAAGGGACAAAGGTCTTGGGTTGGGTGATTTTGAATCGCGTTCCGCTGTGGTATGAATTATGGCGGCGGTTTAACTTCTTCCCGCCTGATTATACCGAGCGCGAACCTAGTATCTTTGAGATGTTTATGCCGAGAACGGCTGGACAGGCGATTAAGTGATCGCGCTAGGAGGGGGAGAAAACGACGATCCCCCTCCTCTTTCCTACCGTCACATTTGCCGGGGAAACCGTGGATGGTTTCCCCGGCATCCCACTCTTTCCGGTCTTCCACTCGAAAAGCCCAAACAATGGAGACGATAGAATGGTTTATCTGCCATCTGCTTTGCAAAGCTGCGAAACCAGGAAATTGTCAACGAGAGCCTCTCTTGCGCTGTCTGTCCTCCACGAAGGGGAGTCAAGATGTCGTCTCTAAACGCTTGATCCTTCCATAAAAGATTCGCTAAGGTAGGTTCCCCAACACTGATACCTCCAAAAGGAGGAAATATCTCTGCCGGATGCGGCACCTCCATTGAATGAAACACAGAGAGAACAAAAAAAGTGTGGCAGAACGGGGACGGTCGGCCCACTCGTATCGGCATAATCCCTCCGCCACTCATCACCGGATGATCGTCGGGGTGTTGGGAGGGAGCAAGTCTGACTTCCCGATCCTCGAAAAAGCCGGTGCTATCTTGGCCGAATTGCGCATTCCCTATGAGCTGCTGGTGGTTTCGGCTCACCGCACTCCGGATCGATTATTCGAATATGCCGCCTCGGCCGCCGATCGTGGCATTGAGGTGATTATCGCCGGTGCCGGAGGGGCGGCTCATCTTCCGGGGATGGTCGCCGCCAAAACCCATCTCCCCGTCATTGGTGTGCCGATTCCAACTGAGAATCTACGCGGTTTGGATTCCTTGTTGTCCATTGTTCAGATGCCAAAAGGAGTTCCCGTCGCGACGGTGGCGATTGGGGGGGGTGAAAACGCGGGATTGCTCGCGGCACAGATTCTTGCCGGACGATACTCGGACATTGCCGAGCGTGTCAAGCAGTATCGGCATCGGCAGACCGAGGCTGTGCTCAATTCTCCGGAGGCCGGTGGAATCAAGGCATTCACGTCCGCCACTCACCGTGGATGATTATTCCGCATGACACAGGCGATTCTCGACCCAGGCTCGGTTCTCGGCGTATTAGGCGGCGGGCAGTTGGGAGCGATGTTCGCCGGAGCGGCGAGGCGAATGGGCTATCGCGTCGCCGTGTGGGATCCCGATCCCGATGCGCCGGCTCATGCTAGCGCGGATCGATCGTTCATTTCCTCGTTCTCGGATCCTCAGAGCTTTGAGGCCTTTTCCCGTTTTGTCCACGCGATCACGTTCGAGTGGGAAAATGTCCCAGCCGAACTATGTGAGCGGTTCGAGCAATGCCACCCGGTCAGGCCGTCGTCGGCAGTCCTCCGCACCATTCAAGACCGAATGGCACAAAAACAGTTCCTTTCGGCCGTTTCTCTGCCTGTTCCGGCTTTTGTCGCTCTGAATTCGCCGACGCACCTGGCCGAAGCGACGAAGCAGATCGGTCTTCCGGCCGTCTGCAAAACCGTGAGGTCCGGTTATGATGGAAAAGGGCAGTGGATCATCCGTCAGCCGGCCGAAATCGAGAGGGTTGCCCATGAATTGCAACAAGCGAAACCCTCTTGCTCCAAGTGGATTCTCGAGCGGTTGGTGACATTTAAGCGAGAGATATCGGTCCTCGTTGTTCGGGGGCACGACGGCGAATGTCGCACATACCCTGCCGTCCACAATCTGCATGAAGGCGGAATCCTGCGTCTGA
>JANDJK010000093.1 GCA_024330925.1 Nitrospira sp.
CGGAGTGCTTGGCCACTCCAGCTTTTCCCATTGCCTCGATCGCCCGTGCGCGGACGGGGATTGCGGAATCCAGCAGACCATCCTCCAGGATCGGTATGGTCTCAGGAAGGCCTAGTTCGGCCAGAGCTGTATAAGCGGCGATACGCACCTGCTCTTTAGGATCACGGACATGACTTGTGAGGACTGCTATGGCCAGAGGACGGAGGAGAGTAGGATCGTTGGGCTGGCCAGGCTGGATCAACTGAGTGTAAATTGACAGAGCCTCATTCGGACGACCGAGGCGGACATAGCTCATGAAGGCCAAGCGCAAGAATTCTGCAGAGAGAGCTGTTCCCGGCGGTTGGGTCTGATAGAGGGCTGTCACTGCCGCGTAGTCACCCGTGTTAAAGAGTTCTCGGGCTGTTGATTCCAAAGAAGAAGCGGCCGCGATGGTATGAGCACCGAGGGTGGCTCCCAACAGGACAGTCATCAAGAAGTGTCTGGTGGAACACAACGGAACAGCTTGCGGTGCCGACCGTTTTCTGTTATCGCGACCGGCCCTCACACTCACCATGCCGAAGGCATGCGCAGCGTGGCTGGGACGTACATCATACTGATGTAGTCTTTCACCATGCGGGTGGTGCAAAACTGAGGCGGGATGCTTCGGATACATTCTTTGACCATCTGGATCCAACCGCGAGGAATACCGTCGCGATCGCGCTGGTAAAACAGTGGGATGACCTCCTGTTCCAGCAGGCGATACAGTTGATCGGCGTCATGCCGGTCTTGTGCCACCGTGCTTTCCTGTTCCGACAACGGTTGAATAGCCCAGCCGTTGGCGCCATTGTACCCCTCGGCCCACCAGCCGTCGAGCACGCTTAAGTGCAACACTCCGTTCAGAGCGGCTTTCATACCACTGGTGCCGCTGGCTTCAAGGGGAAAACGCGGGGTGTTGAGCCAGACATCCACGCCCTGGACCAGAAATTTTGCCATATGCATGTCATAGTCTTCCAGGAACGCAATCTGCCCGCCCAATTTGTGGTCGTGACAGTAGGACAGCACCTCATGGATGAAGTAGCGTCCTGGTTCGTCGGCCGGATGAGCCTTGCCTGCAAAAACGAATTGTACCGGGCGCCATCGATTTTGCAGCAGGTCCTTCAGCCGATCGAGGTCTCGGAAGATTAGGGTCGCTCGTTTGTAGGTGGCGAACCGCCTAGCGAAGCCGATCGTTAGTGCCTCGGGGTCCAATAAGGTTCCTCGTGTGAGGACCTGTAAGGGCTCCAATCTGCCTTGGATCCAGCCAGCCCGTGCCCGTTCACGAATGAAACTCATGAGTTTGCGTTTCATGGTTTGGCGAATGGCCCACAGTTCGTGGTCCGGGACGTCCATAATACGCTGCCACATGGCTGGATCGTCGCAGTGGGCAGTCCAGGTCGGACTCAGAGATTTGCAATACAGCCGGTGCATTTCCGGGGCAATCCACGTGGAGGCATGGATACCGTTGGTGATGCTGCGAATGGGGACATGCTCGGTCGGTAACCCTGGCCAGAGGTGACGCCACATCTCGCGCGTGACCCGTCCGTGCTCTCGGCTGACACCATTTACATGAGCCGCGAGACGGATAGCCAAGGCGGTCATGTTGAAGCCCTGCCCCTTGGAGTCTGGTGCGTCACCGAGCCGCAGAAATTCTGCCCGCGAAAGTCCCAGTTGTTCCCAATAGCCGGAAAAATAACGATCTATGAGTTCATAAGGAAACACATCATGACCAGCGGGCACCGGTGTATGGGTAGTGAAGACAGTGCGTTGCCGTACCATCTCGCTGGCTTCTGCATGCGAGAGGCCGTTCTGTACGAACTCGCGGAGCAATTCCAACATGAGGAAGGCCGAATGGCCCTCATTGGCATGCCAGACCGATGGCGCTAGTCCTAAAGCGCGAAGCATCCGAACGCCGCCGATGCCAAGAAGAATTTCCTGACACAGTCGGATTTCTTGGTCTCCGCCGTACAGCCTGGCTGATAAAGCGCGGTTTTCTGGAGTATTGTCAGGGATATCTGTATCAATGAGAAATAGCGGGACACGTCCCACCACGATTTTCCAGACTATGGCCGTTATACGGCGTCCGCCCATCTCGACGGTAAAGCGACATTGCTCGCCGGAAGGCGCGCAAGCAGGATGGATTGGCGATTCTTCTCGATCAAACGGCGTATAGGTGGCTTCTTGCCATCCCTCTGGCGTGAGACGCTGGCGGAAGTATCCTTGTGGATACATGAATCCGACACCGACGAGCGGCACGCCGAGGTCGCTCGCTTCCTTACAATGGTCACCAGCTAAAATGCCAAGGCCGCCGCTGTAAATCGGAACAGAGGTGTGCAGTCCAAATTCGGCAGAGAAATAGGCAATGGTTGTGTTCGTCAAGTCCGGGTGATGAATGCTGCACCACGTGGTTTTATTTGCCAGATAGTCGTCAAAAAGACGGACGACTGCCGAGTAGCGACGGAGAAAGGAAGGGTCTTCGGCCAGTTGAATCAACCGCTCCGGTTTGACTTCGGCCAGGAGTTTGACGGGATTATGATGAGTGTAGAGCCAGAGCGTTGGATCGATCGTTTCAAACAATTGGCGCGCCTCTAATGTCCAACTCCACCAGAGATTTTGGGCTAGCTCATCCAAACGACGGAGGCTGGAGGGGAGGCTGACGGAACAGTGCTTGCTCGAAAGTGATGTCTCCACATTCGCTCCTTTGCTGACTTGCAATTACCAGATTGGCAGTTAGGTTGTAGGCGGCGAAGCTGATGCCGGCGGAGAAGCGATCCCTCCAAGCATGGCCTGCTCGCTGGGCGGTGCCCACCGAGCTGAGCATGCCATGGAAGCGTACCGTTGGCCAACGATTTTCGCAACTCGGTTCAGCAGCGACGTGAGTTGTCGGAGCTCGTCAGGTGTAAGGTCTTCTCGGAAACGAGGGTGTAGTCCCCAGCGCGTTTCGATCATGTCGCCAGCCATACTGGCGGCCATACTGATCAGTTTAATCGTTCCACCTGTGGTATGTTGTTGACTTGTCTGCGTTCGACGAGGGGATTGATCTGTCTGATCAGGGTGGTGCTGAGGGGGCACTGTAGTAGCCTCCACGGGGGTTTGTTGAGCAGAGGGAGGTGAGCCGTGATCACGGAGAATTGCCTCCATCGCTGGGACGACAGCACTAGCGCACAGTTCGGCTGCTGAGCTGAGCCGACTGTGCCCTGGTGCACCAAAGAGCGTGGCGATCTTCTTACCGAAGTCATGAAACATCGCGCTCTTGGTTTTGGAGTCTTCTGTAATGAGGAAGGTATATGGCTCATAGGTCCGGCGACTGTCGGCTACAGCTGTGCCAATGGTCAGCGTCAGCTCCATCGGGTCGAAATGGCTGCCGAACGCTGATGCAAGCGCAGCGTTGAGCCGAGCGGTGACAGTATCCTCAAGCCTGTTCATGAAGTCCATCTGATCCTTGAGCGGGATATGGAGTGCCACGAGTCGATCTGCCAGATTGAACATGATCTTGAGAAACTCCAGATACAGATTCCACTCATTCTGCCGTTTGAGCACCAACGCCTGTTCAGGGGCGGTTTGTTTCAGGACCGTTACTGATTCACCGGCGACGGCCACCATCAAGTCAGCCAAGTGGTGAAGACGATCGTAATAGTCGGTATCGACGGTGGTCATAACATTTCCTTTCCCACGGTTCTGGAGTGATTATATCGGAGGGTGATGGGAGGCGCAAAGTAAGCGGGTAGGTGAAACGCGCTCTTGCCCACAGTCGAGCTCCAGTTCCGGTGAGATGCTCACCAACCTATCAAAGGATTAAGGAATCAAAGCGAGCAGAGGATCGATGGGGCAGCTACCCGTCGCCCTGTAAAAGGATGAAAGACTGTGCTATATCACGGGGCACCACTGGTGGGCTTCTGAACCAAGTCGAGTGGGCTATGAGTAGCGTCCCGCGAGTGTCCGATGGAACGACCAGTCAAGACCTACGTATTGAAACGATTGGCTGATCGGACGCCGCGTCGTCTGATGATCGACTATGCGGCGGTCCTCAATCCGCAGCAACTGGCAGCAGTCACAGCGGGAGACGGCCCTGCCTTGGTGATTGCCGGTGCGGGAAGCGGCAAGACACGGACGTTGGTCTATCGCGTCGCCTATTTGATCGATGCTGGCGTTGATCCGTCCAACATTCTCTTGCTGACTTTCACGCGCAAGGCGGCGCAGGAAATGCTGGAACGCGCAGCTCAGTTGATCGGAGCAAACGCGCAGCGGGTGTGTGGGGGAACGTTTCACTCCGTGGCCAATGTTCTTCTGCGGCGGTACGGACGATCGATTGGTGTGGAGCCTGGGTTTACGATCCTTGATCGAGGGGACGCGGAGGACTTGATTGGTCTGTGCCGCACGCAGTCGGGTTTTAACGAAAAGACCGCTCGGTTCCCCCGCAAGGGAACAATCATGGAACTGTTCAGCAAGAGCGAAAACACGCTTCGAAGCTTGGAAGATGTCTTGCTGGAGGAGTTTCCTCATTTTGCCGACCATATCGATGAGTTGACGAAGTTGCATCATGCCTATCGTATGGCCAAGCGGCAGAAACAATTGCTTGACTACGACGATCTGTTGGTATTGCTACGCCAGTTGCTGGCAACTGATGAAGCAGTTCGGACGGCGATTTCGAACCAGTATCGGTATATTCTGGTTGACGAATATCAAGATACCAACCGCTTGCAGGCGGAGGTGGTCCGCCGCTTGGCCGCAACGCACGATAACGTCATGGTGGTGGGTGACGACTCTCAGTCAATCTATGCGTTCCGAGGGGCGACATTCAGAAACATTATGGAGTTTCCGGATTTGTTCCCAGGCACGACGGTGTACAAGCTAGAAGAGAATTATCGCAGTACCCAGCCGATTCTCAATCTGGCCAACAGCATCATCGAGGTGGCAGCAGAAAAGTACACCAAGCGCTTGTTTACCCGGACACTTGATGGTCCGTTGCCGGTTTTGGTGGAAGCAGCAGGGGAACATGCGCAGTCGCGGTTTGTCGTGCAAAAGATTTTGGAACTACGGGAAGAGGGCGTGTCCTTGAGTGACATGGCGGTGCTATTTCGGTCGAGCTTTCATTCTTTTGATCTGGAGATCGAACTCGCTCGAGCCGGGGTGCCATTCATTAAGCGCGGCGGCGTCAAGTTTATCGAAACGGCTCACGTCAAGGATGTACTCGCGCACGTGCGGGTGGTTACCAATCCGCTTGATCAGGTGAGTTGGCATCGCGTGCTGATGTTGGTGGACGGTGTAGGCCCCAAAAAGGTTCAGGATCTTCTGGCTCTGCTTGCAAAGGCCGATCGCCCCTCTGATGCGCTCCGGGCTGGAGGGGGTCGTGCTGGACGGGCACTACAGTCGCTTGCGGACATGCTCGATGAATTGGCCGTCGCTAGACGAACATCGCCAGCGGCATGCATCACCCACGTGTACGAGTATTATCTGCCTATTTTAAAGGATCAGTATGACGACTATCCAAAACGTATGAAGGATCTCGATCATCTTCACACGATTGCGGAGAACTATGCCGAAGTCGATGAGTTCTTGGCTGATCTAGCCTTGGAACCACCGGACGGCAGCATGGTGGATGTTGAAGCAGCGGAACAGGACGATGAACGGCTGGTGCTCTCAACGATCCACTCAGCCAAAGGGTTAGAGTGGGAGGCGGTCTTTGTGATTGGGGTGGTGGATGGTCGGTTCCCTTCCGCTTATTCGGTTATGACGAACGAAGAATTGGAAGAGGAACGTCGATTGTTTTATGTGGCTGTGACGCGGGCTCGGCGGCATTTGTTTCTGACCTATCCGATCAATGTGTATGACAAAACCAGTGGGATGGTGCTTTCAAAGCCCTCTCGTTTCCTTCACTCGGTTCCGGCTGACTTGCTTGACGTGCTTACTTTGGTCGAGGAAGAAGAACAAGGAGAAGCGATGAGGATACCGCGGTATTGGGATTAAGTGCGCAGACGAAGGACCATAATGGGTCCTTATGAAAAAGCATGGTTGTCACTGAGATGCAGCCTGGACGTCGGTCAGCTTTTGCCGGAGGTTGTGTGTTTGACTGTGTCTGGCTGATGGGACTTGTTTGGTTCGCATGGGGCATGGGGGGATGGGGAGAAGAGGTCATGGGTGCTCCCGTGGAGGTCGGCTCTGCGGTCCATGGGAGCCGATCGGTGTCGGCTACCGTATGGAGCCGTTTGATAGCTGAGGCGGACCGGCTGCGTCTCCCGACGACGTTCCTTAAACAGATGCCTGAGGGTTTTGTTCGCTTTACATTTGAGGATCTTCGAGCCTATGCAGCCGAATACCATCCCAATGACCATCTCATGGTGCTCAATCGTTCTTTGTCCTTCAACGGGGCCGGTGCTGTGCTGAAACCGCTCCAGACTATGACTGCCCAAGAGTTGCAAGTGCTCTATCACGAACTGTTTCACGCCTACATGGACTATCTCACTACCCTCGAAGAGCCAGGAGAAGTCAGTGGGAAGAGGATGCCGCTGTTGCTGCAATTTGCGCGGCAGCAACAACGGTGTCGATACGGGCAAGTGGAGATTACCCCGTTGGCGCAACGGCCGCAAGACACAGAGCTTCGGTACTTGACGGAATCGGAGTCGTGGGAAGCACTGAATGAAACATGGGCAGTCTTTGTCGGATGGATGATTTGGAATCACCGTGAAATCCAGACAAAACATGGTTCCGCAAAGGAACACCATGATGTGCAATGGGCAGAACGTTTGAAGGTGGCATTTTCTCACGGAGAGTTTCGAGGATATTATGTTCCTCTGGATGTTGAAGAACAGCGAATTGCGTCCAAGAGATTTCTTGGCCCGTCATCACAGTTGACGTGGGAAGAAGCCGAGGTGTTGCTTCTCCAAGTCATTGGTTTTCCGCATAAAATGGTGAGAAAGCTCAAGAAGATGGTTGGTCTGTCGACCGGTAGCGGAGGGATGGCCTCCTGCTAAGGAGCGAAAAGGAAAATGAGGCCGAAGGTTTTCGTCTCTTGACATACCAGTATTTCATCAATAGAATCCAGCATTTCCTAGTCATCTCATCTGCTGCCTCACGCTTCAATCTTGTCCAAACGGATTGAAGGGAATTATGCGGCGGGGTTTGCTTTGGTATGACACCAAATCCAAATTCCCTCGTCTGGGGGA
>JANDJK010000094.1 GCA_024330925.1 Nitrospira sp.
AGGTAAACCCGACCAGGCGATAGTCGCCCCACTCGATCGCGCGCAGCGCCCACGTCAAAAATTGAGGAGCGATCCGATTCCCCAGTTCCTCGAAATAGCCGATCGGTCTCCCACTCTCCCGCGCCGCCTGCTCGAAGATCGGTTTGAAGACAGTGGGATACTCCGCCCGCTTCGGGTTGTCCCGAAACAATATCGCTGAAAACAGCCACTCCCCGAACAGCGCCCGTTTTTCACAGATCAGCTCGTGCAACTCCACACCGATCAAGTGGGCGAACCGGACGTTCAAGTGATGACAGTCAACCGGAATACCGTGGGACCTAAGAAGGGCGGAAAGGGTGCCAAGTTGGATGGACGGATACTTGGCATAGCTGAACGGCATGTTGACGAGCGCGACACGGGCCTTGCCGCTCATGTGCAAACCCCTCTTCGTGATAACTAGTGGGCGGTCCGACGTTACGCGGCGGTCCGAAAGGGTTCATAGGCCCGGTCGGCCTTCGCCGCCAGGTAGAAATCGCTTTCCGTGAGGCCGTTGATCTTATGCGTCCAAACCTCAACTTTGCACTTGCCCCAGGCAAGATAGAGATCAGGGTGATGACCTTCGGCCTCCGCGATGGCACCGACCTTATTGACAAAATCCAACGCCTGGGCGAAATCCTTGAACGTGTAGAGACGTTCGATGTGGCCTTGAGTGTTCAACGACCATCCCGATCCCAACTCCTGCAAGAGCGCTTGGATGCGCTCCGGCGGAAGAGGAGGCACCCCGCCTCGGCACGGAACACATCGATTGTCGGCCAAACTCATACCGTCCCTCCTTTCTCATCATCGATTACACGACGTCATTGTAAAGAGCCGATCCCGGTTGAAACAAGCCGGCTACTCAGCCTCTTCTGGTGGAGGGCCGCCAGCCTTGGCCAGATCATCCAGCTTGACAGCGTTCGGGTTGAACTTCTGTGCAGCTTTCGTCATCCGTTCCATGGCTTCATCGAACGACAACGGCGCGGCGGTTTTCGGACGAAATCGGACGGGGTTGACACGGGCGACCACAAAGTTCTTGAGATAGGGACTCGTCATTCCTCTTGCGGTGAGCGCCTCGACATGCTTGACGATCGTCTCATCCAATTCCAGCACAGTCTTGGCCCGTTGCTGCCGGATAGAGATTGCCTCGCGCAACGGTTGCGCGAGAAAGGCCTCGATCCTTTTCAGCACCGGATGATAGACGCCGCCGCTGAAGCGAGGCCTTCCTTCATAACAGAGCCCCAGCGTAATCAACGCCGGCTCCTCGAATTCCAGCGCGAACGACTCCTCCGTCGCATCGGTCCCATCGAACCTCGCCAGTTCCTGATACATGCGAACCACTTCGAGCGCCCGCTCCCGCAGGTTATGGGCCTTTTCCGTGTTCATCGCCAGGATCTGATACGCCGCTGATGATTCGGGCACGATGATCGCCACGATGCTCTTGGCCCCCAACGCCCGCATGGCTGAAAGGCGATGATTGCCGTTCGGTGTCCAGTAGCGGGCCGCGCGATCGGCCTTGAGCATCCGCACGGCGATAATCGGATCGAGAAACCGGCCGATCTTGCCAATCACCGTTTGCAACCTCTTGACATGGGTGCTGGACACATTTCGTTGATAGGGAGTCGGCTCGACCAGGTCGATCGGTAATCCGGCGAGTACCAGCCACTGCCCTCCATAGGGCTCGCGATAGGCGGCAAGCACGCTTCCTCCATCGTCTGCAATGATGCGGCCAAGGGTCACAATGTGATCAGGCGGTGCGGAGGATTGCAACGCTTGGGCCGACAACCCGAGGGAGGCTACGGAGGTCTTCCCCGCTTTTCTCCTCCGCTTAGTAGGCTGAGAGGCCACAAGATTCCTGGATTGTGTCGTATCCCTGTTGCTGTGGTTTGGTTAAGCCCAGCGTGTCTTCCTCTCCATATTACCGAAGAGGGACCGCCACTGTGGTGGATGACTAGACTCGTTACTCCGCTGAGGGAGACCTGCCACCACAACAGGTCTCCCTCGCTGGCGCTTAGGACGCCTGGATCGTACCCTTCTTGTCACGGCCCATACGACCCGAACGATGCCGTTCCGTCAAACTGTCCCTCCGCTGAGACCATCTCGCCGATAAGACCGCCTTCGGTCTCTTCCTTGCTCGGCACCACCACACTCACTTTCTGAACCGTTTTTTTCCCTTTGATTCGGAACGCCCCATGGGAGCACGGTAGCGAGTGTGGTCGCGCCCGCGCCGGTGAACACGAGACTCCGGCAGCGACGGGCCCGATGAGTCAGGTGGAGTCGTGTCTTCCATCTCGCTCCTCCTTTCTGTCCAGAATGCAGGAGACCTGGTTAGCAGCCGCGCGGTCTGCTCGATCTCCCGTCTATCACGAACTCTTGGGCCGTCACTCAGTCTCTACGCCCATTAGAAAAGCCTGTCAATGGGGGATCCCTGCACCAGATCCTCCGGAAAAGTGCACAGCGAACAAGCAACGATCGCGGAAAGATCGATGTGCCTCTCAGACAGGCCAATGCCACCACGGTCAGCATGACGTGAGCAGACATGGCTTTCATAGGCAATCCCCTGTTTGATCAAGTAAGATCACACCGGTCGCAGCATCGATAATCTCATCAATCGGTTGGCCAACGGAGTGGACTTCGTTCCAAGGAGGCAGAGAGAGCATGATACAGATTGGCTGGATTCAGCTCGATAGTTCGGTCGTTTTTGATCTTCTGAAATCTCTGATTACGCTCATTGCCCTTCTTGCTATCAGGACCTTAGTGGTCCGTTGGATTACCAAACATCCCACCCTGTCAATGGAAGCCAAGCGGCGCTGGGTCGTGACCACCAGAAATTGGCTCGTCTTCGTCTTGTTCATCGGCCTGGTCACAATTTGGGCACACGAGCTACAAACATTTACTGTTTCACTGGTTGCCCTGGCCGTAGCCTTGGTGTTGGCGACCAAGGAGCTCATTTTGTGTTGGCTGGGAGCTGCCTTGCGGATCGGAGGGAAGGTCTATACGGTGGGAGATCGGATTCAAATTGGTGCTCAGCGAGGCGTGGTACTTGACCACGACATTTTTACTACCAAGCTGTTAGAAATTGGACCAGGAACATCCACTCACCTGTACACCGGCCGTGTGATTGTCTTTCCCAACAGTTTGTTGTTCTCCAATCCCTTGGTGAAAGAAAACCCTGGATTAGATTACGGGTTATACACCCTTGTGGTTCCCTTCAAAACTGACGAGGATTGGCAGCATGCCGAACGCCTTCTGCTAGCAGCAGCAAGAGCGGAATGCGAACCCTATTTGGAAGAGGCGACACGCAAGATGAAAATGCTTGAACAAGCCAATCTACTCGAAGTGCCATCTCCAGAACCACGGGTAACCATCCAGTTGATCGAGCCGGATAAGATGCAATTTGTCCTGAGGTTTCCCGCCCCCCATCGAGGGCGATCTCGTATCGAACAGGCAATTCTTCGCCGCTATCTGACCGAGCTACAACTTTCCTTCCCACAACCTTCCCCCCGAAGAGAGAAAAAATAAAAAGGGGCTCCTCCCTCTTCGAAGGAGCCCCTTCCGACAACACTGTCAGCCGATAGTTCCGTTTGCTGACAGTGTTACTTTGGGAACGACTTGGGTTCGGAAACGTGCTGCCATCCCTCGCCGTTCAACGACTTGAGCATGGCCACGAGGTCCTGCTTTTCCTGCTCCGTCAATTCCAGTGGAATGATCGTGTTGTCCAAAAACGGATTCTTGATGCCGCCTTTGTTGTAGAACTCCACCACTTCCTCGAGCGTCTTAAACCGTCCGTCATGCATGTACGGAGCGGTTCTCGCGATCTCGCGCAATGTCGGTGTTTTGAAGGCTCCAATATCTTGGGGATTTTTCGTTTCCATGTACCGGCCTAGGTCCACGGTGTTGGTGTCCCAGCCGATCCCAAGATTGTGGAATTTTTCATCGGTAAAGTTGAATCCCGAATGGCAACGGGTGCACCGCGCCTTGCCGCGAAACAGCTCCAGCCCTCGCTTGGCCGATTCGCTCAAGGCGTTACTATCTCCTCCCACATCGAATTTATCCACCGGACTGTTCCCCGATAGAATCGTCCGCTGGAAACTCGCGATGGCACGTCCGACATCCTGGATGTTGATCTCTCGGCCGAAGACATCCTGAAACAGCTTCCGATAGCCAGGGATTTGCTTCATCTTGGCAATCATCTCATCATGATTGGCAAATCCGTGCTCCACCGGATTGATGAAGGGACCGATGGACTGATCTTCTAGCGTTGCTGCTCGTCCATCCCAAAATTGCGCTTTGCTATACACTCGATTAATGGCTGCCGGCGCGCTCCGTCCCCCCTTGAGCCCATTGATGCCGGTTGAGACCGGCATGCCGTCCGTGAACCCCTTCTCCGCCATATGGCAACTTGCACAAGCAATCGTATTGTTCTTGGACAACCGTTTGTCGAAGAACAGAATCCGTCCCAGCTCAATCTTGTCCGCCGTCAAAGGATTATCAGCCGGTACGTAGGCATTGGGATCTTCCAATCCTTGAAGCTGCGGCAACTTCACCACCCCGCCCGATGTTTTGGGTGCGGCGGTCTCCTTTTCACCGCCGAAAAACGGGCGCAACAGATCCTGCAACGAACGGGTCGGCTCCGACTCGGCGCTCGCCTGGACCACCGAGAACAGCGGAAAAGCCACCGCCACACTCAATCCCAACATTCCGATTCGCGCCACGGTTCCCACTATGTTGTGTCGCCTCATCGGCTTCCCTCCTTTCCCCATATGATGACCTAAGTAATGATTTTCAATGTGATGGTAAGCAGGTATTCCTCTCACATAGGCCGCAAGTCTAGGCGACTCAGAATTCACAAGTCAACCAATGGGAGAAGCGCAATAAGATGCGCTACTTGTTGACCGGGATCGCATTTGCTAGGATGCGTCGGCATTCAGTGGCATGAGATTCAGGCTGTGAAAATCGCCACCTTCAACGTCAATTCCCTGCGCAAGCGCCTGCCGATCGTCTTGGCATGGCTCGAACGTCATCGACCGGATGTGCTCTGCTTGCAAGAGACCAAGGTCCAGGACAGTGAATTCCCTCTTTTGGCGTTGGCCCACACCGGCTATGAGAGCACGTATCGTGGCATGAAGTCTTACAACGGCGTGGCCGTGTTGAGCCGAACGAAACCCACTGCCGTTTTTTACGGATTCGACGACGGAGGAGAACCGGACGATGCCCGCTTACTGAGAGTCGTGATCGACGGGATCACAATCGTCAACACCTACGTACCACAGGGCTTTGAGATCGATTCACCCAAATATGCGTACAAATTGGAATGGTACGAACGGCTGCGGAAGTACTTCGACAAACACCTCTCACCGAATGCACCGGCGATCTGGTGTGGTGACATGAATGTGGCTCCCCGGCCTATTGATGTCCACAGCCCGGAAAAACACCTTGACCATGTGTGCTACCACGAGGCTGCTCGCAAAGCATACGAAAAGGCCGTCTCGTGGGGATTCGTGGATGTATTTGTGAAACTCCATCCCACCAGACAACAATACACATTTTGGGATTACCGAGCGCCAAACTCATTGGAAACAAACAAGGGCTGGCGCATCGACCATATCCTTGCAACCCCTCCTCTGGCCGAAAAATGCACCCAGGCAGATGTGGACATCGAGCCGCGGCGAGCGAAAGACCCATCGGACCACACCTTTCTCTGGGCAGAATTTTCGATCTAGCCGCGAGCGCGACATCCACCACACCTATCCCCTAGGCAACCGGCAAACCATCGGAAGGGCCACTCATCCGTCCACCATGTCCCACTTCCCATGCCATTCCTAGGCGGCTCGGAGCAATGAGCGCCGTTCCCGCAATTGCTGGAGCCGGTTCTGGACAATCAACTCATCGACAACTAAGCCGCAATTGACACAACGATGGACGACTTGCCCCGGCGACAGATCCGGCTGTCGCTCTTCAATCATGAAACCTTTGCATTTCTCGCACGTCATAGATTCCTCCTTCCTTGGCGGTTCATTGAACGTTGTCTTTTCAAACACCTCGCGAACGCCTTGCTCGTATCGCTGTGTGTGGCAGGACGGTAACATCACGAGATTAAACCCACGTTAATCAGCAGTTAAAAGTGTCTAATGTGAGCGAAATTGAGACGTGCGCAATCCTCGTGATTGGCGCCGGCGCCTCCGGCCGGGCCGCCGCCATCGCCGTTGCGGAAGAGAACAGCGGTAGTTTGTCCGGGTGCATCGCCCTGTTGTGAGAGAGCTCGAACGATCGGGACCAAGATCCTCGTTTCTGGCAGAGGCCGCTGCAACGTAACGCATGAGACCGTCACACCGGCCGATTACTTCGGCAACCGCCGGCTCATCAAGAACGTGCTGGCCTCGTTTCCCGTCGAAACTACCATCCGGTGGTTTGCCTCGTTGGGAGTGGCGCTCAAACGCGAACCGACGGGCAAGCTCTTTCCCACAACCAACAGGGCTCACACGGTCCTCACCGCGCTCCTGACCCGGTGCCAGAACCTGGGCATCCACATTCGACCGGATCACCGTGTCACCACCATCGAGCCGACAAACCAGGCAACTTTTCTTATCACCCATCGTCACGGCAACCTGCTAGCTAAGCGGGTGATCCTCGCCACCGGCGGCCGTTCCCTCCCTCGGACCGGGAGCGATGGGTTCGGCTACGAGCTGGCGCGCCGGCTCGGCCATCACGTCACCGAGACGGTTCCGGCGCTGGTCTCGCTGGTGCTCGATGATTCGATGTTCCATCGATCCCTTGCCGGCCTCTCGCAGCCGGTCGAACTGACGACAACAGTGAACGGGCACATCGTGGACAGACGGACCGGCAACCTGCTGTGGACCCACTTCGGCATCAGCGGCCCCGTGGTGATGGATGCGAGCCGCTTCTGGTGCCTGGCCCCGA
>JANDJK010000095.1 GCA_024330925.1 Nitrospira sp.
ACAAGGGCGCGCCGCGATGGGATTTCGACATCCGCTAAAGGCCCTGACAGAGACTCCGCGGGATTACTTGGTCTTGCCTTTCGGCTTGTGCTGGTGGGCCTGCTCGGCGTGCGCCAATGATTCCTCGGCGTGTTTCAGCGATTCCTTCGCATGGTCGAGAGCCTCCTTGGCATGGGGATCATTGCTGCTTTTGATGGCTTCCTCCAGGTGGTGAATGGCCTCCTTCGCGTGCCCGATCCCCTCCTTGGCATGAGTGATGGTTTCCTTCACATGGCCACCCTCGCCGGCGAGCGCGGAAACAGCGCCATTCCCTACAAGAAACACACAGATTCCAACCAACACCACGAATGTTCGAGCCTGGCTCATGAGACCTCCTCGTTGAATGGGTGAATGTGAGTGCGCGACGATTGCTGCACCGGCTTGGTACTTATAGAAAGGATTCGACGTTGTCAAGAAAACAGTTCGAAAATGAGTTGCCGCGCGATTCAACCGGCATCTTCCGCGCGTCGAAAGATTCACGATGGTCTAAAACATCCTTGTCCGTGCTTTCATCCGTGCTTTTCCGCCCCTGCACGCCTGTCAGAAAATCAACTGCCCTTCCCCCCCTCAGATCATTCACTGGCCGTTCCGGCTTATCATTCGATGCGGCAGATTGGGGCCATCCCACAAACGGAAGGCAGGGCTGGCCTTTACGTTGTTTGCCCAGACGCCTCCTGGCTATCCACCGAGCCAAGTCGCTTTCCAGGGCTACTTCATCTCCTTGGCGCGACAATGCCACCCCTCTCCTTTCACACTGTTGACCGCCTCCACTAGCTGCTTGGAGGTCGCTTTGCTTTGTTCAACCGTCACGATCGCATGGCCTTTCATACTTTTGAAGTCAACCGCCTTGACGCCGGACACTTTTTTGACCGCCGATTCGACTTCGCCCAAATATAAATCGCAATAACTCCCCCCGAGCATCAACGTGATCCTCTGCTCCGCCGCAGCCTGGGCAAGTTCGAGGGCACCGCACAAGGCACCCGTCACAATGATCGCGGCCACAATCCCCTTCATGCTCTCCTCCTCAATTTCGTCTTACACCAATGGACCCCTGGTTGACATTCCAGACACCACATGAGGCCGGTGAACCCTCCTAAAAAAGGGAGGGAGTCGGAGGGAGGCCGCCTCCGACTCCCCACGCAGGCCTAGAGGAAGGGAGGTGCCGACCCTCCAGACCTGAACCTTTCCTAGCGCGGTGACCGTGTATTCCGTTTCTTGCCTTGTGAATGATTCTTTTTTTTCGTGATTGGCCCGTCTCGCTCGGTCCCGCCGTCATCGGTTATCTTAGCTTTTCCGATCAGATCATTCACCGAATCCTGAAAAACCCTGAGACTGCTGCCTCCGATCTTCGTCGCGCGTAACCGCCCATCTTCGATCCATCGATAGACCGTCCACTTACTGACATTGAGCAACCTGGCCACTTCCTGAACTCTGAGCAACACCGGGTCCACACTGCACCCAACTCGACCAGGCAAAGGGAGGGGGAGCGCCCAACCTGCACTCCCCCCATTCGGAACGGTGGAAGGAGGCCACCAGAAACGCCCGTTCCGAGAACCTATGAAATCAGAATCCCTCTTTGCCCGACTTTCACCACACAGAGCGACATCAGCGATGCAATAGGCCAATCGACTGATGAATGACCTTCACGCGCCCGTCGGAGGCATCACACAAGAGCGAGAGCGGATTCAGCCATTTGGCTTTAGAGAGAGGGAGGAGCGCGAGGATGGAGGGATGATGAATGACAAATCGAATCTATTTGATAGGAAGACTCGCCAGGCTCATACGCAACAGGAGTATACGATGTGAACGTCGCCTGAACAGGGGCATCAGACTGAGACGAAACCTGACACGCCCAGGAGCATAAGGATGAATGAGCGGCGTCGTGATCATGGTGTTCATGGCCGCCGGCGTTCGCCGAAGCATTGAGCGCAGGAGCGCACAAGGCCATCAAACACACCAGTCCCACATAGGTCACGGCGGTCAAACCTGCGATGACCATGTGTCTCCGGATGTACCTGAAGAGCCCCATACACGATCTCCTAAGCTTGCGTGTCGTTATACGCGCTCTTTTCTTTGCTGTCTACCGATGCCTGCCACTCCATGCAACAAAAAATCGGAGGTCGAGTGGGTGTCGGCATAACTTACCACACCCATGGCGTTGCCGATGGACGCCGATCGTTCCCCGACAATGCTCTGAAACGGTTTCGTCGAGACGCACGAGTGAGGAATGTCGCCTCGGTCTTTCTCTGCGCCTCCGCACGCCTTTTCTGCCCCTTCAGAAGATGAAGAAGCTCGCCGCGCTGAGCCGGCTTCGCGAGCGCTATTCTCGAAAGACTTTCGATATCCCGACCTGTGGATTCAGACGAATGTCGAACCTTTAGCTTGAATCCGACGCCTTTGATGGCGACAATCTCGCAACCACGATCAGCATCACGGCTCAGCAGCTTCCGAAGGGCGTGAATATGAACGTCCAGGGTGTGTTCGCCGATGGCGAACCCCGGCCCCCAGACCAGCCCGATCAGCTCCTCTCGCGCGAACACCTTGGAGGGTGCGCTCATCAACACCTGCAGGATCGCAAACTGCTTGGCGGAAAGATGGATGGTCTCCGATCCGATCGTCAGCTCGTGGGTGTCGGCATCCAATTGAACATCGCCTATTTGATACACGCCTCGACGCGCCATGTCATACCCCGCTCGTCGGCAATAGGCGCCGATCATTGCCAGAAACAGTTTCTGGCCGTCTCGGCATGAATACACACCGTCCGCTCCCCGCTCCAGATCGGCCACAATGGCCTCGTCGGTTTCCATCATTTCGTGTGGAATCAAGGTCAGGATGGGAACGTGCGCGATCGCCTGCTCCGTCCGAAGGATGTCCCAATCCGTGATTCGTCGATCGACCAGCACCAGCGCCGGCGGGCGATGACGAGCCCACTCCAAGAGCTCCGCCACGGAAGCCGCCGCGCGGCATTGATAGCCGGATCGCCGTACTTGCTCCTCAAGATCAGATGAAAAGCTCCGATCGGACGACAAAAGAAAGACACCGAACGACCGGATGACCTCCGACGGAAGAGCGGATGCTCCAGTCCCAAAGTCTTGACGTTTGACAGGTCCCTCTCGACGCACCACGATCCCGATGATTCCACAGAGACCGGACCCGAACAAAACGACCGCGGCCGGGATAGGCACCTGTTCCGTCATCGTCTTGCGAACGGCCCCTCCACGATCGCCGGCCGTCATGACAAACGGCTGCGTCAGCGCAACCGTGCGCCCCCATAAAAAGATCGAGGATACGCCCCCGGAGATGTTTCCCGATTCTTCAGAGACATCGTCGCCAAGATCCCCGACGGTCAGCGGAATGGTCAGCCACGTATTCAACGATGCCCCCACTCGTCCGATTCCGGCAAAAATCGGCATCACCGGAAACGGGAGAGACCAGGCGGTTGAGAGAACGGCCCCCGATGAAGCCTCAATTGAGGCCTCAATTCCATTACTGTTGCCCTCCACCATCACCGAGCTTCGGGAGAAATCCAAAGCACCGACAATCGCCGCATGACCCCGCACAGGCCCCCACCCCATGCTCGATACCAAACACAGGGCGAACGCGATGATTGTCACAGCGAACTTCCGGCTCCGCCTACTAATCACCGCCATATGCCCCGTCTTTCTTTCATTTTTTAGGAGAGTCACACCAGAAAAAGGTTCGGAGAGGCACGCCGGCCTCTCCGAACCGGAGATCTGCTTACTCAGCAGACCAGGCAGTTTAGGACACTTTTTTCATCCGACGGGCCAAGCCGGCCAAACCGACGAGGCCGGTTCCAAACAAATACACCGCCGCGGGAACCGGGACGGGAGGCGGCGGAGGAGCAGACCCGAACGTACCCCACATGGTCAAAGTGTACGATCCTCCACCTGATCCTCCAATTCCTGATGGATGGAGGTGGTAATCACCAGGAGGCATTGAGATCCCCAAATCAGCCAAAGGAAAATTCGTGAAGGACGGCATGGCGCTCCCCCCAGCCACCTGGCTATCCCCGACATTCTCAAAAATCGACGCACCAAACCAGAAATTGAGATTGTTCGTCGTGGAAGTCATGTTGAAGTGAGTAAACGGCCCCAAATCAAAATTGACCGTGTCTAGGAAGAAGCCTGATCCTACATTGCCGGTATACACAACCGGGTTATCGGCATCTCCATACCCTGGGCCAAAGGCCGAGTTTGGATTGTATGGCACGGCTTGAGCGTTTCCGCCCATAGCGATCAGCCCGGCAACCGCAAGCCCGGCGACCACCACTTTCAGTCGGCACAAAGAAAACCTTCGCATAGCGCACTCCTTTCTGTTGAAATAAAATCCGTCTCTCCGCTCCGTCACACCTTCACCCCAAACAGCTTCCTACGGAAATCATCTGTACGACACACCATCGTTTATATGCCTGCTCCCGATTCTGCGCTACTGCTCGTTGCACCAAATGCATGCCCTTGTGACAGAAAATCAATCGGGGTTACTGTCCAAGCCAGCCCTCGTGATCCATCAGACATCAATCAGACATCAATGGGACACCGGAGGCTTCGCAGCGCAACAGCCAGACCAGTGGTGACGGTATCAAGAACAGGAAATGGTTTGCCAACACCGATACACCAAATGCACCCCATGCAACAGAAAAAACCTGCCAGGGAAGAGTATTGAAAGAAAATTCGAAGGGGCCGAGGCCCCTCCGAACGTTTTGGGAATTTGGACAGGAATCACGCACTTTTCGTCCGCCGCGCCAATCCGGCCAGGCCCACCAGCCCAGCGCCGAACAGATAGACCGCCGCCGGCAGGGGAACAGGGCTGAGGTTTCCGTTGACCGACATCCGGATAAACATCTTCCGCGATGCCCGTGCGACATAGTACGGATCGGCAGCGCCTGGATTGTTTGGATCAGGCAAGGGGCCATAGTACGTCGAGACACAAGAAGAATCGGGAGCTCCACCCGGAGCACAGGGGATCGGGTTCCCATTGGCATCAAATCCCGAAATCGGGATCCCTTGTTGCACCTCGTTAAAAAGCGTCTGCAAATCGCTCAGGCTCGTTCCGCCGATCACGAGCGAATAGGTGCCGGGGCCCAACGTGCCGGTCCAGCTCACCGTATTGTCCAATGGGTCTCCGTTGTACCCATCTCCAACCGCGATGCCGGTAAAGGTCATCGTGGAGACTTGGCCGTTATTGTTGCCCATCGTCACATTGCCATCGGATCGATAGACGCCCCAATTAGGACCACCAGCGTCGACGGTACCGCCTCCTTCCGCAACAATCTCGTCCATGGCGCGGAAGAAAGATGACCAGGTGGCGAAGGCCGGCTGGTTTCCCAGATAGCCTCCATCGTTAAGAGGCCCGCCGAGATCAGGGGCTCCGCCAACACTCCCGACCATGGCCTGACTTTGCAACGCCGCGATCTGAGCAGGGGGCATTGGAGGAGTCGGATTATACGGGTAGGAATAGGAGATCCCACCACCCGTGTGCCCCACACCATCATGAGAGCCAGCAGGCACTTGACCGCTAAACAGAGAAAATCCCGGGTTCAATATCGACGGGGTGATCCCAAGACCAGGGTTGTAACTGTTCGGCGTCCCCACCACTGTGATGCTCACCGTGGAAGGGCTTGTCAAGGTGAAAAACCGGAAGCGGTTGTTATGGCTGTCAGCCAGGGTATCGATCGTCGCCGTGCGATTGACCCCGTTGTTGCTCATGCCGGAGAGCCACCCCGCGTTGCTGGCCACCGTCGGGTTAAAACCATTTGTTCCTAACGGTCCCCATGTCCCCGTGGTTTGATCATACAGCGACGTCCCATAGCCGACATGGGCCGACGCCATGGCGCCACTTAATAGCACCGCTAAGGCCGAGAACATTCCCACTCTTCTTATTTGGTGATGGATTACATCCCTTTTCATCCTCATCCTCCTTACTTACCTGATCATTGATTCACTTGCCGACCGAACTGGCACACCGCTGACGAACCATGCTCGCTCGTCGCTGACGCCCGATTCTGTTCGCAACGGTCTCTTCTCACATCTCCGCTCAGACGCCTCTGTTGGGCCATCACCTCCTTTCGTCTTGCGTGGCTTGTGTGAATCACTGCACCATCTGCACATGGACCCCGTCACGCGCCATGACACGTGACGCGCGAGAGTACATACCAAACGGCGGCGCCGGCTCCTACAGATCGCTGCACCGGATACACCGTTTGCAACAAAATCTCTGCTGCGTGGTGGTGCAGAACGCCACAATCGTCTACAGGGAGAGGCGGCGCTCAAGGATGGGGGGAACACAACGGAAGGGATACGGATCCGGAGCAGGATCGAGACAGCTCAGTACTGTGAGGATTCACCAGGACCTCTTCCAGCCCAGGCCGTCAGACCGTAAAGCAACCTCCCCGCTTGGGGAGAAGGGTGTCAGCCCCTTCCCCCCTACCCTGCCACGGTGTTTGGCTCAATCAAGGCGAGATTCCAGCCTGTTCTCTAGCCCCTGTGCTTTCCCCGCACTAATCCAGCCAGACCGACGAGACCGGCACCGAACAGATAGACCGCCGCCGGCACGGGAATGGGACGGATATTGGTCAAGAGGACAGTGCCCGTAATGAAGGGACCGGTGCATGATGCACCCGTGGAATTACAAGCTGCGCCACCGGCAACGATCGTGTACTGCCCGGGACCAAGAGGATAATTAAGCAGCGATTCATTGCCGGGAGTCTCGTTCCTATGAGTCAGATACTCCAACACGCGCCACACTCCCCCGTCAGCCGGATCGCTCGCCATACTCCATGATCCCAGGGCGTTGAACTGCCCTCGAAAATCAATGTTCACCGTATCCCTGAACGGAGACACCCGCCCGGCCGCATCGGTCGTCACTCCAT
>JANDJK010000096.1 GCA_024330925.1 Nitrospira sp.
CAATGGCAGATGGTCTCGATTCTGGGCGCCCTGGTTACGAGGTCAGGATGGTCTTCGATGTCCGGGACTTGAGCGGCCAACCGGCCCACGACCTCGGCAAACACCTGAAATTCCTCCCTGCTAAAATGCAACGTGATGGGGCCGTAGGTGAAGTGCAGCTTCCCGCAGCCGCAGACGTTCAGGCCTGCTTGTCCCTGGCGATGAATGACATTGTCCATGATCGGTCTCCTTGGTGGTAGTGATGTATCCTTCGATTGCCGGCATTTCCCTGGTTCAACGAAACGAGGCCCGTGGCTTCGCCCCGAGGCGAGCGAGGCTATGAATTCATGACCTCCTCCCTTGTGTCCGCGATGGTGTCTCTGGCTGTTACGCGACCTGTATCTTGGGCTTGGCTGAGCGTGACAATCTCTTGAAGGGCGCTCAGCCCGCGCTCCGTGAAGTCATGGACCAGGTGATAGCGGAGGAGACCCGCACGATCGATCAGAAATGTCTGGCACCAAACCGGTGTCCGTCCGGGCACGACGCCGAACGCGCGGTGGAGGCGGCACAAAGGATCGTACAGCAAAGGCACGCGCGGTGTTGTCGGGCGGTCGATCCAGACCCGGTGCAACGGACGGGCGCCGGAACAGACGATCAGCAGTGTGGTGTCGAGTCGATCGAAACGGTCGGCCTGATGGTCGAGGAACGCCGGTTCCACGATGCCCACATAGGGAAGGAAACAGAGCGCCGTCCAGCGGCCGATCAACTGCACCGAGTCGAGATACGTCAGCCGGCCCGCCACCAGGGCGGGTACTCGAAACCGTAGCATGGGGTCGCCGATGTGCTTCATGGAATTCTCCTTGCCGAGTGCGCTGAGCGATTCCGACCAGCAGGGCCAAGGTCGTTCGCACTAGCTCGTCTCCGAACGGGATGCGTTGCGAGAGATGCCCTGTCGTGCGCGCGATACCGCCGCCGTGCCCGGATTTTTCATCAGTGACCATCCGCAATTGACGCATCGCCATCGGTCGGTGCGACCGTAAAAATCCAGCGATTGCTCCTCGACCGCCAGACCTCCGCATTTTGAACAGGTCATCGGGCTCCTTTCTCGTCACGTGAAATGTTGTTCGTGAGGCGTGAAGTGTCTGAATCCTGAGACGTGATACGCGTCACGCGCCGTCTCCTCATTCCTCGCAGTCCTCCACCCTCGCTTGACGAATGACTTGTGACGATTGACCCTGATGCCCACGACCCTCCTGTGATCCATCTTTGCCGTGCCATCCGGCTCCTCCGTGTCCACCGCTTCACGAGATACGTTTCACGAATGACACGCCACGCCTCCCGGCGCTCGGCCTGTGTTTGCAACCACGCTCATTGCAGCTCAAAAATGAGCAAGGCGACCATCGGCGGCACGAGTCCTGCGAGAACCAGCCATCTTCCTCTCCGGGCCAATCCGTATTTCCCTTTCAAGATGAACAGCCCGGTCAGGCTCAGGATAATCAGCGCCAGTGCGAATACGTCGGAAACCCATTTCCATCCTTGCAGCCGGTTGAGATGAAGCGTGTTGACCTGATAGAAGAGTGGTCTTCGCGCCACCTTCTCATACGTGCCTTCTCCCGTCGTCAGATTCACGTGCAGCGACGCGTTGTCGTAATAGATCTTGACCTGATCGGCTGTCGGAAAGTCATAGACTTTATAGGTGTCTTCATGGACGAGTCGCCCGAATTCCGCGATCTGTTCTGAGGTCATTTCGTCCTTCGTCAGCGGATGAGGCAGCGACACCGTCTGCTTCATGATGACAAAGTCCGGATTCCAATCGCCGATGTGGTTCACCGCGACGCCGGAGAGGCAATAGGCCAGGAGCAGTGAGGCGCAGGCATAGCCGATGTCGCGATACATCGCCCTATTCAACTTCATTATAGTCTCCTGGTTGAACCGGGAGACCAGTCGCTTCATCCCCATCGTCATCGCTTGGCTTGCGACACTTGCCGGATTTTCTCGGCGTACTCGGCGGTTACGGACACCACCCAGCGTTCGACATCGGGGTCGGGAAGAATCGCGTCGGGTTTATAGATGACACGATTCTTGTGGTCTGGCACCTTAGCGATGCCGTCGCCGATGATCTTGATCTGAAACATCTCATCATGCGCGACCAACACGGGGACCACGAGGGCCGTGGCGGCCGTTTTGAGCACCGCGTTGATCGCGGCGGTCGTTTCTTCAGGCTTGTAATTGGCGATATGGCCGCACCAGCCGTAGGAATAGCCGACGATTCCCGTACGGTTCCTGATGAAATCCGCGACCTTGTTGAACAGCTCGACCCATTCCTTGTCGTAGGTTTCATCCCCGTAGCCGATCAGGACCAGCCCCTCATGAGAGGGATCTTTCGAGAGAGCGAGGACTCGCCTTAAGATATTCTTCTGAAGAATGTCCGTAAAATCGAGCGGCGGAGTGAGATGAGGTATCGCCCGAGGCGTATAGCGTTGAATGTTCTCGATCTTGAGCTGGTGAAGAGAACGAGGATCTTCTTTCATGCCCAGAATGGTCGGGATATCGTCGAACGTGTGGGGACTCACCGTGAGGAAGATGGGCACGATAATGACGTCGGTGACGCCGTCGGCGTCGAACTCCTTCATTCTGGTGGCGATGGAGGGTTCCGTATACTCCATGAAGGCTGTCTTCACTCCCTTTACGGATGGGATGGCCAAAAGAGCGGGGGCGACGGAGGATTCCAATTGCAGCAGGGCGTTGCGCCATGTGGCGGAACGAGAACCATGATTGACCAAAAGAACGCCGATTGTTTTCGCACCGTCGGTGTGTTGGACATTGGCAAAACTATTGCCGGCGAGCAGCACGGTCAGGAACAAGCTGATTAGCCAGCACCCATGGCGAAACATAGCGCACCTCCTCAGGTTAAAAGGATGACAACTTGTGGAAAAGCAAATTGGGCCGACTGATTACCTCCCCTGGTGGAGAATGGCCTGCATGACTGCCGGTAGCGCAGATCGGTTGAGGAGCTGAGCCGGCGGCATGTACTGGTGTTTGCTGGCTTGTGACGACGAGCCTTACGCCGATCTTTTTGACGGTCATGAGGTGGCAGTCTCCTTCGGGGAATTGATCCAACAGCTTTCGAATAACATGGACATAGACGTCAATCACGTGGGCTCCGATGGCAAAGCCACGTCCCCAGACGCGAGCGAGCAACTCATCTCTTCGGCATACGGCGGGATACGATTGCATCAAGGCCTCGAGGATCGCGAAGGGTTTGGCGGAAAGTTGGACGGGCTGCCCAGCAATGCGCACCTCGTGCCGATCTCCGTCTAATTCGATCGCTCCGACACGATAAATTTTTTGCGAGGGCACGCTTCCTGCCCGCCGTCGCACATAAGCGCTCACCGTCGCCGTCAAAAGGCGGTCGCCGTCTTCCATAAAGTGCACGCCGTCGATGCCACAGGCCAGATCCTCGAGGAAGTGGTCATCTGAGTAGGGGAAACCGACGGGGATCACGGCCATGAGCAACACACGATGGAGTGTCGGCTCCGTCCGCAGCACCGCCCAATGCTGGAGTCGGCGATCGATGAGAATGAGTGAGGGGAGCATCAGTGATGGTAGAGGCTGCTGGCAGAGCGAAAGCACGTCGTGGGGGGTAGCGCATCTCTCCACGGCGTGTCCCCTGCGGCGCAGATACCTTGCTACGTTTTCGGCGAAGATGGGGTCGGGCGAGAGCACGACGACGCCGCACGATGATGCTGCGGGAGCTGGTTCCTCACTTGCGTTGACGATCGTCAGGCGTGCCTGCTCCTGTGTGGGAAAGGGTGGGAAACAAAGAGAGCAAGGGGTCGATCCCTTGGCCGGTGCTCTCTCTTGTTGGACAACATCTTTCATCGGTGCCATCACGGCTTGCTCCGCGCTAATACGACAGTGTGACAAAAAATCGGATGTTGTAGCCTGGCGCCTCCTGCCCGATTCCTCCGCCGAAACCGTTGTTCAGGAAATACCGGGTGTTGGTGATGTTATCGGCTGCGACGTTGACGCTCAGCCAGTGAAAGGGCTGATACGAAGCGAACAGGTTATGCAGCACGTAGCCGGCCTGGTTGCCGATGATGAGACCGACGTTGCAGGGGGAGACGATTGACCCGGTAGAGCCGGTGATCACCCGGCGTTGATCGACCGCGCGCAGCCGGTATCCATATTCGAGCCGGTGGCCGAGATCGCTGCGCCCGATGGTAAAGACAAGCGTATCGCCGGGCACATCGAAGAGCGGGTGTTCTCCCTCGCAGATCTGCTTGCCCCTGATACCTGAGAGATTGAGGGAACTGAACCAATGTTCGGTTTGGTACCCCAGTTCGACCTCCAGGCCTTCCCGATGCTCTTTGCCGTCTTGAGTGAACCCCGTGCATATACGATCCTCGGGCGGCAGCGAAACATTAAACGGTTCGCACCGCTTGCCGGTGGCCGTATGGGCGAGGAGTGAATAGAGGGTGTGGCTCACGTGGCTGCGGAAATACACCACCTTCGCCGTCAGGATGGAATCCGGAGCAAACAATCTCGGATAGGACAATGACATGCCGATCTCGTGGTTGCGCAACACCTGTGGACGATAACGATCACCACAAACGCCTGAAGGGGGAGCGAGATTGCCAAAGAAAGCTCGGTTGCAGCGGCTGAATGGACCTTGCGTGAAGTATTCATCGACCAGCGGCGGCCGGAACGCTTCGGCGTAATGATAGAAGAGCGTGAACGGACCGCGTAGCACGTTCCAGGCTATACCGGCGGTGGGAACGGTTCTGCCGAACTCGATTACCGGGCTTCGTCCTTCGGCTTGCAAGAGCTCGCGGGTCTGTCGGGCATTGACCTCGACACGATAAAAATCATGACGGAGGCCGGCGGTGAGGCTCACCTGACCGATGTCGAGGCGATATTCGGCCATGAGGGCCAGAAAGGATCGTGTCCCCGATGGCTGGCCCAGGTTCTCCACCGTCTCCCACGTTCTGGTTACAGGGTTCAACTGTAAGGTGGTGGCGGCACGGCTGTTGCGGTTGTATTGGACCCCGTATGTAAGTGTATTGAGCAGGGGGCCGATCTGTGCTTCGGTTGTGTTGGTCAGGTTGAGCGTGGCAATGTGATAATCCCAGAAATTCGTGGGCGAGTCGGGAAGAGGGATCCCGGTGGCGTCCTGTTTGTCGGAATCGGTGACGCTGGTCATGGTATAGCCGACCGTCCCTTTCAGATTGATCCAACGGGCCAGCGAGGTGCCGTTCGGCGTGTATTCCCAATTCATGGTGGAGGTACTGTCCTGCACAGCCCGCCGTACAAAGCCGAACACACCAGGAATCCCAATTGTCGCGTCGAACGGTTGTAACGTCTCTTCCTGAAGATAGGTTTCTGCCAATGAGAGGCGCATGCCTGGTTGTGGGCCATAGGTTGCTTTGGCCAGAACACTGAGGCGATTAGCGGTGGTGTTCGGGAGCTCCTTGCCGCTTGCCGTCCTGATGTTGTCGGAATCGCGCCAGGCCGCGTTGGCGAGCAGGTCAAACGATCCGAAGACCTTTCCATAGGCGCTACCGGAGACGAGCTTTTCCATATTGTTACTGGAAAAGCCCGACTTGATCCGGGCCCCGAACCGTTCACCGGGACGGAGCAGATCGGCGGCATCCTTGGTTTGCATCTCTACCGCTCCGCCGATGGCTCCGGAGCCCTGCAAGACACCGGCCGGCCCACGTGTAACCGTGATCTCCTTGAGCAGTTCAGGCTCCACAAAGACCCCACTGCCGAACCGATACTTTTCAAAATTGCGTATCGCACCATCGAGCTTGATGAGGACATCTTCCGTGTTGCTGAAGCCGCGGATATTGAACTTCATGCCGCTCATGAGCGGCCCACCGTTGATCGACACGCTGGGGACGTCTTGCAGGACGGTGAACACATTGTCGGATTGGCGGCGGCCGAGTTCCTTCGACGTCACCGTCGTGCGCGACCGGATCGGATCGATGTCCATGGCGGCGCGTCGGTCTTTCACTTCTACTTCGTCCAGCATGATGGGTAAGTCCTGTTCATCGTCTGGGGTCTTAGCCTGTGGTCCATGAGTCTCGGCTTCCGTTGCAGCCGCGACTTGATCGGCCGTTTGACCGGCGCCGCTCCCCAGTGATGAAAACTGGATCAGGAACATGAGCAGCCCCACCCGTCCCTTGTAGCGTGCTCGCACGCGTGATTCGTTCACGTATCGATTGGTAGTGGCGCGGCCCTTGAAGGAGAGCCGCGCCGGTGAATGTGGAAGGAGGATGGTCGATCACGGCGTGTGTTTGGCTCGTCTCGCCAAACCCGCAAGGCCGACCAACCCGGAGCCTAACAAGTAAGCGGCACCCGGCAACGGAATCGGCGCCGGTGATCGTGCCGGGCCGATGTCAATGGAAAGTTGGTCTAAGCTCACGGAACGTCCGATGGCATTCCAGCTCAGGACGAACTGTGATGAATTGGGGACGTTGAGCCAGCTAACGAGGGCCTCTACCTCAGATCCTCCGAATGAGCCGCCGACGGTGCCTCGGAACAATTCAGTATAGGTGCCGGGTATGGTGTTCAGCGCGAAGCCGGTGAAGCTCCGTTGAAGCGTGTCATCGAAGTTGCCCAACGATCCTATGCGCAGGTACACGTCGCGGACATCGCTCGATGACCCGCCGATGCCAGTGATGGTGAACCCGAACTGCGTTGGGGCAGCAAAGCTATAGATGTTGCCTCCGCTGGTGATGAATGCGGAGCCGGTCAGTTCTTCCAGTCGGTAGGTGCCACCGCCGAAATTGGCGACCTCTGGAGTCGTATCGACGATGGTGCTTGGGCCACTATCGTCGGTGAAGCTGTTCCATTCGGCGTAGAGAGACCCGGGGGTAACACCTCGCGTCCATCCTGATGGACTGAAGGGTGTATCCCA
>JANDJK010000009.1 GCA_024330925.1 Nitrospira sp.
ATGAGGTAGGGGCCTTCGTGATGGTGAAGGGGACGGTGCCTGAGCCATGAAAGGAGACGCTCCCGGTCGGGTGCAGCTAGAACCTCGCCAATAGTGTCTTGATGGCGCAACGGGAGCACGCCTTCCGCCACGGCCAGCAAAAAGAGATCGTGATTGCCAAGAACAATCTGAGCGGATGACCCGATGTCGTGGAGGTACCGCAGGACTTCTAATGACTGAGGACCTCGGTTAACAAGATCACCCACCAGCCAGAGCCGATCGACGGCGGGGTGGAACGCCACTTTGCCAAGAAGGGCTTGAAGAGATCGGAAACAGCCTTGTATGTCGCCGATTGCGTAAGTGGCCATCGAGACATTCAGCAGGCACCAGCGATTCCATGTTGGAATGATACGGAACGAGCCTATTGTTGGGGAGCTGCCGGTGCGCCAGTCATTGGGTTAGGGTATTTTGCTTCGATGCAGCTTGAGAGGCCACCTCGCGCGCTAAATGAGCCAGTCACTTTGGCCCACACGGGCTTACAAGCCTTAACTACGTCTTGCAGGATACGATTGACGGCGTTTTCATAGAAAATGCCGAGGTTGCGGTAAGCATGTATGTACAGCTTGAGTGACTTGAGCTCGAGACATTCCTTATCTGGCATATAATGAATTGTAATGGTGCCGAAGTCTGGCAGTTTGGTTTTGGGACAAATGGCCGTGTATTCGGGGATATTGATAGTGATTTCGTATCCCTTGTACTGGTTAGGGAAGGTTTCAATATCGGGGAGCGGCGCATTGATCCCGCTCTTAGCGTGGGCGTCATTATAACCTAATCGGGTCGTTTTTCTGGTCTTACTAGTCTGCGGCATCCTGTTTTCTCCTCCTTGCGATAATCATCGTTCCGGTGGTGTTACCTGAAATAGGATGGTGCAGGGAGATTGTCACGTCATGATGACAGTCGGACGTGTAAGCCTAAGTCGTCCTCACATCTGCTTCAACCAGTCAGTCTGACCAATCTTCTCCAATTCCATGTAAAGGGTCACCCAGGGACATGGCATATCAGGGTAAACTTCACAAAATCCCCCCTTACGAACTCCTCCACAGGGCCCATATGCCATGAACTTGGGACATTCGGCTTTCTGAGACCCATCGGGAATCGGTGGCCGTTTATGGACCCCACCAACATAGCGTCCAGCATCATCTTCGTCGGGAATGAGCACACGGCGAATCATGATGGGGATAGTGTAAAGAGGTAAAGCCGCCATGACAATCACTCTGCCCATTTTTTATTGGGCTATCTCTTTTGATTGTGTTGCCACGCCGATACCCCGTCTGTCTTTTTTTCTCTTCGTTTTGCAGCGAGACACCTTTCACGACCCCGATAACGTCATTGCCCCGATTTTGGGGCAAAGGGCCTAGAGACGGAATGCCCGATAGGCCTTCTTTCGCCTGCCTTGGGTCTTCTGAGAAGTTGAGTAGGACAACAACTCATTATAGTCTAGCGATGAAGGATGAATCGCCTCTTGCAATCAAGGGCGTGGTCTCCTGAGAGGGAGAGGGAAAGATTGACACTATTTTTAGGGCTTTGCTACGATGGCCCCTTGTGGTGTCGGAAGATCGGGTCACGCAACATCCTCTTCCTGTCATCCTTAGTACCGTAAAAATAGTCGCCTGGCAAAGAGGAAGTTGAGCGACGAAACCCTAACGAGCCGGCGTTCTCGGCAGATGACGGAGGTGCTCAATGAGTCTCGACTACGTGAAATTTTCGAATGGTTTTGAAAAGTTCATGCCCAAAGAGTACCGGGATATGGTCGAACATGGTCCTTTTGGGAAAAAGGTGACCGTCTCCCAGATGGGAAGTTTTAAGGAAGTGCTTGAGGAGCATCCCATGTGTGCTGGATGCGCCATGACGCTGTTTATTCGGCTGGCGATGATTGCGTTCCCCAACCCGGAGGATACGATTACGGTTGGGACGGCCGGATGCGGACGGCTCGCGATCTCACAGGCGGCCATTCCATTTGTGTATGGCAACTACGGTGATCAGAACGGAGTAGCTAGTGGGTTATCACGTGGGTTGCGGTTGCGCTTTGGCGACAAGCCGAAAGATGTTGTGGTGATGGCCGGCGATGGAGGGACTGCAGATATCGGTCTTCAGCAGGTCCTGCATTCGTGGTTCCGCAAAGAGCGGTTCACGACGATTATGTTGGACAATGAGGTGTATGGGAATACCGGCGGCCAGGAAAGCGGGATGACCAACCGCGGTGCGGTGTTGAAAATGGCGCCACTTGGAAAGAAGTTTGAGAAGATGAACATGGTGGAGCTGGCAAAGGTGGCTGGCTGTGCTTATGTGGCGACGGTCGTTCCGAACAACCCCCGCCGGGTTGAAAGTGTAATCAAGAAAGCGGTGCTAGTGGCTCGTGAAATCGGACCGTCCTATATTCAAGCCTATACCTCCTGTAATATCGAGTATGCGATTCCAACCGATAAAGTGATGGAAGATGCGAAAGCGGTTGAGAACGATCGGTATCAATTCCAGGAATATATTACTGATGAGGCAAAGCAGTACTTGACCGAACGATATGGCTACAAAGAGTTTCTCGCGAAGTCGGCTGCTCCCGCTGCTTCGATACCGGGGAAGGGCTGAGCGAGCGTCTCTTTGGAAGGAGGTCGATAATGGCAAGGCGATTTAACATTCGAATGGCAGGGGTTGGGGGACAAGGTGTTGTGACGGCCTCCCATATCCTGAGCACGGCGGTCATCAATGCGGGCGGTGAGAGCACCATTGTTCCCTTTTATGGATCAGAGAAACGGATGGCGCCGGTTGAAAGCTATGTACGGGTCTCTGACGAGCCAATTTACGAAATCGGGGAGATCACCTTTCCCCATATCATCATCATCTTCCATCCGCAAGTCATTACTCATGGAAAGTCCTATACGATGCCGTTTTATTATGGGTTGAAGGAAGACGGCATTGCCTTGATCAATCATGACGGGCCTATGAAGCTCCAGGCGGATCAAGCACGGGAGTTGGAAGAACGACGTGCGAAACTGTACTACATCCCGGCGACGAAGATCTCATTGGAAGTCTCGGGAATGGACCTAGCGACGAACATGGCGTTAGTCGGCTGCATTGGAGCTATTACTGGTTTGACCAATATGCAGGCGCTGGAACAGGCTGTAAAAGATCGGTTTTTAGGCAAGGGGTTTGTTGTATCCGGTGGGACAGCGGCTCTGGACAGTGTGGTGGAGCGGAAGTTCAAAAAGAAGCAGGAGCTGATAGAAAAAAATGTGGCTGTCATGCGGGCGGCATGGAATTATGCCGTCGATCATGGATGGGCTGCCAAGGGTGTTCAACGAGCCGAGGAACCAGTGGCTGCGGCCGTAACGGCGTAAAGGAGTATTATGTATCTTGTTGCCGACATTAACGTGGAAATCTGTGCTGCCAAGAACTGTAAGCTCTGCACCCAGTATTGTCCCGAGGCCAATACCATCCTGTATAGTGACGAACTGGGGAAAGACAAAGGATTCAAGTACGGATCGGCTTATGTCGCTGTGGATCGGTGCAAAGGGTGTGCTCAGTGTGTGTGGGTCTGCGACAATATGGCGAAAAATCATGCAATTAAGATGGTCATGATTGATCAATTGCCACAGGCAGCCTTGACAGAAAATATTACCTATGGAGAGAAAAGCACCACAGCTGTTCTGACAAGCCCGGTTGTTGGGTAAAGTCTCTCATTGTGTAAACACGGAGTTGTTTGAGAGCGGAAAGGGGAAAACTGGCGTGGCGACGACACAAGATACACGAGAACGCATCATTGTACCAGGACCGGCAGGTTTTCATCCGCCGTCGGCGGCGCAATTGGGGGTAACATTGCCGGAGCCAGGCCAAGGATTGTATTACGGCTTGCTGGAGTCTGAGGAAGTTGTTATCGAAGAGATGGCGAGAAAGATGCTCACCAGCCAGAATCCAACGATCTTCCCAGGACCTCTGATTCTCTGGGCGTGGAACGAGCATGCAGTGGAAAAGGCCAGGGCGACGCTAGAGATCGCCGCTCAAATTCCGGAAGTCATGATCATTCCTATGCCCGATTACCGGCCCAAATACCCCAAAATTGATCCGGAAGAGGTCATTAATCCAAATCATCCCAATCTCACGATTTGGGGGAATAAGATTGAGGCCTGTATCTTTGTGGGAGTGCACTGTCACTATGCGAACCTGACGCTGAAAATGATCCGCGCGGGGACAAATTGCTGTACGATGGCGATTTGTGCCGAGCAGGGACATGAAGACGCGATGTTAAGTATTCGTGATGCGGATACTGCGAAATTGCGGCGGGTGGCACAGATCTTTAAGCGTGTTCGTGAAGAGATGGGTATCAAGCTTCCGGAGAATGGGGAGAATGTGCGGTTTACGGGTACGCAATCGAGGGTTCATGGCGGTAAAACCCACACCAATCCTCTCGCGTTTGTACCGACTCCGGATGGAGCGGGCAGCGCGGCGAGGTTTGGGCATACTGCCGAACAGATGATGCGGGAAGGATAAAGGCCGGGCGGCGACGCTCGAACTAGTCAAGAGGTGCAATGATGAGCGAAACCGAAGTCAAAACCAATCCCCAGGGTGATCCCATCGTCGGTGTTGCGACTCCCAAGACGGAAGTGAGGAAGGACCCTCATGCGGAGGCCAAAAAGCAGCGGGTCGTGACGCCCGAGTATATGTTCTTTGAAGCTCCGCGAACCAGGGAGTTTATCACCGGCAGCGAAGCGGCGAAGGAAGCTATTCGACGATCGAACGTGGACCTTGCTATCGCTTACCCTATTACCCCTCAGTCTGAGACGATGCAACTGGTGGGTGTGCTTTATGGGGAGGGGTATGTCAAGGAATACTATCGAGGTGAGGAAGAAGTGGGGGTAATGGCAGCGATTGCTGGAGGGTCCAGAGCCGGCGTACGTTGCTTTACCGCCACGGCGGGGCCTGGCACCTTGCGAGGCTTAGAGGGTATCGCTTCTTGGCCAGGTCATCGGCTACCGGCTGTAGCATTGTTTACCTGTCGGGTTGTCAATGCACCGTTGGCCATTCAGCCGGACAATGTAGAAATGGCCTACCTGATCAATTGCGGGATGATCGTACTACATGCGGAAAACCAGCAGGATGTGTTCGATTTTATTATGGCTGGATTTGTAATCGGTGAGAAAAATGATGTCACCTTGCCGGTGGGCGTTTGTTGCGATGGCTTTTTTGTCACCCACGCGCGGGGTTACGTGCGGATGCAGGATCGAGGAATCAAATTGCCTCCGCGCGATCCTTGGCGAGGGGCTGTTCCTGTGTTGGATGCGGAAAACCCTCCAGCTCGGTTGTCTCGTGATGCCCCAGTTCAGAAATCGAACTTTATGGCGTATAACATCCATGCTGTCTGGCAGCAAGAAGTCTGGGCAGCCGTTGAGCGGTCGCGCAAATACATTACCCGTTACCTTGGGGGGCTCTTGACAGCAGAGAATGTCGAAGACGCCGATGCTGTAATTATTGCTTCGGGAAGTGCGGTGGCTCAGTCCCGTGAGGCGGTGCGCCTCTGTAAGGAGAAGGGATTCAATGTCGGGCTGATCAAAATTCGGTCAATACGGCCGTTCCCGACAAAAGAGTTACGGGAGCTCTGCGCCAAGGCCAAACTGATCGTGGTGCCCGAATTTAATTATATCGGCTGGTTGGCGCGCGAGGTGGCCACGGCGATCTACGGCTACTCCAGGGCTCGAATCATTGGAGGGCCTCGGGTGTATGGTGGTCAGTCCATGCCGGTGGAATTGATCGTCGATGAGGTGGAATCTGGCTTGACCGGGAAAAAATCCTCCAACGTGGCCTTATCGCAAATCATGGGAGGAATGGTCAATCCCGAAGAGGTAGCGCACTTCATGCGAAGCATCTAATCAACGGTCTGCGAAGCGTGGTGGTGCTCACGGGCCTGGTCGGGTGGACCGTCCAGGCCTTTTCATTTGGGGTGGGTAAAGATGAATTAAGCAGGGTAGGTATTCCCCTCTGCTAGCCTTGGAAGTTGTCCTCGATCATCTCGTCGCTGGTCGGCATGCCATGGGCCACGTACTTGGCATAGGACAAGTAAATCGCTGCGCTGTCAGTCATGGCCTTTGAGCCTGCGGTCAGGCGGACTACTCTGTCGGATCCAGGCGGCTCAATGTTTTGGAGCATTGTCACGTGCTCATGCAGCAAGCGGGTGTACCGTTCAACGGCGGCTTCAAGCTCTTTGTAAGCTTGTAAGATCTCTTCCGTCATAGTTGTCCTCCTTCGTACCACCAGCATACACTAGCCCTATGCGCTGCCTCAATGTAGCAAGGGTGTCTCAGTCAGTTCTTGACGCGATCGAACGGGGGGGTTCCCACCTGACCGTTGCCTCGACAGACGTTTACGAAGCCGTCCGTGAGTTGTCGCATCTATTTACTCGACAGCGGGAGGAATTGCCCGGCGACTATCTCGAACACCCGCGATGGCTTGCCGCCTATGTTCATTATTTCCTGCCCGTGAATCTCGCGAAGATCCAGACCTTGCTTGATGAAATCCCAAGACCCGACTTTACGCAACCAATGCGTGTGCTGGACATCGGCTCTGGCCCGGGAACCGGGCCTCTGGCGGTTGTGGATTGGTGGTGGTCTCATCGGCCCCGTGGGTGTCTGTCCGTTGTGGCGGTGGATCAGTCGAGACACGCGCTACATCTCACGAGCTTGATGTGGGATGCCTTTTGTCGTGGAGGTCCGAGAGGACAGGTGTTGTTGCATACACACAACCATGTGCTGGACGGGTGGCAAGACTGTTCAGAGATCTTATCGGAAGGGGAATTTGATCTCATCATTGTGGCAAATAGCTTGAGTGAAATAACTGCCAGGTATCAGGAGCCAACCAGGACGATTGCGGAAGGATCGGAGTTTTTGGCGGCTCTTCTGAAAAGGCTGGCCCGAGACGGCACGTTGATGGTGGTGGAGCCTGCCTTGCGGGTGACATCGCGGATGCTTCATCGCATCCGTAATCGCTTGCTCGAAATGGGAATATGCACGATCTATAGTCCCTGTCTGCATGACAGGAACTGTCCGGCTCTAGATCATCCTAACGACTGGTGCCACGAAGAACGACCATGGGATCCCCCTCAGTCCATTCGTGAGATCGATATGGCAGTTGGGTTCATCAAGGATGCCCTCAAATTCTCGTATCTGCTCCTTCGCAAGGATGGGAAGACCATTGTGGCACGACAATCAACCACGTATCGTGTTGTAAGCGAGCTGAGAGTGTTGAAGGGCGAAAAGCGGGCTTGGGTGTGCAATGAACAGGGGCGCTTCGAGGTTGGGCGGTTAGATCGCCTGGTTTCACCGCAAAACGCCGCCTTCGATGAAATCCAGAGAGGGGATGTTGTGTACATCGAACAGCTTCATCGTCGAACGCGGCAGGGAACACTTTCGTCGTTGGCTCGAATTGATCGAGAGGCAATGGTCAGCATTGTGCGAGGAATCTAAGACTGTGGGGCGGGAGATCACATGGAGGTTCCTTGCCTGGGCTTATGTCAGGAAGGATCAGACAAGAGGAAAGGAAGGGGATGTCGGTGAAACCGAGTCAGTATCTTCATGCCGTCTATCGCGCCTTTTTGTCTCCAGCCAAGCCCAAGCGATCTTACGCTCAATATGGTGAAGACTTACTGATCAACCTAGCCCTTTCTAATGGAAAGGCTCCCGGCTTTTATGTCGATGTGGGATGCCATCATCCACGGCGAGGGTCAAATACCTATGGCCTATATCGAAATGGTTGGCGAGGATTGTTGATCGATGTGGAAGAGGTCAAGGTGCTGGCTTGCCAGCTCAGGCGGAGAAGAGATCGGGCTGTCGTTGCGGCAGTGAGCGACCGCGAACATGATGCGGCGATTTATAGTCCTGGTACCTTCTCAACCAACACTACCCTTAACCTGTCGTCAGTTGCTCGCCCTGACCTCTACCGGCTCGTTGGACATACAGTAACGACTACCTTGACTCGGCTTTTGGATGATCATCACGTACCGCCAGATTTTGAATTGCTTAGCGTTGATGTGGAAGGGATGGATTATGAGGTTATCAAGGGATTGGATCTTCAACGGTACAAACCCCATGTGATCTGTATCGAGAATTGGGAGGCCCGTAAAGGGATTGAGGCTGTGTTATCAAGTGCCATGCATCGGTTGCTGACCGAGCGCTGCTATTCCTTGAGTGGATGGGCTGGGCTCTCGACGATCTACAAGCGGGTGCCAGAGAACATGGGAGCTGGTGGTTGAACAATACTGGGACATGAGGGGATCTGGTACAGAATTGGAGAGGTGCGGAATTAGTCCCCTTCCGGTTCTGCACTGCCGTGCTGGTGAGACACCTTGTCCTCTTCGAACAGCTCAGCCATTTCTTGCTCGATCGTTTCTTGATCGTTGGGAGTGAAGATGACGGGGAGTTCTTTCCGTGTTTTGGAAAACCCCGGCGGCGCTGCTTCCTCTGGTTGTGGGATCGGTTGCTGGGGGGATTCATTCATAGCCAGACTCGCGCAGGGGCAACTTTCAGTCTACTCATATGCTTCCAAAAACGACCGCTCTGGAAACTGGCGATGACATCCCAGACAGGTGACGAAATAATAGGCTTCCCTCACGGACAGGGTTGCGCGAAAGTCCAAGGTGACTCCCTGATGGTTGCAGGTGGTACAGGAAATCTCCTTGAGACGAAGCGGGATGTCAGGTTGGGTCTGCAGATAAAACTCAACGTCAGTATGAACGGGAAAGCTATAGAAACAGGTCCGGCAGATTCCGCGCCACTCACCATCTTGGCCCATAGACCGATCGTCGATTGCAAAGCTGGATTGTTTGCATACGGCGCAGGCAACGGTACTGAGCCGTCGCTCCACTTCCTGCTTGGTGAGAGATCTCATATGCCTATCTCCAATAAGGGAGAAGCGGTGCAGAGGCATTCACAATCAACTACAGTATAGCCACTAGGCTTGTCACACCGCAACCCGGCGGCACGGTTTGTGACCACGTGCCCTCGCTGTTGTGAGGAACCGGTCCATGTAGCAGATGACCGAGCATCTGTTTGTCGGCAACATTGATGAAAGGGAGGCCATCCGTGACGATTGGAGCCGTGCTGCTAGTTGCCGAAGCATGCGGCCCGACATGTCACTGTGGGTGTCTGCTGCAAAAATCCCCTTCAAAGCGTGAGCTCGGCCAGATAGCATACGGTTGGTGAAAGCGGTGGGCTGAATCGAGCGGCAGCTTCCAGAGAATAGAGGAATGGTCTGTTGCTGCACTGGCATGAGCTGATCGGTATCGGTGGTCATTGCGTATCTCTGTTGCGTCGAGGGCAACTGCTATGATGAAGCTCTGCGATTGGTGGTGAGTCGGTGGCCAGGAGTGTTGCCGTGGCTGCAGTTGGAGAAAGCAAGAGCGCTTGCGAGGCACAGCCGGCGACTTCTCGGCCTTCGGCGATCCGTGACGAGGTTCAGCGTCCAAGGTCACGGTCCATTTTCTACCATGCGCTAGTACTTTGACAGCGTCGATAGGGGGAGGCTACTCATGCCTGAGTTGCCCGAAGCGGAGGTTGTCGCCCGACAGATCAGAGCCCAGTTGACAGGTTGCCGCGTACGCGAATTATGGGTTGGTCGTGCCGATATTGTACGCCAAGGGTATGACTGGCGACCGTGGTATGTCGATGCTCGGCTGGATTCGGTCGCTCGATATGGGAAAAGTATCGCGATGGCCTTTGCGAAAGGCGGCGAGACTCGCTACCTCGTCGCTGAACTGGGTATGACCGGATTGCTGCTGTTTGCTTCGGTCGCGATCAAGCTCCCCCAGCATATCCATGCCCGTTTGGTGTTCGACGGCGGGAAGGAAACCGAATTGCGATACTGGAATCCACGGCGATTTGGTTGCCTTCGGCTTTTGGACCAAGGGGGGTTGGAGCAGTACGTGAGAAAGCGATTTGGCAGTGATCCCCTCGCCGTTACCATTGAGGACTTCACGGCACGGATTCAGGAGCGGCGGGGACGACTCAAGCCGCTATTGATGCGGCAGCAGGTGATTGCCGGCATCGGCAACATCTATGCTAATGAAATCCTCTTTCGTGCGGGCCTTCATCCCCATGCGCGGGTCAATCGATTGGCGCCATCAAGCCGTGAACGGCTGTACCATGTGACCAGAACAGTGTTAACAGAAGCTATTGCCTGTGGGGGGTCCAGCGTCAGAGATTTCTTTGCTCCCGATGGAGGCGAAGGAAGCTATAAACAATATCATTTGGTCTATGGGAAAACGGGTCAGCCTTGTCCGAATCGATGTGGTGCAACCATCCGCCGTCTCAAGGGCGAGCGCAGCTCTTTCTATTGCCCTCGCTGCCAACGGCGGAGGTAATGGTGTCTTCGTTGTCAGCAAAGATCCAAAGTAGGTCTTTTGAGTCCACTCAGGTAGTCCCTCTGGTGCCTTGAGTCAGAGAGGAGTTTTCGTTAGAATCCCCTTCCCCTTGAAGCGAAACTCGTCATTTATGGCATTGATCTATTGATCTTTTCTTTAAAGGAGCAGTTCATGGCCAAAGTGTTGGAAGGCCCAGGAATGGGGCTGATGAAGAAGTGGGGCATTCATGTTCCCAACTATGTTGTCGTCACGTCTGCTGAGGAGCTGGACAAGTTGGGGCAGGCCAATGATTGGCTGAAACAGGGCAAGCTGGTTGCCAAAGCTCATGAGGCCTTGGGGTCACGGTTTAAATTAGGCCTGGTCAAGGTGGGGCTGTCTCTTAAGGAGGCGATAGCTGCTGTCAATGAAATGATTGGTCGGCAAGTGGGGAGCATTACGGTTTCGCAGGTCATCATTTCCGAGATGGTTCCTCATACGGAAGAGTATTACTGCGCGGTCAAGTCAGTGCGGGAAGGCAGTGAGATTTTGGTTGCCAACTGTGGCGGTATCGAGGTGGAGTCAAATTGGGATCGGGTCAAGCGGCTTTTTGTGGAGATCGGCCAACAGCCGGTCCATGAGGACTGTGAACGAGTTGTGACGGATGCCGGCTTTACCGGGCCGTTGGTCAAGAAGATGGCGGACTTTGCTACAAAACTGTTTACCTGCTTTGACAATGAAGATGCGCAGTACCTTGAGGTCAATCCAGTGGTGATGCGTGAGAGTGATGGGGAGCTGGTGGCGTTGGATGCGGTCACCTTGCTGGATGCCGACGCGAAGTTCCGTCATCCGGATTGGAATTTCCAATTCGCCGCAGAATTTGGCCGCGCCTATACAAAGAACGAATTGGAAATTATGGCCATCGACAGCAAAATCAAGGGATCCGTTAAGTTCATCGAAATTCCGGGGGGCGATACGGCTATGCTTCCGGCCGGTGGGGGGGCCAGTGTCTATTACTCGGATGCGGTCGTGGCGTTGGGAGGAAAGCTTGCCAATTATGCAGAGTATTCGGGTGATCCTCCAGATTGGGCAGTAGAGGCTCTTACGGAAAAGGTATGTAGCCTCCCCGGTATTAAGAACATCATTGTCGGCGGTGCTATCGCCAACTTTACTGATGTGAAGAAAACCTTTGGGGGGATCATTAATGGGTTTCGCAAGGCCAAAGCTGATGGCAAGCTCAAAGGTGTCAAAATATGGGTGCGTCGGGGTGGCCCGCGTGAAAAGGAAGGGCTAGAGGCTATGCGAGCCTTGAAAGACGAAGGATTCGATATAGAAGTCTTCGACCGCTATACGCCCCTGACGGACATTGTTGATAAAGCGTTAGGGGCTAAGTGATCAGCGCCGGCTTCTCAATGTTTGCGAAAGATGCCATGATCACATAAGCCCATGATCACATAAGAGGGTGATGGCTCGTTACTTGTCCTCCGCTTGTCTCGAGAGCAGCATCCGTCGTTTCGCGTCACGTACTACGATCAAGAGGAGATCCTGATGAGCATTCTGGCGAACAAAGAGACTCGTGTGGTGATTCAAGGTGGCCCAGCCGGCGTCAATGCGGCTCGCCGGATGGCAGAGTTCTGTTACCTCATCAAGCAACCGCTCAACGTGGAAGCTTTTGTTTATCCTCCTGAAGCGGGCAAGACCCATGAAATTCCCTATGGGAGTGGTCTCATCGCTGTTCCCGTCTATGCCACCATAGCCGAGGCTACGAAACATCATCCGGCGATTAATACGAGCCTTGTGTATATAGGCGCAGACCGTGCAATGAAGGCCGGCATGGAGGCGTTAGATGATCCGCACATCAAGCTGGTTTCGATGATCACCGAGGGGGTGCCCGAAAAAGACGCAAAACTCCTGGGAGCCCATGCTCGCAAATTGGGCAAAATCTTCAATGGCCCTTCATCGATCGGCATTATTTCTGCGGGGGCCTGCAGGCTCGGGGTTATTGGCGGAGCGTACGACAATCTGGTGCTTTCGAAGCTCTATCGGGAGGGCTCCTTCGGCGTCATTACGAAATCAGGCGGCCTCTCAAACGAAATCATCTGGATCTGCTCCCAGTTCGCGGACGGTATTACAACTGCTATCGGGATCGGCGGCGACGCCTATCCGGGTACGGATTACGTGACCTATCTTGAGCTGTTTGAGCAGGATCCGCAGACAAAAGCGGTCGTTATTGTTGGGGAAATGGGGGGAGATCTGGAGGAACGGGCTGCTGAGTGGTACGGGGCCCAAAAACGCCGCATCAAGTTGATTGGTATCGTGTCAGGATTCTGCCAGGAGAGTTTGCCCAAAGGGATGAAGTTCGGTCATGCCGGCGCTAAGGAAGGAATGAAAGGCGAGGGGTCAGCTCGCTCCAAATCCGAGGCGCTGAAACGGGCGGGGGCGATCGTTCCTCCGACGTTTGGTGCTCTCGGTCCTGCCATTAAGGAAGTTTACCATGAACTGCTTCGGTCTGGGCAAGTCAAGGAAATTGTTGAGCCGACCAGCTTGCCCGTGCTTCCCAAGACTGTTGAGGAGGCGATGAAGGCTAATGAGGTGATCGTGACGCCACTCATTCGCACCACGATCAGTGATGACCGGGGCGATGAACCGTGTTATGACGGCTATCCAGCATCTGAGCTGATCAACAAAGGTTATGACATCCCCCATGTCATTGGTCTTCTCTGGGACAAGCGGCTCATCTCGAAGCAAGAGGCAGAAATCATCCGGCGCATTATCATGCTCTCGGCTGACCACGGGCCCTGTGTCAGTGGTGCCTATGCGACGATTCTAGCGGCCTGTGCTGGTATTGGGATGGCACAGGCGGTGGCGGCTGGCCTCATCATGATCGGTCCACGTTTTGGAGGGGCGGTAACCGATGCCGGGCGATGGTTTAAGTACGCCGTGGACAATAAGATGAGCGTGGACGAGTTCCTTGCCTATATGAAAAAGAACGTAGGACCTGTGCCGGGTATTGGCCATCGCGTCAAAAGTCTTCGGAATCCAGATAAGCGTGTGAAGGAGCTGGTCGCCTATGTAAAAAGTTTGAACATCAAGACGCCCTGTCTCGACTTTGCTCTTCAAGTTGAGCAGGTCACGGCGGCCAAAAAAGAGAACCTCATCCTGAATGTGGATGGCACGATGGCAGCTGTGCTGGTTGACTTGGGATTTCCGGTCGACAGTTTGAACGGCTTTTTCATTTTGGCCCGTACGATCGGGTTGATTGGACATTGGGTCGATCAAAAGCGTCAGGATAGCCGCTTGATCAGACTGTTCGATTATTTGGTCAATTATGCGGTGCCGAAGCGCCGAGAGGTTCCACCATTGCAGTGATGACGATGAACAATGATCGCGAAAGCTCCTGCCGCCTCTTTGTGTATGGTGACGGGATGCCTCGCTCTACTGTGGTGATGAGTGCAGATGTGTGGCAAGGGGGCATCACTTCCTTGTTCCGATTCTGGACTCAACCCCTTCAGTGAGGAATGCTATGTCACTTGAGATTGCTCAGAAACTCTACGCCAAGATGCCTGGTCTGTTGGAAAAAGCGAGGAAACAGTTTGGTCGGGGACTGACGTTGGCAGAGAAAATCCTTATCTCGCATGCCGATAACTTTGACACCCAAGTCTGGGAACGTGGCAAAGCGATGTTGTCGTTACGGCCGGATCGTGTGGCGATGCAGGATGCCACGGCACAGATGGCAATGCTTCAGTTCATGCAGGCGGGGAAGAAAAAGGTGGCGGTGCCGAGTACTATCCATTGCGATCATCTTATTCGAGCTGAAATGGGGTCCGAAAAGGACCTGTTGCGTGCGATGGAGGAAAACAAGGAAGTGTATAACTTTCTTGCTTCGGCAGCCAAAAAATATGGCATCGGTTTTTGGAAGCCTGGAGCGGGCATCATTCATCAGGTTGTGCTGGAAAACTATGCCTTCCCCGGGGGGCTGATCATTGGCACCGATTCACATACACCCAATGGTGGTGGATTGGGTATGTTGGCAATCGGGGTTGGGGGGGCAGATGCTGGTGAAGTGATGGCTGGATTGCCCTGGGAGGTGCTCCATCCGAAGTTAATTGGTGTCCGGCTTACGGGGCGATTGAATGGGTGGGCATCGCCCAAAGACGTGATCCTTTACCTGTGCGGGCTTTTGACGGTCAAGGGCGGAACGAATAAGATCATCGAGTATTTCGGTCCTGGTGCCGAAACAATCAGTGCCACGGGTAAAGGAACGATTTGCAATATGGGTGCGGAGGTGGGAGCCACGACGTCGGTGTTCCCCTTTGATCAGAAAATGGCTGCGTACATGACTCTGACGGATCGAGCAGAGTGGGCCAATCTCGCCTTGGCCAATAGGGAACATCTGGTCGCTGATCCAGAGGTCTATGAGGCTCCAGAAAAGTACTATGACCAGGTTATAGAAATCGATCTCTCAAAGCTTGAACCGTATGTGGTGGGGCCTCATTCGCCAGATTTGGCTCGCCCCATCTCGAAACTGGCCGCAGAGGCCGAGGAGAAAAAATATCCGGTTGAGCTGAAGGCGGCGTTGATCGGTAGTTGCACGAACTCCTCCTATGAAGATATCAGCCGATCGGCACATGTCGCGCGGCAAGCATTGAAGGCTGGCTTGAAAGCAAAAACGTCGTTTCTTATCTCTCCGGGCTCCGAACGCATCTATCACACCATGAAGCGCGACGGTTTCCTGACAGTGTTTGAACAGCTAGGCGGAATGGTCCTGTCGAATTCCTGCGGCCCCTGTATCGGTCAGTGGAAACGGGCTGACGGGGTCAAGGGAAGGGCGGATTCGATTGTCAGCTCCTTTAACAGGAACTTCCCGGGGCGAAATGATGGTATTAATGAGACGCTCTCATTCCTGGCGAGTCCTGAGATCGTGACTGCCTTTGCTATAACGGGAGACCTTCGGTTCAACCCCCTTACACAACCCCTCAAAGGAGCAGATGGGAAAGAGTTCATGCTTGAGCCTCCGATCGGAGAAGAATTGCCGGCAAATGGGTTTGCGAAGGGGGAGGAAGGGTATGTCCCTCCAGCCGAGAACGGTGATGCGTTGACCGTGGACATTCCACCTACCAGCGAACGGCTGCAGCTCCTCCAGCCGTTCCCGCGATGGGATGGAAACGATTTTGAAAAACTGCCTGTGCTTATCAAAACAAAGGGAAAGACCACCACCGACCATATTTCTCCAGCAGGACCGTGGCTTAAGTATCGCGGTCATTTGGACAAGATCAGTGACAACATGTTCCTGGGGGCCAACAATGCCTTTTCTTCTGAGCCCGGGAAGGGCACCAACGTGCTGACAGGCGAAACCAATCTAACCATTGCGCAGATTGCGCGGGATTACAAAGCTAAGGGTATTGGCTCGGTGGTCGTGGGCGATGAGAACTACGGTGAAGGCAGCAGTCGCGAACATGCTGCCATGTCGCCTCGGTTTCTGAATGTGCGGGTTGTCATTGCAAGAAGTTTTGCCCGTATTCACGAGACCAATTTGAAGAAGCAGGGGATCTTGGCGTTGACCTTCGCTGATCCGGAGGATTACGAGAAGATCGACCAGCAGGACCGTATCAGCGTGACGGGGCTACGGGAGTTGGCGCCCGGCAAGCCGGTGACGGTGACCATACACAAGGCGGATGGGCAAACGGTCACCATCCAGGCGAATCACAGTATGACCGAGCAACAGATCGAGTGGTTCAAGGCTGGTTCGGCGCTCAATGCGTTGAACTGAATCGACAACCCCGTCATCTTAACGTAAGCCAAGAGAGGAAGACGTCATGGCTAAAGCAGATACAATCATCTATACCAAAACGGACGAAGCGCCGATGCTGGCGACCTATTCGTTTTTGCCGATCATCAACGCCTTTACCAAGGCTGCAGGGGTCACGGTCGAGCTCCGTGATATTTCGCTCGCAGGCCGCATTATCGCGGCGTTTCCGGACTATTTGACGCCGGAGCAGCGGCAGCCGGATGCGTTGGCTGAGTTGGGGGAATTGGCCAAGACACCGGAAGCCAACATCATCAAGCTTCCTAACATCAGTGCATCCGTTCCGCAGCTCGTGGCTGCTATTAAGGAATTGCAGTCGCAAGGGTATCGATTGCCGGACTATCCGGAGAATCCAAAGGATGAGAAGGAAAAGGAAATCAAAGCGCGATACGACAAGATCAAGGGGAGTGCGGTCAATCCGGTCTTACGGGAGGGCAACTCCGATCGCCGTGCGCCACTGTCGGTTAAGGCTTATGCGAGAAAACATCCACATAAAATGGCTCCCTGGAGTCCAGACTCCAAGACGCATGTTGCTCACATGAAGAGTGGAGATTTTCGATCTAACGAAAAATCGCTGACAATTCCAGAAGCGATAACGGCAAGGATCGAGTTTGTCTCCCAGGATGGAGCCGTCACGGTCCTTAAGGACAAACTTCCGTTGCAAGCTGGGGAAGTGCTCGATGCGACGTTCATGAGCGTCAAGGCGTTACAGTCGTTCCTTGAGGAGCAGATCGAAGATGCCAAACGACAGGGGATTCTGTTCTCCCTTCACATGAAGGCCACCATGATGAAGGTGTCGGATCCGAAAATCTTCGGTCATGCGGTACGGGTGTATTACAAAGATGTCTTTGACAAGCATGCGGAGACCTTAAAGAAACTGGGAGTCGATCCAGATAACGGGATTGGCGATCTCTACGCTAAAATCAAGGCTCTGCCAGAGGAGCAGCGCAAGGCGATCGAAGCCGACATTGAAGAGGTGTACAAGAAACGTCCGGCCATGGCGATGGTGAATTCCGACAAAGGCATCACCAACTTGCATGTGCCCAGCGATGTCATCATCGATGCATCCATGCCTCCGGTCATCCGTGACGGGGGAAAGATGTGGGGGCCGGATGGCAAACTAGCCGATGTGAAATGCGTCATTCCGGACGCCAGCTATGCGCCGGTTTATCAAGAGGTCATTGACTTTTGCAAAGCAAAAGGTGCCTTTGATCCGAGAACGATGGGATCGATTCCCAATGTGGGGCTCATGGCGCAGGCTGCGGAAGAATATGGGTCGCACGATAAGACGTTCAAGGCTCCGGGCAAGGGAGTCATTCGCATTGTGGAGGCCGCATCCGGGAAGACCCTCTTGGAACATCAGGTTGACGAAGGGGATATTTGGCGTGCTTGCCAAACGAAAGATGCCGCGATTCGGGATTGGGTGAAGCTTGCCGTGACTCGTGCACGGGCAACAGGAGCTCCTGCGGTCTTCTGGTTGGATCAAAATCGACCACATGATGCGGAACTCATCAAAAAAGTAAAGCAGTACCTCCCCCAACACGACATCGCGGGGCTGGATATCAAAATCATGGCTCCGGCGGATGCATGTCGCTATTCGATTGAGCGGATGAAGGAGGGACTGGATACGATCTCCTGCACGGGCAATGTGCTCCGAGATTATCTCACCGATCTGTTTCCCATCCTCGAAATCGGCACTAGTGCCAAAATGCTGTCGATCGTGCCGCTGCTTAATGGCGGAGGGCTATTTGAAACGGGAGCGGGAGGATCGGCGCCGAAACATGTGCAACAGTTTCTGGAGGAAGGATATCTCCGCTGGGATTCACTCGGGGAGTTTTTGGCCTTGGCAGCATCTCTTGAGCATCTGGCGAAAGTCGGTAATAACCGCGTCGCTAAGATCTTAGCGGATACGTTGGATCAAGCCAATGCCAAGTTTTTAGAAAGCAACAAATCTCCTGCCAGGAAGGTGGGCGAGATTGACAATCGAGGCAGTCATTTCTACCTGGCGCTGTATTGGGCACAAGCTCTCGCTGCTCAGACCGAGGATAAGGTTCTGGCGGAGAAGTTTGCTAAGCTTGCCAAAGATTTGAGCGATAACGAAAGGAAAATCAACGAGGAGCTGCTGGGAGCTCAAGGGAAGCCTCAGGATATCGGTGGGTATTATCATCCCGATGATAGGAAGGCATCCCAAGCTATGCGCCCGAGCGCGACCTTAAATAGAATCATTGATTCCTTTGCGTGAGTGTCTTGATCTTCAACGAGCTGGCAGACGGCGGTGGAGTGCAATTGGTGGAGGCAAAGGATCGGTTGACGTCACGAGTGGCTTTGGTGAGGCAGGACCAGTAATCCAAATGGACGTGGGGGAACAAAACGCTGACAACCTGGTTGACCAACCAGAGGTGCTCCAACCTCGAATGGTCACGATTGAAATTTCCGGCAAACAATACACCGTGCCTGAGGGAATCACGGTCATCAAGGCCATGTGGTACGCCGGTCAGGAGGTGGTCCGCGGGGTGGGCTGTTTGGGAGGATTTTGCGGCGCCTGCGCTACGTACTACCGAACCAAGGATGATCCGAAGGTCAAGACCTGCTTGGCTTGCCAGACGGCGGTTCAGGACGGTATGTCGTTTACAATGATGCCGCCGTTTCCTGCGCGCAAAGCCATCTATGATATTCGAACGCTCCAAGATCCGAAGCAAGACCTGTTTAATCTTTATCCGGAAGCTCCGCTTTGCCGGAATTGCAATGCGTGCACTGAAGCCTGCCCACAGAAGATTGATGTGCGCGAAGGAGTGTGGAAAGCCGTCTTCGGAGATTTTCAAAGCGTGGCGGATATGTTTATGGACTGTGTGATGTGCGGAATGTGTGCACCGGTCTGCATTGCCGATATTGCACCGAATTTTGTGGCCCTCTACGTTAGCCGTGCCCAGGGGGCCCATTTCACTGAGAAGCCGATGGGGTTAGAAGCTCGCATCAAAGAAATCGAGGAAGGCCGGTTCAACGACGAATGGAATAAGATTCTTGCGATGAACAAAGAGGAGCTGGCAGAACTCTGCACCAAAGTCAAGTAAGGGGCTGGCCGTAGCCGAGCGTCTCACAATAAGATTCCCCTTGCAGGCGTCATCGGCTCAACGATAGCGGAAGCTGCAGGGGTGAAACCGTCGGCTGACATCATGATGAACGTTCATGCACTCCAACAAATTGTTCACCAAACCCGTGACGCCAGGCGCAAGCAAACCATTCCGCGATTGTCGGTCGCTGATCGTGATCAACTGATTCATAAATACCATCCTGATTATCGGGCCAGTGCCTACCGCCCACTCCGCTTTGGACCCAATGAAGGGGAAAGAACGGTGGTTGAGCTGGCCACCTTACTTGAGGGGGACAGTCCGCTCGACAAGCAAGTTGCTCTCACTCCTCATCACTATGCCGACGTGTTGGTGATCGGCGGCGGCGGGGCCGGTTGCGCAGCGGCATTGCATGCGCAGGAAGCTGGGGCCAAGGTGATCTTGGCAACGAAACTTCGGCTGGGGGACTCCAACAGCGTCATGGCACAGGGTGGGATGCAGGTGTCCGTTGCACCAGACGATTCCCCTATCACCCATTTCTTGGATACGCTCAAAGGCGGTCATATGGAAAACGACCCTCATCTGCTTAAGGTGATGGTCGAAGAAGGGCCGTCCATTGCTAAATGGCTGATTGATCTTGGCGTTCTGTTCGATCGAGAGGCGGACGGCAATCTTCATGTCAAAAAAGGGGGAGGCAGTTCCAAACCGCGCCTGTTGACCTGCTCTGACTACACCGGTTTGGAAATCATGCGGGTGCTCAAGGATGAGGTCATCAACCGGAAGATTCAGTTGCTCGAATTTTGTGCGGCGGTTGAGTTGCTCAGTGATGACGATGGAGCCTGCACCGGGGCTGTCCTGAAAGATTTAGATAATCAGCAGTATGTTGTCATTGCTGCCAAGACTGTGATCATTGCGACCGGGGGCATCGGCCGTCTGCACATTCAAGGGTTCCCTACTAGCAATCATTATGGGGCAACGGGTGACGGGCTCTGCCTCTGCTACCGTATTGGGGCCAAACTGTCCCATATCGATACGTTCCAGTACCATCCCTCAGGAGCGGTGTATCCCGAGCAGTTGGTCGGGGCTTTAGTGACCGAAGGAATCAGGTCGGAAGGTGGCCATCTGGTTAATGCCAGGGGTGAGCGATTCGTCAATGAGCTGGATACAAGAGATGTGGTGTCGTCATCCATCATTCGGGAATGCGAGGAGGGGCGAGGAATCCGAACCATGACAGGGCGGGTCGGTGTCTGGCTGGATACGCCATTGCTCGACATTGAGCATGGTCCCGGTACTCTGGAGAAACATTTTCCCGCCATGGTACGGCAATTTGAACGGTTTGGAATCGACATCAGCAAGGAACCGGTGCTCATCTATCCTACTCTCCACTATCAAAACGGTGGTGTCAAAATTGACATCAATGCTGAGACGGGAGTGAGGAATCTTTTTGTGGCCGGGGAAGCTTCCGGAGGGATACATGGGCGTAATCGGTTGATGGGCAATTCGCTTCTTGATTTGATGGTGTTTGGGAGGCGGGCCGGACTGACCGCCGCTGCTAGAGCCGGTTCCATGAAACAAGGAAAATTGACGCTTCACCATTTGGAGCGATTCCGAACAGAAGCCAAAAAACACGGGGATCTCAGTGGTGTCGTCTCTCCGATCATCCTGCCGGCATACACCAGAAAAGTTGGGTGAGAGGACAGCGACGGAGGTATTTCTTGGGCTTGCCCGCCGCGCGCGAGATCAATCAGAAAATATCGGAAATCCGGCGGTGCTTGTAGGAGGTGCGGGCGCGTTTCTGGCGTTCCGAGCGTGGCCGGTGAGAATAGCCCGCGCTAAGAAATGCGTTCGCTGCCGTCTGTAAGAGTCGTGAGGTAAAGAATGAATGTGCATGAGTTTCAAGCCAAGTCGTTGTTCGCTCAGTTTGGGGTGCCGGTGCCGCGGGGAAAAGAAATCACCTCTGCAGAAGCGGCAGCCGCATGGGCGAATGAGCTCGATGCCCCCGTCTTCGTTGTCAAGGCGCAGATCCATGCCGGCGGGCGTGGAAAAGCTGGAGGAGTCAAGCTGACAAGGGACAAGGAGGCCGTTCGCGGGCTTGCCGAAGAATTACTCGGCAAGACCCTCATCACACATCAGACGGGACCGAAGGGACGGGTGGTCCGTCGTCTGTTGATCGAAGAAGGGGCAAACATTGCCAAGGAACTCTACCTCTCGATCTTGGTTGATCGAGACAGTGGATTCCCCACGTTCATCGCCAGCACCGAAGGTGGAATGGAGATCGAGGAAGTCGCGGCCCACACACCTGAGAAGATCATCAAGGAAGCCATTGATCCCGCGGTCGGGTTCCAGGCACATAATGGACGCAATGTGGCGTTTGCTCTCGGGCTTCATCACATCGAACCGGCGGTGCTCAATCCGTTCGTGAAGTTGATGGAGAATCTCTATCGCCTGTTCATGGAAAAAAACGCGGCGTTGGTCGAGATCAATCCCCTCATCATCACCAAGGAGAAAACACTAATCGCGTTGGACGGCAAGGTGTCGTTCGACGACAACGGGCTTTTTAAACATCCTGATGTCCAGCAGATGCGTGATTTACACGAGGAGGAGCCGCTTGAGATTGAAGCGACCGCGAATAATCTGAATTATGTCAAGCTCGACGGCAACATCGGCTGTATGGTCAATGGCGCGGGGCTGGCCATGGCCACGATGGACGTCATCAAACTGGCGGGAAGCGAGCCGGCCAACTTTTTGGATGTGGGGGGAGGGGCGACGAAAGAAACCGTGGCGGCCGGTTTTCGGATTCTGCTCAAAGATCCGAACGTGAAGGGCATCTTCATCAATATTTTCGGCGGGATCGTCCGGTGCGAACGGATCGCCCACGGTGTTATCGAAGCGGCGAAGGAAGTGCAGATGACCGTGCCGCTGGTAGTCCGGCTGCAAGGCACGAACGCGGAAGAAGGGCGTAAGTTGTTGGCCGAGTCCGGCTTGAAATTGGACGTCGCCAATGATCTTTGGGAGGCGGCGCAGAAGATCGTGCAACTGACGGGCAAAGCAGCGTAAAGGAGAGCGTCGTGAGCATACTGGTCGACAAGAACACGCAGGTGGTTGTGCAGGGAATTACGGGCAAGGAAGGCTCGTTCCACGCGACACAATGCAAGGCGTACGGAACGAAAATCGTCGCCGGTGTGACGCCGGGCAAGGCCGGGCAGGAGGTCGAGGGAATTCCCGTGTTCAATACCGTGGTCGAAGCGGTCAAAAAGACCGACTGCGACACGTCGCTGATTTTTGTTCCCCCCGCCTTTTGTGCCGACGCGATCCTCGAGGCCGCCGACGCAGGCATCAAGCTTATTATTTGTATCACCGAAGGCATTCCGGTCAACGACATGGTGAAGGTGAAACGAGCGTTGCGTGGTCGCGACGTCCGATTGATCGGGCCGAACTGTCCCGGCGTCATCACGGTGGATGAAGCGAAGATCGGCATCATGCCGGGCTTCATCCACAAACGCGGGGTGGTCGGGGTCGTTTCCCGTAGCGGAACCCTTACCTATGAGGCCGTGCATCAGCTTTCGACGCTGGGGCTTGGCGAGACGACCTGCGTCGGCATCGGGGGCGATCCGGTCAACGGGACGGGATTCGTCGATGTCCTGCCGTTGTTCGAAAAGGATCCGGAAACGCAGGCCATCGTCATGATCGGCGAGATCGGCGGCGATGCGGAAGAAAAGGCGGCCGAGTTCATCAAACAGCACGTCAAGAAACCGGTCATCAGCTTTATTGCCGGGATCACGGCTCCACCGGGCCGCCGCATGGGCCATGCCGGAGCGATCATCTCTGGTGGAAAGGGGACCGCGGCCGAAAAAATGAGAGCCCTTGAATCAGCCGGGGTGACGGTCGTGAAAAATCCTGCCGAAATCGGTCTGGCGGTGAAAAAGGCGTTGGGGCGATAAGTCTTCCAGGCGACTGCTTTTCTGAGAGCCCCTTCCTCTCGTTTCATCGTCTTTTGCTATCTTCTGTCTTGCGCCAGGTCTGGCTGTATGGCCACGAGGCCTTTCAAGTTGTCGGCAAGCTATAGGATGGGTTGCGGCGGATACGGGCTGATTCCCACGAACACAGCCGTGTTCCCTGCGAGGGCAATGTCGTGATATTGGATTTACCGATACCTCTAATCCGTTTTATCTATTTTAATAAATGAAGGAGGGGTTGCTACTGTTGGCGCCGTCTTCATCTAGGACAGGACAAGAGTAATTGGCGGCGGCTAGAGTGGCCCTGCATGTCGATGCTTCACATGGCAGAAACGAGGAACGGTTCGAGCGCGATGAAGGCCCGGCTGTCTTGTTCCGCTTTCTTCTGTCTCGTAGAAATCCGACTCACATCAGACTTCGCGATCACAACTCGGCGAACAGTCTTTACCGTGGGAGGGTGACGAATGAAAACGAGAATTGCGGCGATGATTGTCTTGCTCTGTGTGGTTGGTTTTTCTTCGTCCGCCCGCGCGGCGGCTGAGCTGCCTACGATGTCGTCCGGGACGATCGAGCCCTATCTGTCCTTCATGGCTGGGGTGGCGATTCCCTTTAGTGAAGATGCCACGTTTCGCAACGGGGATGTTGAGCGAGATATCGACTATCAGATGAAACAGTCGGTCGGCGGCAATGCGGGAATTTGGTTTCCGACCAGAAACAAGTTGGCGGGGTTTGATCTTGGTGCTGAAATCGAAGGCTATGTCTGGTGGCCGGACATCGCCTGCTGTCGCGACGGAGTCAATGGGACGCTGAATCCTGACGGCACGTTTGAAGGCACCACGACAGAAATCCAAGGGATCTACATCGGTGGAAATGTGATGCTGCGACGACCGTTTGCGATTTCCGACGCCTATCCCAACGGGCGGTGGCATCCGTACATTGGAGTAGGGGGAGGCGCGCATCAGCTCGCATTCCGGCCTGGTGGAGCCAGGGGAGCGACTTTTGAGGCACCCCTCACCACCCAGCGAGACACGGCGCCTGCCTTTCAGGTGAAGGGGGGGGTTAAGGTCTTTCTCATCAAGTATGTGGCGGCCTTTGCGGAGGCCAAGTATACCCATGCCTTTCACGACGCGCTCGGAACGGATCGATTTGGTCAGTCTGGTCTTCCCTTTGATGGCCCACTCGTGTTGGATGATTATGAATCCACGATCCGCACGATCAGTGTGCATGCAGGCTTGTCGCTTCACTTTGATATTCGACCCTAAAATAGCCGAACACGATAGCAAATCAAGCTCCTCACTTGTCACATGTGGGGAGCTACAGTGAAGGAGGAACATTCTGATAGCGGAGTGTCCTTCGGAGCATGAGTTCTACCTCTTCCTTGTTGGTTATTCCGTCACTCGCACGAGAGTATGAATTCACGGTTCGCTGGTTGGATGTGTCGCTATTGGGAACAGCGCGCGGGAAAGTTTTGGCTTGAGTCACACTCCTCGGCACATGCGCGATCGATGGAGTGCCGCCAGTCAAGCGTTCGCCAGGGAAGGGGAGTCTGTGCGTTCCTGGTTACGTTGAAGCGGTGACGAGGGGAATGACACGTCAACTCTTCGAGGCTGGCGGGACTTGATGGCTTTTTAGGATGAGTGCCCATCCATGGCTATGGAGGTTTCTGAGGAACGGGAGTTTGTGGAGAGATGATGCGCGGACCATGGGATCGGCTGGTGACCGACTACATGAGCCAACTGGTCATGCGTGAGAGCCGACATGCGCCGGAATTCTACGCCAAACACGTTGTTCCCCACCCACCGAACCTGACCCAGCTCAATGAAGCGTGATGGTCCTAAACCGGGAAGAATAACGCTCAGCTTGACAAGACTTCCCAGGAGCACCGTTCTGTGGCCGACGATGGGACAACCATTCATAGGGGGATTGGCGACGATTTCCTCTTCCCCAAAGGGAGCTTCTCCCCAAATGACCGGATAGCCAGCGGGGTCGCGTTGGGATGGCCGAGCATCTTGCCTCACGTTCCTTCTCTTAACATCTCTCCTGTGACTTTATCGTTGCGACATTGATGGCACTGTCCTTCTTCTGGGGGAAGATGGGCCGTCAATGGTGGGATGTGCGCAAAGTGCTGGAGGAAATGGGGGAGAACGGCAAGGAGACAGAAATCGTTATCGATCAGAATTGGCAGGTGATGGGTGTTCTAGCCGTTCCAGGATTTCTTGCTTGAGTCGCGTCGGCTCTTCGATGCGATTGGTTCGTTGGATCGCATTGACCTCCTTTGCCTTTTGGGCATTGAGGTCTGCTGCGTCCATGTCGTCGCGAACGAGGTGAGGGGTCAGAAAGACCAGGAGGTTGAGTTTTTCCACCGTCCGGTTTTGAGAGCGGAAGAACCACCCCAATAACGGAATATCGCCGAGCAAGGGTATTTTCCTCTCGTTGATGGTGATGTTGTCGCGGACCAATCCCCCCACCACGAGGGTTTGCCGATCATGGGCGATCGTTGTGGTCTCCATCGACCGTTTGGTGGTGGTGGGGCCTACCGGAATAGTTGCCGTCCCTGATCCGATGGTTTGAGCGACAGCTTCTGAGATGGCGGTGATTTCTTGTTTGATTTCAAGTCGGATGAGATCGTCTTCGAGGACTTGTGGCGTAATCTCTAAGGTGACGCCCACATCTTTTCGTTCGATGGTCACGAGGGTACCGCCGGTGATGCCTTGAGCTTGACCAGTTGGAAAAGGCCGATTTTCGCCAACAACGATCTTGGCCTTTTGATTGTCTGCTGCCAGCACCTGAGGTGTGGACAGAATATTGGTGTCGGTCATGCTCATGAGCAGTTGCATGAAGGCCCGTACGTTGACCGTATTGAGAACGGTAAAGGCTCCTCCCGTGGCGCCGCCCGCCGCAATACCGCTGATGGCTTGAGCAACAGAGGCAAGATCTTCGGGGGGGCGATTAAAGCCAGCAAGCCCTTGGGCTGAACCGGAGCGCCAGGCACCTAATACTTGTGTCGGGTCAGTTCCGATCTGCCGTAAGCGATCAACTTGGACCTCCATGATTACGGCCTCCACGAAGACCTGAGGTCGTCGAACATCGAGGTCGCGGATGACAGCCTGCAATTGATTATACGCGCCCTTGGTCGAACTGATAATGATGGAATTGGTGGCCTTATCGGCAAAGACCTGGACCGGTGCCTCGAATTCCGTCAATGGCCTCATGGGAGGCTTCATCCCTGGCGCCATTTGGGCCACGGTTTGGGAGCGTGCGACCAGATTGGTCAACACGGCGGCGAGGTCCGAGGCGTTCGCGTGTTTGAGCCGATAGACGAAGACGCCGCGTTCGGGTGGCAGGTCTCCCATTTGCACAATCTGGTACACATTGCCCTTCGGCACGACGGCCAGTCGTGCAACTTCGAGGGCCGAGACGAACATGTTATAGGCCTGATCCTTGGTGACCTTGGTTGGAGAATAGATGGAGATTTTGCCGCCCTGTTTTTTGATGGTGTCGTCCAAGACAAAGTTTTTGCCGGTTAGCTCACTAATGAAACGAACCAGGACAGGAATTTCCACCTCGTTAAAGTCGAGGGTCACCCTGGGCGGTTGGACATTGGTTCCCTGAGCTGACACTGGGAGAGGTATTGCCAGTGTTAGAGCATAAAGCCACACTCCAATCCTCCGATGGCCTACTCCTCTCGTCATGGTCTTCACCAGTCTGTTAGCAAACCGGAGTTGTCTCGTGGGGCCAGATGCCGGACAACCGGCTAAGCCAAAGCCATGTGTTCCGTCATGCTGACTTGTGCTGGTCAGTGACGAACTGACGGTATCACAGAGAGAGCATGAGAGACAATAAAAGGGTACTTCTGTGCTTGTCAATGAGTTATCGCAGGACGCGAACGGGAGATTGTGATGCCTCTCAGTTTGAGACTGTAGCAGCCGATAAGGAATGGATTGGGGAAGGATGATTCGAGATAAAGAACGTGCTTCATTGTCAAACAAGACTAGTAGAGAGACCGTTTCTGAGGATGAACGGGGACGAAACAAGTCAGGCGAGGGAGAAGAAGGCTGATTGAAAGGGGCTCGGTCATTGTATGTCGCGAATACAGCATACAGCGGTGCCCTCCGTGATCCCATTGCGAAAAGGGCTGGGCTGCAGCGATTTTCCACCTCGGCCGATTTTGAACAGCCTCTGTGCAAAAATGCAACGTGCCAATAGAGGGAACTCATTTCTGGAAGAGATGAGCTGATGATAGGAAAGGCCTCTTGTTGTAGGTCGCTATGGGGACCAGTTGCTAGAACGAAGAAAAGGATAAAAACGAGTAACGAGATGCAATGGGGTACCAGTCTTGCATGGCATGTCAGAGTTGTCGTTGTCCCACCCTCTTGTGGTTTGCACCCGTTGTGATCCGGCAGAAACGGACCGCGCGAACATTAATCCGGCAAGTCCCGAGCAATTTTGGAAAGGTCTGCTAAGGTTGTAGTGTGCGATTGGAGAAGAAAAAATCCCCCAAAGACAAAGAGAAGCATTCGACGGCCCGTACGAGGGGGCTCAAACCATCTCTTGCCGGCTATGGCCGGAAAGCTGCCCTCTTGGAAGAGGCTCTCTCCCAGATGAATGAAGGCCGGTATGGCAAGGCATCAACCACGATCAAAGAATTGCTGGCGATGGATCCTCATAATATGGAGGCACGCCGGCTGTTTGCGACTCTCCATCTTCGCCTCGGTAGCCTTCTTCCCGCAAAGCAAGCATTTGATTCGCTCATCGAGGAGGCCTTAGCGCGACAGGACTACTGGCTTGCGGAATCCCTGCTGCGAGAATATCTGTCTGTCGGTCCTCGCTGTGTTCCCTATCTTGAAAAACTTGGAACGCTCTACGAAGAGAAGGGGCAGATCCTGGAGGCAGTTGCCGAATATGCGAAGGCTATCGAGATCTTGATCGAGAATCCGGATCCTGACGATCTAGACCATGCGAGCAGGTTGTACCGTCATATCAGAGATCTGGCCCCTGCCTCGCCGGCCGTCATTCGATTGAATCGATATTGGGACCCCAACACGGGAGCTCTTACTGCCCAACCAGTTGATGAGCCAGCAGAACTCTCCATTGTATCCTCCGCCCAAGGTGACCAGTTGCCAACTGATGATTCCCCGCGCAGCACAGCACCAGTCGAGTTGGAATCAGAAAGCGAATCGGCAGGGAGAGTCGAATCCTATCAAAGGCAATGGTCCAATGGGCTGTCGCCATTAGCATCAAGGGGGGAACCGCTGTTCGCCCTTCAGCAGGAACGAAGGGACGGAGAGGCATTCGTCACGGGTGAGGAGAACACTTCTCAGATTGCATGTGCTCCCTTGGTTGATGGGGAACACGTGGCGAAGGAGGCGATGGTTGAGTCGACCGTCCAGTGGTCTCCTGATGAATCGTATAGCGAAGCGGATGAACCGCCATCTGGCTCGATAGCGGATGGACTCGATCCACTGATGGCGGTGCCAAGTGACACCATGAACGGGGCGCGAACGGTCTCTCGTGAGCCACTAAGCGACTGCGATGTCCTCACGACCGATGAGGTAACCCTCGTGTCAATCAAAGGGGATCAACGAGCTCCATCTAATCCTCCATCGCCAGTGCTTGAACTGCAAGAGGAAGACCAACTTTCTGTGGCGGCTAAAGAAGAGGCTGGACAGTTTGGATCCAGCCTCACGACTGAGCGGTCTCTCGAATGCTCTGAATCTCCAGATCAGCCGGCCGAGTTGCCGGAGCAACCAGTTGATGTGGTTGCGGTCCTTTTGAAAATGGAGAGGCAACTGGCTCATGGAGGGGACACGGCTGATCAACACATGGAGGATCGGGGGGAAACGTCCTCGTCGATGACGAGGATCGATGGATTGGAAAGGATTCAAGAGTTACGTGAGGCCGACGCGGGCGAAACCATGCCGATGACAGAAGCCACCGTTCTTCCTGTGGACAAGTCGATCGAATTGGGAGACGAGTTGGTAGGGCCGGCCATAGAAGCAGAATTGCCACCAGACCTCTCTGGTGCTTCCCACGTCGACTCTCTGCTCTTGGAGGCGGATCCTGTAACAGGTTGTTCGGTGGGTGAGCCATTACCGGATGAGAGCGTGCCAGCCATGCCATTGGGGGCTGTAGTGTCTGAGGGGCAGATGCAGCAGGCCACTGGCGATTCCTTTCTCACCTGGCGCGACGAGGAAGGAGAGGAACAATCGGTTGCTGCATGGCTCGATCCCTCGGAAGAGTCCGCTCATACCATCACAGGGCCAGAAGTGGTGCAGATCTCTGAGTCCTCTGGGGAACATGAGCATGGGATCAGCCAAGAACGAGGACTTGCTCCAGGGGCTCTCGTTCCGTTTACCCCACCACTTTCGCCAGTAGAGGAATGTGAGCAGGAAGATGAGGCGGGTGCAAGAAGAGACGGAACAGGGAGGAGCGATGAACAAGAACAGCAGGACAAAGAACAAGGCAGGCTGCGTGACGGCGAATCTCCATTCATCTCGGAAACCGAGGAGATTGGTGGAGAGGCAGTGAGGATCGGCTTAGAGGGAGAGCAAGAGGTCAAAGACGCTTTCGCTTGTGAGACCTCAACGTGGTTTGAGGACGAGTCGCAAGAAGATCAACTGGCTCCTTCTGTTGGGCCTAATGAGGCGGATCCCTCCGCAGTGGAGGAAGCGCAGGTCTTTGAAGCGGAGGGAGGAGAGCGTCTGGAGGTGGAAGCTGATGATCCGGTAACTGTTCCATTGCGCGAGAGGCGAACAGAACAGGAACTGCTCCAGCATGGCGTGGCGGCAGAAGAGGTGTCTCCCCCCGGGAACGGCCCAGCATTTGTGAGACGACCTTCCGATCCTGCCTCCAATGTGCCAAGTTCCAACGCTACAGACACAACCGGGATGCGAAGCCAGTCAGTTGAGGGCGCAACGACGTGGTCGCCTCAAGAAGCGGTTCACCTGCGCGAGGCTGTTTCCTCAAGTGTTCTGCGAACAGGCGACGGTGTTGCTGTCACTCGGTCAACTGTTGCGGAGGCGGTCGAGGTTCTGTTCCCTGAGACTGCTTCATCAGGTCTTGAGACGGAAAAAGGGGGGATCGACCGGACGACAAAACGGCTGAGGAGCAAGAAACCTGGGCTAGTGAATCAGATCAGAAGCGTTGTCACTGATGGCCTGGCGGTATCCCTCTCTACAGCAAGTGTGCTGGCACTGAGTGGCGTTGTCCTGCTCTGTGTCTTATGCATGGGAGTGGTGTTGGCCATTGGAGTGGTTGGTTTGATCTGGATGGTGATAGAAGAATCTCCTTCCGTCCTCTATGAGCATGTAACGACTGCGCCACCACGGATCGTGTCGGATCCTGAAAGAAATGGTTACCTTATGTTGGTGGGATTCAATGCTCCAGAAGGGCAGGATCCCCTTCAGGTTGGATGGGCTCTGCTCAGGGAGACGGTGACAGATGCAGAGGCAGTGACGGAACACATCAGACAGGTGGCAGCCTGTGTGGGGAGGGCTGAAGGTTCGTCACCCTGGCATGCCCATGCCGTTGCTGCTGTGCTCAACGGATGGGTGAGAGGGAGCGATCCTCTGGGTGCCCTCCGTGCCAACCAGAGGCTGCTGCGCTCCTGGATTGGTCAGGAAGAGACGGCGCTGAGTCGTTATCGACAATGGCTGCAACTGCCGTTTGAGGATTGGGGGTTTGGAAAGGCTGTTGCTCCTCCTTGCGATGCCATCACCTTTGCGCATCATCTGTATCTGGCAGAAGGGTTCCTGCAAGAGATCAGTGTTGGCATTGACCGACTGGAGATGGATACGGAGGCATGGCGGACAGTATTAGCCCAGGCCAGGACCTTGCCGATCAAGGTGCTCGCCATTGAGGCGGTGCGTGATAACGCAGCCTTTGCGTCCGCTCTGTTGGCGGATCCCGATGTGGATGCCACATACATCGGGCGGTTAGCCCATTTGTTCAGGCCGTTAAACCAAACTGAACTGTCCATTCGTTGGCCGATGCACAGCGAACTGGCCTTTGCCGCCTCATCTTATGAAGCTCAACTTGAAGCGGAGAGCAAACGAGAATCGCTCTCTGCGGCAACGATAGCCTCCTGGTTTCCTTTACCGAACCAGCGTCGCTTGAATGCGTATGCCGCTTATTACGATGCGGCATTTAAAGCGGCCAATGCTCATGAAGGTTGGCGACGGGGCTGGCCTAAGCGAAAAGACTTTGTCCGGTTTCCGGCCGAAACAATCAAAGATGTATTGGTGAATCCCATTGAGAACCTCGTTGGTTTACCACCCTTGCCAGCGTGGGACGACTATGCTGGACGAATCACTGATGCAGAAGCGCATCTGCGTCTTGTGGGGCTGCAGGCATGGATACGGCGAGGGGAACCGCAAGTCGATCTGTTTGCTCGTATCGCCAGGGCTGGCCAGAGATTTTATGATCCCTACACAGGACTGCCCATGTTAGTGAATATGCAGAAAGGCGTCTTGTACAGTGTTGGCTACGATGGGAAAGACCAGAACGGCGACCCGCAACATGATGTTGTAGTGGCCATTCCCCTTGCTCGGTCTGCTCCTTCGACCACTGCTCTGTTCCTGTCTAACTCGCCCTGACCAACGGCTACACGGCTCACTTGACAGGGGGATATCTCTTTCACACAATCGCCTCCACTGAAGGCGAGGCGAGGAAGGTATTGCCAGCAGGGTAAAGACTCATCAAGGAGAATGAGCGATATGCGCAGCGAGATTCTGTATCCTGGAGCCTTTCCACTGGTGAAGATTGAGCTGTCAGCCGGAGAACAGATCAAGGCTGAATCTGGCGCCATGGTGGGGGCATCACCAACGATTGATGTTGAAAGCAAGATGGAGGGAGGTTTTTTGGGCGCCCTGTCTAGAAAATTGCTCACGGGAGAGAAGTTTTTCTTCCAAACGTTGCGAGCCAGTCGAGGTCCCGGTGAGGTGTTGCTGGCGCCGACGGTTCCGGGCGAGATCGTCATCCTTGAGCTCGACGGCGTCACTGAGTACATGGTGCAAAAAGATGGGTTTCTCGCCGGCGCCGACTCGGTACGCATCGAGAGCAAGATGCAGAGCTTCGCCCGCGGGCTTATAGGCGGAGAGGGATTTTTTATTCTTAAGATCGGGGGGAAAGGCCCACTGATCATAAACAGTTTTGGTGCAATCCACCGCATCGATTTGAAGCCTGACCAAGAATACATCGTCGATAACAGCCATATGGTGGCCTGGTCCGCCACGACCTCTTACACCATCGAGCGGGCGTCGTCTGGCTGGGTAGCAAGCTTTACGTCCGGCGAAGGGTTTGTCTGCCGATTTCGCGGACCCGGTGTTGTCTATATTCAAAGTCGGAATCCCGGCGGCTTTGGTGCGTGGATCCGGCAGTTCATTCCAGTTTCTGAGTAACGATAAGCAATTCGTTCAGGTTGTCAGGATGTGCAGATGAGCAATGATTCCCCACGAATGGCGTGAAACGTTGCCTAGGATGTCGTCTTCTCCCAATGCGCTCTGTTTCGGCCACGAGTTCCCGACAAGCGGTGTGCCGTGCCTGGTGCAGATCGGCCTCCAGGGCCTGACAGTGGTGTTCACTTCCGATGGGCAGGAACAACAAGAGGACATTCCCTTTACTGCCCTTTCGATTTCAGTAGGAGGATTGGATCATGATCATCTGGTGCTGAAATGGCCTAGTAAGCAAGGTGAACGGCTCCTGTATCTCAAAGATGCCGAGTTGATCAGAACATTTCGTCGGGTTGCGCCTCCATCGGTGCACATCCCTTTTGAACAGGCAGCGAGTGTGGCGAGGTTAGCTCGCTGGAGACGCATGGGAGCCTGGGGCGTCGCCTTTGGGATTCTCCTCACTGGAGTGGCTGGGCTCTGGTGGGGAAGTGATCTGCTTGTTGCGCTGGCGGTTGAACGGATTCCGGTCGAATGGGAACGGAAACTCGGCGAAGCAGCCTATAGAGAGCTGCTAGCTCGTCAGGACCTTGTCAAGGAGGGACCAGCGGTGTCCGCAATTCAGGAAATGACGCGACGCCTCGTCGAGCAGATTCCCCATAATCCCTACAAGTTCGAAGTCACGGTCGTCAAGAGTGACGTTGTGAACGCTTTTGCATTGCCGGGCGGTTACATCGTGGTGTTTACCGGTTTAATGCAAAATGCAGCCTGTGCTGAGGAGGTAGCTGGGGTGTTGGGGCACGAGATCCATCATGTGTTACAACGGCACGGATTGGAGCGGATCGTGAAACGGCTGGGTCTCGTTGTCGCCGCTTCGATTCTCGTAGGGGACCAGCGGGGTTTCGCTGGCCTGATGAAACAGTTCAGTGTCGAATTCGTGGGGCTAACATTCGACCGTGAGCAAGAGACAAGGGCTGATATCGCCGGCCTTCACCTGTTGTATGACGCAAAAATTGATCCTTTCGGGATGATTCGCTTCTTCGAACGACTGTCAGCAAACGATGAGGGACGGATGGAGTGGCTTTCGACCCATCCGATGAGTCGCGGAAGGGCCGAGCGGCTAACAGCCGAACTTGCGGCTATGCCGCAGCTCACCCCTGTGCCCTTCACCTTCGACTGGGCGGCGGTGCGTGAATCTCTGGGGGCACCTCCTAGTGCAGAGCCATAAGCCTCGACGAGCCTCTCCAGTTCCAGCTATCAAAAAGGCGAATGGTCTGGGAGAAAATTTTTGTGGTTCTCCTCGACGATTCGTCTATAATCCCTTGACCAGAAGGGGCGTGGTTGCTCACTCTTACCAAGGAGGGTTCGAATGAGAAAATTGAGCATGGTTGCGGTGATCGGATTGGCGATGGTGGCGCAAGGCGGGATCGCATTGGCTGCTGGCACACCGGATACGGGGCCAGGCTGCGGACTGGGAAAACTTGCCTGGCAAAATTATCCGCACGCCAAGACCAAGGGGGCGCAGATCTTAATGGCAACGACCAACGGATCGTTCGGCACGCAGACGTTTGGGATTTCCAGCGGGACAATGGGCTGTACGGACGACGGCCGGTGGTGGGCGGAGCAAAAGGCCACGATGTTTGCCGAATTGAACGCTGATGCTCTGGCACAAGAAATGGCACAGGGGCGCGGAGAACATTTGGCTGCAATGGCAACCCTGTTAGGAGTACCACAACAGCACCATGAGACGTTCTTTGCCATGGCCCAGGGACGTTATGCCGCCCTCGCCTCCTCAGGCGATCTGTCTCCAGCCGCAGTGGTCAAAGCGTTGAATGACGGGATTGCCTCGGATCCTGCTCTTTCGCAAGTCGCATTCAACTAAGTTTGGTCTTCTTTGGCCTCCATCCAATGATGGAGGCCATTTTGGCCTTCCTCGGAAGCGGTGATTCATTTGCTCGTGGTTATCTTGCTCGCCGCTTCACAGCCGATTACGGCGTTATCTGCCGATTTCACATCCTATCAGCAGGAGCTGATCGAACAGGCACTCCGTGCTCGCCTGGCGGAAGAGCGAGAGTGGCGTTTGTTGCTTCACTATAAGACCGATTGGCTTGGGCGTCTGGTGAGTGAGGAAGATGATCCAGGATTTTTCTTGTCACCGCGAGGCAAATATGATCCCGAGGCTGAATTGGAGGCAACGATCCGAGCGTTTTTCTCTGCGGAACCGGTCGGTCGCTCCCAGCAACCAGCCCAGTGTGCGTTTATTGCACGATACCATTGGCTGAAAGAACGGCTACACTTTGACGACCAACGGCTGGCTCCGCTCGCGTGTGAGCGGTATCACCGATGGCGAGCAGAGCTGAATCCCGAGGGCGTCAGTTTGATCTTCCCTGCAGCCTTCCTTAACAATCCGGCTTCTATGTTCGGCCATACGTTCTTGCGCATTGACCAACAGGGGCAGACAGAACACACACGGCTGTTGGCCTATACGATTGAGTATGCCGCGGATGTGCCGCCTCAAGCCGGAGTCGAGTATGCGTTCAAGGGGATCTTTGGCGGTTACAAGGGATTTTTCTCCACTCCCCCCTATTACCTCAAGGTCCAAGCCTATCGGGATATCGAAAACCGTGATATGTGGGAATACCGGCTCAATCTTTCTCCGTCCCAGGTTGATCGGCTGCTGCTGCATGCTTGGGAGATGGGGAACGCCTATTTCGATTACTTTTTTTTTAAGGAAAATTGCTCCTACCACATTTTGTCGCTCCTGGAATATGCAAATCCTGCATTGCATCTGCGCGACCGATTTCGGTTTTGGACAATTCCAGCCGACACAGTGCGAGCATTGGTGGACCATCCGGGGTTGGTCCTGGACGCGACCTATCGGCCGTCCCGCAGCACAATCATCAAGCGGAAACGTGCTCTGTTCGTGGCTGATGAATGGAAGATGGCCAAGAGGCTGATGGAGGATCCCACTGCCGTTGCGGACCCAAGCTTCGCAGCTCTGCCAATGGCACGACAGGCATTTGTGCTCGATGTGGTCTCCGATTATCTTCGATACAAGAATGAGAGCGATGATCCGGAGACGACCACGTATCGAGAGCGTCTCCGGCACGTCTTGATTGAGCGAAGCCAACGGCCGATCCCTTCTCCGGCAATAGAAATTCCTCCTTACACAAAGCGTCCAGATGCTGGACATCGCACCATGCGGGGAACGATAGGGGGTGGATGGCGCAACGAGGACACGTTTGAAGAAGCGTCTGTGCGGGCGCTCTATCACGATCTTCTTGATCCTGAAGAGGGGTACACGCCCGATGCCCAGATCGAAGCCCTTGGCTTGACGGTGCGGCATTACAATCGAGCCAGACAGACCAGGGTCGAGCGGGCCACGTTGATCAATATCCTGTCGCTTTCTCCGATCGACGAGCTCTTTCGCGCGCCCTCGTGGCGGGTGAACGTGGGCATGCAGACGATCAAGCACGGCGGCTGTCGGCTGTGCAGCAACGGCGTGTTCGGTGGAGGGGTCGGCGGGGCCATCGAGTCGGCGATGCTGTTCAAACGGGAAGTCCTCTATCTATTCGGTGAGGGGGAAGCGAATGTCAGTCCCGCCTACCGGGACTTTCATCGGGTGGGAGGAGGCGTGACGATGGGCCTGGTGGCCGACGTGACAGATCGTTGGAAACTCATGGGATCGGGCTCTTATCTTCGCTTTCCCCTCGGCGACCGATCCGACGACATTCGCTGGCACATCGGGTTGCGTTATACCCTAGCCCGTGATTGGGCTGCTCGTCTGGAGTACACCCATCGTGATCATGATCATGATGTGATGTTTGCAATCCATGCTTTCTTCTGATGAGGACGGCAGGCTTTCACTTGCCCGTCGGCGAAAGGTCTTGTTACAAGAAAAGGCAGGGCGTGGTGGAGTGGTCTTCCAAGGCCATCCAGAGCATCCATGGCGCGATTGGTAGATCAACCGGTCAGCAACGGTGGGACAAGAGGCAATCGTCGTATCGCGCCGCATCCTCCCTTGCGTCAGTATTATGGAAAGCCGGAGAAGAGGCAGGCGTTTCTCAATGAGCTGTTTAACAAGACCGCGGGTCAGTATCGACATCTCGATAGAGCGGTCGGGCTAGGGGCTGGTTGTTGGTATCGAAAGAAGGCGCTGGAGCTGGCTGGGTTAAAGCCAGGCATGATGGTGCTCGATGTCGCCTGTGGGCCAGGCTTGATGGAACAGGCTGCTGTGCAGCTTGTAGGTCAGGCTGGATTCGTAATCGGACTTGATCCCAGTGTTGGTATGTTGCGCGAGGCGCGGCGAGGGGGCTGTCAGCGTTTGGTCCAAGGGGTGGGGGAACGACTTCCGTTTCGGGACCAAACATTCGACTTTCTCAGTATGGGCTATGCCCTGCGACACCTCTCCGATCTCGGAGAGGCCTTTGCAGAGTATTGGCGTGTCCTGAAACCGGGCGGGATCGTGTTATTGTTAGAAGTTGCTCGCCCTCATTCGGCTATCCTGGGTCGGTTATTGCGATGGTATCTCAAAGACGTGCTGGGGATGGTGCTGGCTGTCCGAAGTGGGGATGAGAATCTGAAACGGCTGATGGCTTATTGGTGGGAGACAATCGAACAGTGCGTGCCTCCAAGCACGATTGTTGAGACGTTGGAGGAAGCGGGTTTCGTTGACTGCCAGGTCACGGAGCGATTCGGCGGTCTCTTGCGAGACTATCGAGCGGTCAAGCTGGCGATGTAGATGTCGTAGAGGTAGGGCATTGTATGGAGCAGACGGGTTTCTCAGCGATGGAACGAGAGCTTGCCGAATTGATCGTCAAGACGCTGAAGCTCACGATCGATCCGGCATCCATTGATCCCCAAGCCCCCTTGTTTGGGGAGGGACTGGGGCTGGATTCAATCGACGCACTTGAGTTATCGCTGGCCATTTCCCAACGGTATGGCTATCAAGTCAAGTCGAGCGATCCGGACATCAAAGCCATCTTTTCCTCCTTACGGGCGCTGGCCCATGCTGTTGAAACGTACCGGACCAAGTGAGCAGTGCCGGCCATGCGCGAAGTTCCCTTGATCGGGCCCTACCAGCGTGACGACCTCTTGGCGTGGGGACAGGAGGGGGGGCGTACCGCCGCTCAATTTTTACGCGACGTTTATTCGCTTGCCGATCAATTGCCTGATCGGCCCACCGTGTTCAATCTTGCTGCCAATCGCTATGAATTTCTCGTTGGTTTTGCGGCGGCGATGATGCGAGGACAGGTGACGTTGCTGCCTCATAGCCGAGTGCCTCATCTCCTCAGAGAGATGATCCGTGACTATCCCGACAGTTATGCGTATGTGGATCACGAGGCAACAGGCGCGGTGAGTGAGCTGATGCCGGTTCTAAGGCGACAACATTCTGCTTGCGACTTGTGTCCGTCGGACCCTCCCCTGATTCCATGGGATCAAGAGGTAGCTATTGCGTTCACCTCCGGCACGATGGGGAAGCCAGTTCCCAATCGGAAAACATGGGGGGCATTAACCTCCGTTGCACAAGCCACTGGTGCACGGCTTGGAATCAAGGAGCGAGAACGCATCATCATCGTAGCGACTGTGCCACATCAGCACATGTTTGGGCTCGAAGCCTCTGTGATGTTGCCAATTGTTCATGGCTTGGCGATGCACGAAGGGCGGCCGCTGTTTCCCGCTGATGTCGGGAACGTGTTAATGGCCGTGCCTGAGCGGTGGCTTTTGGTGACCACGCCGATTCACTTGCGTGCCTGCGTGGTTGAAGGGATTACCGTGCCGAAAAGAGGGCTCATTCTGTCGGCTACAGCGCCGCTAGCGCGCGATGTGGCGAGGGAGGCAGAACGGCAATTTCAATCAGAAGTTCGCGAAATTTTCGGCTTTGCAGAGGCAGGCAGTGTAGCGGAGCGACGAACGGTTGCTGGCGATTGGTGGAGACCATTAGATGGTGTGCGAGTGGAGCAAGAGGGAACGGTTTGTGTGGTTCGGGCTCCTTATCTTCCTGAGCCGGTCCCTGTCCCAGATCGGCTCTCCGTCGCTCCCAACGGAGAGTTTATGGTGCATGGCCGCAAAGCCGATGAGGTTCACATCGCCGGGTATCGAGTGTCGCTAGGAGAGTTAACTAGCAAGTTACTGCAAGTTGAAGGGGTGCAAGATGGCGTGTTTGTCATGCCGGATGAGCAGTGCGGCTTGGTTACGCGGTTAATGGCCTTCGTCGTGGCTCCAGGAAAAAGTAGCGAGGAGATTTTACGCCAGTTGCGGACGCATATCGATCCCGTCTTTCTACCGCGCCCATTGGTTTGTGTGCCGAAGTTGCCGCGCAATGAAACCGGCAAGTTGCCACGCGAGGCGATAGACGAGATGATGCGGCAATGGAGAGAGGAGAAGAGCTGTGAACAATGAACGAACGGTGACGATTGGTTTCGATCATCCATCGATTGCTGGTCACTTCCCTGGTCGGCCGATCGTGCCGGGAGTCGTGATACTTGGCGAAGTGTTGGAAACGATTCGATTAACGGAGCCGGACCTGAATACCGTGATCGGGATTCCAGTTGCGAAATTTACTTCACCCCTCAAGCCCGGCGAGTGTCTTGTGATCGAAGTGACTCGGATGGCTCCCGAAAGGGTGTTGTTTACCTGCCGTGTCGGTGGACAAGCGGTAGCCTCAGGAGTCATTGAGTTTGCGATTGTGCCACGATCGGTGAACTCAGCGTGAGTCTTGCATGGCGGCACCAACGGGAACGGGGCAGTCGCGCCGGGATTCGCGTCATGATGTGGGTGGCGCTGGTGTTGGGACGGTCAGTCGCGCGAGTGCTCTTATATCCTATTTGCGCGTACTTCCTGATGGGCTCACCAGAGAGTCGGCGGGCGGTGGCCCGGTTTCGAGCGATTGTCTTTGGCCGGCCAGCCAGGTGGGGGGAACTCTTTCGTCACTATTACACCTTTGCGGCAACCGTTCTCGATCGGGTGTACTTGCTCCGGGCTCAGTTTGATTTATTTGATCTCCGATTCCATGGCGTGGAGGTGTTGGATCGCGAATTGGCCAAGGGCCGTGGTTGCATTCTCATGGGAGCCCATGTCGGCAGTTTCGAGGTGATTCGTGCCGTAGGAGTCTTGGGACGCCGGCTGGATGTGACGGTCGTCATGGATGAACACAATGCGCCGCTGATGCGCGGTCTCACAGAGATGCTGAATCCAGCCGTGGCAGCAACTGTGATTCAAGCGGGAGGCGTTGAGGCGATGTTGCGTGTGAGAGAATGTTTGGAGCGGGGTGGCATTGTGGGCATGATGGGAGACCGCACAGTCGGTCGCGAACAGACGGTGGAGTGTCTGTTTTTCGGCCGCCCGGCCCGCTTCCCAACAGGGGCCTTGCGATTGGCTTCTCTTCTGGGGGTCCCGGTTGTGTTGTGCTTTGGATTGTACAGAGGGGGAAACCGGTACGACATCCATTTTGAATCCTTTCTCAACGATGGGAAAGAACTTGGTGATCACCAACAGCCGTTTCTGCAGCACGCCATGCAGCACTATGTCGCCCGGCTAGAAGCGATGTGCCGTCTCGCGCCGGATAACTGGTTCAACTTTTATGAGTTTTGGGATGAAGCTTCGTAGGCTAAAGGTGGTCTCGATCCTCATTGCCGGCGTGTTTGGCTTGATAGCGCGGGGGATGGCTGACGATCTTTCGGAGACTGCTTGGACGCTTGAGCGGTTGGCCGCTTTGGTGAAGGTGCAGCGGGAGTCTACGATTTTCTTTGAGGAGACAACCTACTCTTCGCTGGTGACTCGGCCGCTCGTCACGCGAGGGGTGTTGCGGTTTACGCCTCCGTCTCGCTTGGAGAAAGAGGTACAGGAACCGTATCGGGAACGATATGTGATCGAGGACGATCTGGTGACGGTGGAGAGTGAGCGGCGAAATCTGACTCAAACCTTGTCGTTGGATGGCTATCCAGGTCTTCGAGGATTCGTTGAGACTGTGCGGGCTGTCCTGAACGGTGATGTGAAGGAGGTGACACGGGACTACGACTGGTTGTTGGAGGGAGGAAAACACCGGTGGGTCTTACGCCTGCGTCCACGGGAGCAGAGTGAAGGGATGATTGAATCCATTGAGCTAACGGGAACAGATGGCCATCTCCAGACGATCATGATTCGGTTCGCTGGCGGAGACCGTTCTGTGATGACGTTGTTGCCTGGTCGGCTGCCATGATTGTGTCTCGATGGGTGCCACTGCTCTGGACAACTGCTATGGTTGCTGGTTGTTGGTACCTCACAGAAACCCTGTCGGTTCGTAACGATCTAGAAGGTCTCTTGCCCGACGGGGCGACGGAAGCCCAGCAGGTCCTATTGTCGCAAGTACGGCAGGGGCTATCAGGACGGCTGATCTTGTTGGCAGTGGAGGGTGCGCCTGCAGAGGAGTTGGCTCGGCTGAGCCGGTCTCTGGCCGAGGCCATCCGAGCTAACGGAACGATTGGGATAGTGGCCAACGGTGTAGATGACGATCAGGAAACAGACCGGTTCCTGATCGAGCGGTATCGCTACCTGCTCAGTCCTGCGATCACGACAGAGACGTTCTCGGTGGCTGCTCTTCGTACCTCGCTCGAGCAACGGTTGGATGATCTCCGCTCCCCCCTTGGGGTCTTGATCAGGGACCTGATTCCCACCGATCCGACCGGAGAGACGTGGCGCATTCTGCAAACATGGTCTGGCGGTAACGGGCCGATGCGGTATCGAGGGGTGTGGATGTCACCGGACCGAAGCAGAGCCCTCTTGGTCGTGGCGATAAAGGGGGGCGGATTTGATGTGGATGTGCAGGAATCAATTCAAACGGCTATCCGAGCGTTATTTGATCAGGTGGTGAAGCAAAGCGGTATTCAGGCGCGATTGCATATGAGCGGGCCAGGGGTGTTCGCCGTTGAGATTCAACGAGCGATTGAATCTGAGGCCTGGCAGTTGTCGGTGGTCGCGTCCGTTCTCGTTGTTGGGCTGCTGTATGTGAGCTACCGGTCATTCAGGCTGGTTGTGCTGAGTCTGCTCCCTATTGTCACCGGAGTGGTGGCGGGGGTCCTTGTGGTCAATCAATGGTTCGGCTTTGTCCATGGTATAACCCTAGGATTTGGTATTACTTTGCTGGGCATTGTCGATGATTATCCGATTCACCTGTTCAGCCACTTGTCTGGTCATGAATCGGCCGGATCGGTGATGCGGACTATCTGGCCGACCATGCGGGTGGGGATGCTGACCACAGTTATTGGTTTTTCCGCCCTGTTGTTGTCCGGCTACCAGGCGTTGGCACAATTGGGGATTCTGGCAATAGTCGGGCTTGTGACAGGAGCCTTCGTGACCCGATGGGTGATACCGGCCTGCATTGGCCCCCGCTTTATTCCGCTGGCAGTGCCGAGGCATGTTGCGTCACGGCTTGATCTTCTATCGACAGGACAGGTGCTAGCCGTAACCGTGCTGATCTTGGCTTCGGCGATCTTGATCTGGTCTGATACGCCGATGTGGGAACAGGACGTGACGAGGTTGAGCCCGGTGCCAGAGGAGAAAAAACTGTTTGATCAGCAATTGCGACGAGAACTGGGTGCCCCCGATGTGAGGGATCTGCTGGTTGTGGAGGGATCGACCATCGAGGAGCTTCTCGAGAAAACGGAAGTCGTGGCAGAGAGGATGGAGCACCTGCGCACAAACGACATTATCAAGGGATACGACATTGTGTCCCGCTATGTCCCCAGCCGACGGACACAATTGGAACGGCAACGACGTTTGCCGGAGCGAACGGTACTCGAGCGCAACCTGGCCGAAGCCTTAAACGGATTGCCCTTTACCCCCGGCCTCTTTTCCCCCTTTGTAGAAGCGGTTCAAAGATCCCGACTGCAGGAGCCAATCGGTCCTGAGGCTTTTGCAGGAACCATGGTAGGGGTTAAGGTGGAGTCGCTTCTGTTTTCCCAGGGAGGACGGTGGATGACTGTGGTGCTGATGAGTGGAGTCGAGGATCGCTGGCGGCTGACGGAGGCGGTTGAAGCATGGAAGGATCTGTCGATCAGCTATGTGGATCTCAAGGAAGAGTCCAACCGAGTAATGACAGCCTATCGCGATCGAACCCTGCAGCTACTCGGATGGGGGATCGTGGCGATTGGGGTGGTGCTGGCGGTGGGGGTACGATCGGTGGCAGTAGCGGTTCGTGTCTTGACGCCGGTCCTGTGTGCACTGCTCGTAGTGGCGGCAATTCTGAGAGGGGTGGGTGAGCCGCTCTCGCTCTTTCATGTGGCCACATTTCTGCTTGTCGTTGGACTAGGACTTGACTATGCGCTGTTTCTTAATCGTCCTGGATGCGAAGGGGAAGAGCGGCTCAGAACCAATTTCGGGCTATTGGTGTGCAGTGGCACTACCATAGTGGTCTTCGGAGTCTTAGCTGTTTCGAAGACACCGGTACTCCATGCGATCGGCGTCACTGCGGCGAGCGGGGCCCTGTGCTGTTTGTTTTTTTCGGTAGTGATGGCTAGGAGGAAAGCCTATGTCGCCTGAGCGCTCTGCTTGTCTGCGTCCTATGACGCCGGTGGTTCTGTCAGCCTACACGTTGGTGACTGCCAATGGGAGGGGTGTTGGCGCCGTTATGGAGGCTCTACGGGCAAGGCGATCTGCACTCAAGCTGTGCGACTTCGAGGATGTGGAGTTGAAAACCTACATTGGGCGGGTGGACGGGCTGGAAGATTTTTCGCTCGATCACGACTTGAAGCCCTTTGATTGCCGCAACAACCGGTTGGCCTGGCTGGGACTTCAGCAGGATGGATTTACCGCGGCGGTGGCCGAGGCCAAGCAGCGGTACGGTGCCCATCGGATCGCCGTCATCATGGGGACCAGCACGTCCGGCATCCTCGAAACTGAACATGCCTACCGGGCGCGTGATCCGCACACTGGCTCACTGCCTGCTTGGTATGTACCCCGGTATCGCTATACCCACAATATGTTTTCCCTCGGCTACTTTGTGCGGACGTGCCTGGGTCTGTGCGGACCTGCTATGGTCATTTCCACGGCCTGTTCTTCCAGTGCCAAGGTTTTTGCCACTGCCACTCGCTTAATGCAGGTTGGTCTGTGCGACGCTGCGGTTGTAGGGGGAGTAGATAGTCTCTGTCACACGACGTTGTATGGATTCTCAGCGCTGCAGTTGTTGTCGTCCGAACCGTGCCGACCCTGCGATGAGGATCGAGACGGCCTGTCGTTGGGGGAAGCGGCAGGCTACGTCTTGCTAGAACGGCGTGAGCAAGCAACCGGTCAAGGAGCGGTGGCGCTCTTGGGATATGGGGAAAGTACGGATGGATATCATATGTCGCATCCTCATCCGGACGGGACGGGCGCGATCCGGGCGATGAGGGATTCGTTAGCACGGGCCGGCATTCGTCCAGAGGCAGTGGAGTATGTGAACCTGCACGGAACGGCCACAAGGGCCAATGACGAGGTAGAGGACAAGGCGGTATACAGTGTCTTCGGCACTCGTCCGGCGTGCAGTTCAACGAAAGGGTGGACCGGCCATACCTTGGGAGCGTCGGGTGTGACAGAAGCCATCATCTCTGCCCTGTGCCTCACGCATAACTTCATTCCTGGTACGCTCAATTGCCGGCGGGTAGATCCCTTGTTAAAGTGCCGAATCCTCCGCGACCATCAGTTTGGTTCGCTGTCCTGTGTGGTGAGCAATATTTTTGGATTTGGAGGCAACAATTGCAGCTTGGTGTTGGGGAAACTGTGAGGCGGGTGGACCTGGCCATCCGCAGTATTGGAGTCCTGGCTCCTGGTCTGTTGGGGTGGGAAGGGAGTCGGCCTGTGCTGGCTGGTGAGCGACCTTATGTTCCTACGCCTATTCCCCAACCGGAGGCGACTATTCTTCCTCCCAATGAACGACGTCGCAGCAGTGATTCTGTCCGATGGGCGGTCGAGGTGGCTCATGAAGCGATGGTGCGGGCCGGATTGGATCCGGGAGCTGTGCCAGCCGTCTTCGCATCGTCCGGCGGTGAAATCTCGGTGTTCGATCAACTGTGCCGCCTCCTGGCCACGAAGGAGCGGCTGGTTTCTCCCACGCTCTTTCATCAATCCGTGCACAATGCCGCCTCCGGTTACTGGGGGATCGCCACCGCTGGTCATGAGACCTCAACCGCCTTGTCGTGCTATGACGATTCGTTCATCGCTGGATTGGTAGAGGCGGTGGCGCTGGTGATAACAGAGTGGCGTCCTGTGTTGTTGGTCGCCTATGATTTGCCGGTTCCGGTTCCGTTACGCGAGGCGAGGCCCATTACGGTGGGGTTTGCTGTGGCGTTGGTATTGAGCCCTCTCGCGGAGGCAGCCATCGCGACCGCAACGTTCACGCTCAAGGACGCTCGTGGGGCAGAGCCAGTTGGTCTTGCCGATCAAACGTTGGAGCAGCTCAGAACGCACAATCCGGCTGCTCGTTCATTGCCGCTGCTCTGCACCATTGCGGCGCGGGTGCGGCGAACTGTGGTGTTTGATTGGCTGGGGGATCAACGGATTGAGTTGGGAGTAGAACCATGTTCGCCTTAGCCAAGGAAGACCTCAACCGTTTGCTTCCGCATGGGGGAGCGATGCGCCTGCTCGACAGGGTGGAGTCATGGGATGATGAGTCGATTCGGTGTGGTGCCTGGTCACATCGCGACCCGGCGAACCCGCTCCGGTATGAAGGCGGCTTGCACGTGGTGGCGGGGCTAGAATACGCTGCGCAGGCTGTCGGTGTTCATGTGGCGTTGCGAGGGGGAGGTGGGGCGAAGGATCCGGTGGTCGGTGTTGTAGGAGGGGTACGGGATGTCGTTTGTCGCGGAGATCGACTCGACATTTGCTCTGATGAGCTTACCATCGAGGCCGTTCGTTTGTTCGGGAACGAGCAGGGGGTTCTCTACCGTTTTATGCTTCTAGTGGGCGGAACGGAAATCATGCGCGGACGGCTGTCGATCTTTTTTCAGGGCGATCCGGTATGACGAGGAAGCGCGCGTTGGTCACGGGGGCCAGTGGGGTGATTGGCGCCGCCATTGCTGAACGGCTGGCCGCCGATGGCCATGCTGTGATCGTACATGGCTATCGCAACTGCGAGCAGGCTGAGGCGTTAGCGCGCAGGATTCGTCAGGGGGGGCAATCAGCGACAAGTGTCTGCTTCGATATCACTGATGCGCAGAAGGCAAACGACGCCTTGGCCTTGTTGCTGCATCAAGGGCCAATTCAGATCGTTGTCAACAACGCTGGTGTACACGATGATGCACCCATGGTCGGCATGACGGGCGATCAATGGAAGACGGTGATCGAGCTCTCCCTGCACGGCTTTTTCAACGTGACGCAGCCGTTGTTGCTGCCGATGATTGGGACACGGTGGGGGCGGATCATTTCGATTTCGTCCGTGGCGGCCGTGATCGGCAATCGAGGGCAGACTAACTATGCCGCGGCTAAGGCTGGTTTACACGGGGCGAGTAAATCACTGGCACGAGAGGTGGCGTCGCGCGGCATTACGGTCAACGTGGTGGCGCCTGGGTTAATTGAATCTCCTTCGGTCAACGCAATGTTTTCGCAGGAGCAGATTGAGGCACTGGTACCCATGAAACGGACAGGGAGGCCGGAAGAAGTTGCCGCGCTGGTTTCTTTTTTAGTTTCAGAGCAGGCTGGATACATTACTGGTCAGGTCATCGGCATCAACGGTGGTATGGTGTAAGATCGCGCCGTGGTACGAAGAAGGATATGGTGGGTACTGAACGTGAGCACCGACAGACAACCAGTTACTGAGAGGGGTGAGTGTGCGAGAGGAGAAGCTGCGCGTGCCGGCTGGAAGGCGGGAGATTGGTTGCCGGCAAGGCAAACGGCGTCACCCTATTGGGTGGTCATTCCCGCCTATAACGAGGTGGCGACGGTTCGCGAGGTGGCGCTGCGGGCGCGGCGCCAATGCCGCAACGTGATCGTGGTGGATGATGCCTCATCCGACGGAACTCATCAGGTCTTGGAGGGATTAGATGTGACGGTGTTGCGGAATGATGTGAATCGCGGCAAGGCTGGTAGCCTCGTACGGGGCTTCGAGTATGCTTTGTCTCGAGGAGCCATCGGAATTCTTACGCTGGATGCAGATGGTCAACATGCTCCAGAGGATATTCCTCGGTTTCTTGAGCAAGCTCGACGGGAGCCGGCTGCCCTCCTAATTGGCGTCCGCTGCCGCGATCAACGACGTGCCCACTTCTGGCGCTATGCCGCTAATTGTTGTGCCGACTTTTGGATCAGTTGGGCATCTGGACAGGTGATCGAAGACAGTCAGTCGGGGTTTCGTCTGTATCCGGCCCTGTTGCTTCAAATGGTAAAGATCCCACATGGACCGAATCGAAGCTTCGTGTACGAGAGCGAAATCTTGATCGAAGCCGCCAGGAAAGGGACGGTGATTCAAAACCTCACCGTTGGCGTGGGGCGCCGATCGGCGTCAAGCCCCAGTCACTTTCGGCCGTTGCTGGATGTTGCGCGAATCACCAAAATGGTGGCATGGAAACTGGTCAGCCGAGGGATGTATCCGGTGGGATTGTATCGCCTATTGTGTCGGTGCTTCGGCAGGCGGCCATCTGTCCGCCGGTATTACGGCGAGCGGATGGCCGTCATGTCACTGCGAAAGTAGCATGCAAGATACAGATGTAGTCAGACTCCCAATCCAGACAGGCGGCTCTTGATGGCTTTATCCAGGTTCTCAATCCAGCCGCGATAGTTTTTGTGAATGGTCTGTTTTTGGGCGTCGTATTTTAAGTTTGTGCTGTCCTTATAAAGGATGCTGTAGGTTTTGGTTGTGTAAGGAATTTCGACGATCGCCGTGTGACTTCTAATGTGAAGCGTGCCGATGATGTGCCCTGGTTTGACGACCGTCATGGTCCATCCCAACCCCGATCCGGCTTCGACGATGGCCTTTGTGATCTGATTCAGTGTCGCTTCCTTGCCGGTGGCGGTAATGATCGGTGCGTCTTTGACGTTATAGATCTGCCCTCCGCCTCGACAACCGACAACTGCGATGAATGTGATGCATAGCAAAACCGTGGTGAACCGGAGCCGTTTCATGTGGCGCATTGTATGATCCTCCTTTTGATGATTAAGTATGATCGGATCGACAGACGACAGGTTCCAGGACGATCGGATGGTGGAAGCCAATGTGTCGGGGGATGGCGCTCAAGATCGTGTCCGCGACATAGCCCAAGTCGAGTACCGACTCGATGAAGGCGTCCACGAGGGAGAGGTTGGCCGGGCTCATGCCCCGTTGATTCCATTTGGACATGTTCTTGGGGAATCGCTGGTCCTTGGCAGGGAGGAATTCGAATGGATGACAGTAGAACACCAGGTGGAGTGATTGTCGGGCGATCCTCCGAATCATGGAGATGAGGACCGTCAGGCCCAGTACTCGCAGAGCGGCCAGGTTGATGGGGAAAAGATAAGCTGAAGGGGGAATTTCGACGAGTGGCCCATGACCGGGCTTTCCCAGATGGTGCAGGGAGGGGCGATAAGGCGCAAGGGGTGCCCAGAAGTAGTTGGTGTAATGAACGCGTCCGAATCCCATGTCGAAACGCCTGGCGGGGACGGAGGAATCGAAGCGATACCCTTCGTCGGCCAAGGCTCGAACGGTTGCTTCGCCGATACGAAGATTGGGTGCCCTGAAGACGACCGGGCGGATACCGCACGCGCTTTCGACGGCATCAGTTGCGAGCCGGATCCACTCTCGCTGTTGCTCGTAGCTTGCTAGCCGAAAATCTTCATCCTCTTCCAAGCTGCCGTGGGCCCAGCCATGAGTGCCCAATTCATGTCCGCGCCGATGGCAATCCCGCACCAGGTCCGGATACGACTCGGCGAATCGGCCGGCAAAAAAGATCGTCCCCGCGATCCGGTGTTTGTCGCAAAGGGTTAACAGGCGTTCCAGACCGAGTTGCGAGCCGGGCACCCAATCACAGTCGATCGTGAAGTGAAACTGGCGAACGGCGGCGTCGTTCAGTGCTTGTCCGATGGGTTGAGAGGAACCGGATTCCATGGCGCGTGACTACTCGGAAACGATCAGGCCCTCGATTTCAACAAGCAATTCTTTTCGGCACAGGTCGCCCTGCAGGAACAGAAGAGGCTGTGAGGACAGTGGTGACTGCTGAAGCACGCTGCGAATTGCAGGGAGTGAGCCGATGTTCCGTACATAGGCCTTGTACACCGCGCGGCTTGCTTTATCGAGAAAGTCAGTGTTACCCATCGCTCCAGCCCGTTCGAGAATCGTCAAGATATTGCAAACTGACTCGCGCGTCTGGTCGGCTGGTCGGCCGAGATGTTGACTGGCGTGTCCCACCACGCTGGCTGTGCCGGCGATGAAAAGAGTGGTGCCGGCTTGAGATTGACACAAGGTTGCCCGTGCGAACGAGGGACTGCGTGGACCATACTCCGAGGGGTACTCGTACGCGTTCATCTGTCTTGGGTTGCCGAGATGGACGCCCGGTTTGGTGCTTGCGAGAAACATGATCTGGAGTGGACCAGATCGTGTCCCGACCGCCGTGGCGGCTGGCAGAGAGGTGGGGAAGCCAGGCAGCGATTCCGCGAGCGCCTGGTGCCGGCCGACGCAGAACCGCCGATACCGTTCCAGCCCGTCCTGGTCGTCATTGATATGGGGGAAGTAGTTCCAGACGCGGCACAGGTGCGGATAGCCGACATTATTGAGATGGCGGAGGATTTCCCGGTAGGCATCGTCGGTCAGTGCATCCAAAGACTGATTTGGTGGCTCATCCAGGCTGAGGACCCCGATGAGCCATTCTCCGTTCATGGCTGTGGAGAGCCCCCCATTGGTTGAAGTGTGAACCGGACGGTCCGAGGTCCAAACCTCCATCAACGGGGAGCCGGCAATCTGAGGAAGATCGGGAGCGATGACAGGGCAGCGGACGTCGCACAACAGAGGTTGCCCGAAAGAAACGATCGCCATTGGTGTCGGCGCTGACGCCGAATGAAGCAGGGACGACAACGTCCACGGTTCGATGTATGAAACGTGTAAATGAGATGATGTCCGTGGTGTGCCACGACCGGCAGTGGGCGTTCGATGAGTCGATACTGATGTCATACGAGTTGTTTCTCGATCGCGTTATAAGGGTGGGGGAACAGCATAGTCCTGCAGCGTGGTAACGGTTTCCGGTACGCCCTGGAGTCGTCGTCGATGCGCGGCTTGATTGTCCCTGAAATTGAACAGGTAAACCAGATAGTAGGCCATTTTGAACAGGAACAGGGGAATTTGGGTCGGCGACTTCCCGAAGGCATCGCCCGCCAAGATCGACAGCACCGCTTCTTCCATTTTGAAGACCGACCTTTCTGACATGAACAAGGCGCGGAAGGCCGGTTGGGTAAAGCGATAGATAAACCAGGAGTATGTTTTGATACCGCGGCGGACGAGCCGCTCGAACTCCTTTACGTGATGTGGATAGTCGGGAGACTTTTTCAAGTAGGCGTCCACGACCTCGGCTCCCAACATGGCACTGTTTAATGCCAGATGAACCCCGCTTGAAAATACGGGGTCGATGAAGGCGAAGGCGTCGCCCACCATCAGATAACCGTCACCTCTCATGGTTGTTCGCCGGTAGGAGTAGTTGGCAGCGGCATAGGCCCGTCCCAGCAGTTTGGCGTTCGCCATCCGTTCAGCCACCGGTCGGCAGAGGGCGATCGTATCCCACAAGAATTGCTCCAACGGGACCTTTCTTGTGCTGATGTAGGAGGGCCAGCACACGGCGCCGACGCTGGTCGTGCCATCCTTAAATGGAATGATCCACCACCAGCCATGGTCAAACCACACGATGCTGATGTTGCCTTCATCTCGTCCCGGTAGGCGGCGGACTCCCTCGAAATGGCCGAAAATCGCCGCGCTGTTGTGATGGGGATTGCGAGATTTGCCACCGAGCTGGGCGGAGAGAAAGGTGTCGCGTCCGCTGGCGTCAACCACGAAGTCGGCTTCATAGGTGAACGATCGCCCCGTTTCATCTTGTGCGTGAATCAAATGAGTTGAGTTGGCACGAAACTCGACGTGCTTGGCTCGGACCCCTTCATGGAGATGAACTCCTTTGGCCACGGCGTTGTCGATCAAGATCTTGTCGAATTCCGCCCGCTTCACTTGGTAGGCAAACGGTTGCGAGCCGTCGAGCGCTTTGGAGAAGTACAGAATGCGGGAGCGGCCATGGTAGGGGGAGACGACTTCGGCTCCATACTTGACGATCCCGATTTTTTCGATTTCCGACAACACGCCTAATCGTTTGAGCATCGGGAGCGAATGCGGGAGTAACGATTCGCCGATGTGGAAACGCGGGTGGCGGTCTTTTTCAAGGACGTGGACGTTCCACCCCCGCTCGGCAAGTAACGTGGAAATGGCCGCCCCAGCCGGTCCACCTCCCACTATGAGGACGTCGCATCTGATGGGGTCGTGACTCTGTTGGACAGAAAGAGTAGTCACGGCTTCATCTGTCAGAAAGGTGCGGTCAGTATACCTAAGATCAGCGGTCATGACCAGTGCCGATGAGATTTCTTGCTCCGCTCCCCTTTCCCCTTGAGAGGATTTCGCCGGTTCGTGCTATGCTTGACGGAAAGACACTCCGATTGCCATGGCGAGCTACCTCTCACACATGATGCGTTCGTCGCGGTCGTTTTTGATGCTTGGGCTGATGGTGTCTTTCTGGCTGGACGGAACGGTCGCGGCCCCTTCTGCATCGGCCGAAGACCGGGCGGACAAGAGTCCGGGGGTGTTGGAACGGATCGGCCATACCGCCGTAACAGTCGGCAACAAGATCGAACAGGGCTTTACCAAGGCCGGCAGAAAATTGAAAGAAAAGAAGGTCGGAGAAAAGATCGAACGGAAGTTGAAAAAAGCCGCCGATAAAACGGCCCAGGGGTTCAAAAAAGCCAGAGACAAGATCGATAAGAAACTGAACGACTGATCATCGCCCTCGTCCCTTTATTCCTGTCATATTGAAACTCAACCTGCTGAAACGAACCAAGGTCGGCGGGTCAGGCTCCTTATGGGCATCCTCGATCAATTCTTCGTGTACTATCCCAAGCCCTGGCAAGATCACGATTGGGTGAGGATCAGCGGGCTGCCGCTCGAAGACGTGTGGTTTCAGTCCGGCGACGGAGTGCGACTCTTCGGCTGGTATATCGAGTCGCGGGCGGATCGGCCGGTCATGCTTTGGTGTCACGGCAACGCGGGCAATATCATCCATCGACTGGATAACGTGGGCCATCTGTATCGTATGGGATTGTCCGTGTTCCTGTTCGATTATCGGGGATACGGAAAGAGCCAACAGTACGATCCCTCCGAAAACGGCTTGTATCAAGACGCGATGGGAGCCTATGACTGGCTCACCCGGATCAGAAAGATTCCGCCAGGCCGTATTTGTCTGTTCGGACGGTCGCTCGGCGCGGCCGTCGCCGGAGAACTGGCTGTACAACGGCCTGCCTCCTCGTTGATTTTGGAGTCGGCCTTTCCCTCGATCGAAGCGGTCGCGCGGCAC